>NZ_JAYMGI010000002.1:317000-634000 GCF_035825295.1 Actinacidiphila sp. DG2A-62
CAGCCCGGCGAACGAGCCGGCCATCACCACGAAGCCGGCCGCGGCGAACAGCCGGGCGCCGTAGCGGTCGGACAGCGCGCCGGCGATCGGCCCGGCGGCCAGGAAGCCGACGGTCAGCGGCAGCAGGTAGATGCCGGCCCACAGCGGGGTGTCGGCGTAGTCGTAGCCGTGCAGCGGCAGCCAGATGCCCTGCAGCCAGATGATCAGCATGAACTGCAGACCGCCGCGGGCGATGGAGCCGAGCAGGGTGGCCGCGTTGCCGCCGGCGAAGCTGACGTTGCGGAACAGTCCGAGCGGGAACATCGGCTCCGCGACCCGTGCCTCGACCAGGCAGAAGATCACGAGCATCAGCGCGCCGCCGATGAGTCCGGCCAGCACCCAGGGGTTGGTCCAGCCCATGGTGTGGCCGCCGTAGGGCTGGATGCCGTAGGTGATGCCGGCCAGCAGCGCGGTCAGGCCGACGGCGAAGGTGATGTTGCCCCACCAGTCCATCTTGGCCGGGCGGCGCAGTCCGGTGTCGTGCAGCGAGCGGTACGCCCAGACGGTGCCGACCAGTCCGATCGGCACGTTCACCCAGAAGATGGAGCGCCAGTTCCACTCGGCGAGCAGGCCGCCGAGGACCAGGCCGATGAAGGAGCCGGCGATGCCGGCGACCATGTTGACGCCGAGCGCCATGCCGCGCTGGCGGGCCGGGAAGGCGTCGGTGATGATCGCCGCGGAGTTGGCCATCAGCATGGAGCCGCCGACGGCCTGGGCGACCCGCCAGCCGATCAGCCAGAGCGCGCCGCCGCCGCCGTGCATCGGGTCGACGGACAGGATCACCGAGGTGACGGTGAAGATCAGGAAGCCGGCGTTGTAGATCTTGACGCGGCCGAGGATGTCGCCGAGCCGGCCGAGGGTGACCACCAGGACGGCGGTGACGAGCATGTAGCCCATCAGCATCCACAGCAGATAGCTGACGTTCCCCGGTTCCAGGGGGTTGAGGCCGATGCCGTTGAAGATGGCCGGCAGCGAGATCAGCACGATCGAGGAGTTGATCGTGGCGATGAGCATGCCCAGCGTGGTGTTGGACAGCGCGATCCATTTGTAGTGCGGGTGGCTGGTGTCGAACCGCGGGGTCCTCCGCTGTATGCGTGTGGCTGCTTCGTCTTCGGTAGCCATGTGGCCGGTGCTCCCCACCCGAGTGGCAGTTACTTATACTTAACTTAGGTTAAGTAACTCTATCATCGGGCAGGGGGCACCGGCAGGTCGACCGGGGTCACCGAGGGCGCGCCAGGGGGCGCGCGCTCCCCCGGCGCTCCCCCGGCGCTCCCGCGGTCCCCGCCGCCCCGTCAGCGGCGGCGCAGCAGCAGGCCGCGCAGGAAGGCGGCCTGCCCGGCGTGCTGGATGTCGTCGTCGAGCACGCTGACCAGGCGGACGCCGAGGGTCACCGGCGGGTCCCAGCGCTCGTCGACGATCCGGTCCAGGTCGCTCTCGGACAGCCCCCGCAGATAGCCGAGGGTCCGTTCGTGGACGGCGTCGTAGTAGTCGGTGAGCAGCGCCGGATCGTCCACCCGGACCTTCGCCACGTCCTGCGGGCTGTGGCCGTAGCCGGTGGCCCCGGCGGCGAACGGCAGGCCGAAGCGCTTCTCCCAGCCGTCGGCGGTCCAGGTCTGCTCGTCGCCGGCCACGTCGGCGACGTGGTCGTCCTGGACCCGGGTGAGGTGCCAGACGAGCCAGGCGACGGTGTTGGCGCCGGGCTCGACCACGCGCGCGGTCTCCTCGGCGGTCAGCCCCTCGACGGCGCCGTGCACGTTCTCCTTGATCCGCCCGAAGGCGTCGGCGAGCAGTTCCGCGGTGTTCATCAGGTCTCCTGTTCGGTTTCCTCGGTGACAGCGGTGGGCGCGCATGCGCGGCGCCTGTGGTCACAGTGAACCGCGCGATCGCGCCGGGGCTTCCCGGAGCCGGCCCGGCCCGGCGCGCCCACCGCCGTTCAGGTCACACGAGGAGCCGCTCAGGACGGCCGATCGCGGGGGACGGCCACCGCGGCCGGTCGTCGGCAGCGGTCAGGAGGGGAGAGTCCACTGCTGGTTCGTGCCGCCGAAGCAGTCCCAGATCTGCAGCCGGGTGCCGTTGGCCGAGCTGGGCCCGGTGGCGTCCAGGCACTTGCCGGAGCCGTCGTTGACCAGCGTCGAGCCGGAGGCGTGCCACTTCTGCGCGGCCGTGCCGTTGCAGTCGTACAGCTGCACGGTCGTGCCGTTGGCCGTACCCGCCCCGGTCACGTCCATGCACTTGCCCAGCGCCTTGAGCGAACGGTCCGAACCCACCGTCCAGCTCTGCGCGTTCGTCCCGTTGCAGTCGTAGAGCTGCACCGCCGCGCCGTTCGCACTGCTCGCCCCCGCCACGTCCACGCACTTGCCCGCGTAACCCGACCGGATCGCACCGGTGGCCCCACCCGACGGCGGCGTGCCGCCGCCCCCGCCGGTGATCGCGTTGAAGGTGCCGGAGAACTGCCACGCGGACTGGGAGGTGCCGCTGCACGAGTCCGACAGCTGGCCGTTGCTCGCGCAGGCCTTGTCGCGGCCGAGCGACCAGAAGCTCAGCTCCTGGATGCCGTTGGACTTGGCGAAGTTCTCCAGGTCGCTCGCGTCGGAGGTGGAGAACACCTCGCTGGTGGTGTCGTTGACGCCGATCATCGGGGTGTTGCCCTCCATCGCCCACAGCTGCGCGGAGGTCTTGCCGGTCCATATCTGGCCGAGCTGGGTGTGCAGACCCTGCGCGGCGGAGATGGCGGCGTTGCCCATGTCCATCGCGGAGCCGTAGTCCATGGTCATGATGTTGACCAGGTTGACGTTCAGGTTGTGGCTCTTGGCGTTGTTCAGCAGGCTGATCGCATTGGACTCCAGGCCCGAGGGGTCGACCGGCAGGGTGTAGTCGATGTCGAGCTTCCTGCCCTGTGCCGCGTACTGCTGCTGCAGGTCGGCCAGGGCGGCGTTGCGCCGGTCGTTGGCGGTGGTGTTGTCGAGTGCGCCGCCCTCGATGTCGAAGTCGAGGCGGGTCAGGTTCAGCCCGTCGACGACCCGCTTGTACTGGGTCTCCAGCGCCGCCACCGAGGTGCAGGCGAGCGCCTCCTCGGTGCCGGAGGCGCCGCCGAAGGAGACGATCACGTCGCCGCCGGCCGACCGCAGGCTGTTGATCGCCGACGTCCAGCTCGCGTCGGTGACGGAGGTGTCGCCGTTGAAGGTGGCGTTGCAGCCGCCGCCGTCGATGACGAAGGCGAGGGTGAAGTACTTCAGCCCGGTGGCGTTGCGGACGGTGGTCAGCGCCGTCGGCGAGTTCCACACCTCGGCGTAGGGCGCGGCGTACTGCGCCGGGAAGCCGGGGCCAAGGTCGGCCGCGGCGTGGGCGGTGCCGCCGGTGGCCAGCAGGAGCCCGGCGGCCAGGGCGGGGACGGTGACGAGCGCGCCGAGCGCCTTCGGACGGGCGCGGGGCCGTCTCGTACGGGGGGCGGCGGCGTGGGGGTTCGCGTGGGGGGTCATGAGGGGGCCTTCCGTGGGCGGACAGCCGACTCCGGTCGTTCACGGCAGTGAACGCGGGTCGCCGACGTGACTGTCGGCGGCAACGGCGACGGTAGGACTGGACCAATGCGCCGTCAAGACCCCCCGTTCACCGGCTGAAGCCGGTTCAGTACGGGTGGGGTGAAAAGGACATGACGGGGCGTGTCCGCGTTCAGATGCCGAACGCGGACACGCCCCCTGGAGGTGGCGGCGCCGTCCGCCGGCCGGGGATCGCCAGGCGGACGGCCTCCGGTCAGTTGTTGACGGTGATGGTGAACGTGCTGGTGGTGTTCTGGATGTCCACCGCGTTGTCGCTCTCGTGCAGGCCGTTGAAGGTCACCGAGCCGACCGCGGGGCCCTGGCCGGACTCGGGCTGCGGGTTGGCCCAGATGCCGAAGCCGGACTTGGCGTCGAAGCTGTCACCGCTCTTGTGCGCCCCGGTGATGCTCACGTTGGTGAACACCGTGTCCTGGATCGGGTTGAGCGAGGTGCTGCCGTTCCACTTGGTCTGGAACATGATCCCGGAGTACGTCGGGTCGGTGATGTCCACGTTGCTGATCCGCAGGCCCTGGAGCTTGAACTCCGCGGAGAACACCCACAGCGCCGGGAACGACTGCTGTCCCCAGAAGTGGCCGCCGTCGCGGGCCAGCGAGATGTTGTCGAAGGTGGTCTGCGGTGAGGACTCGAAGCCGAGCGCCGGGATGCCGCCGAACTGCAGCGACCCGATGGTGATGCCCGGGTAGGTCAGGCTGTCGGCGATGTACAGGTTGGTGAACTTGTTCCCACCACCGCCGTAGACCGCCAGGCCCGCCGCGCGCCACACGGTCTGCACGCTGAGGTTCTGGAAGGTGTTGTTGAGCTCCTGCTCGTTGTGGTTGTCGGTGGCGGGGAACAGCGCGAAGCTGTCGTCGCCGGTCGAGCGGGCCTCGTCGTTGCTGACCAGGTTGCCGCTGGAGCCGTTGGTCAGATTGACGCCGTCGGCCCAGGTGTCGCGGATGCGCAGGTTGGTGATCGTCGAGTTGTCGACGTTGGTGCCCCAGACCGCGCAGATGGTGTGCTCGATCCACAGGTTGTCGATGGTCAGGTTCGCCACGCTGCTGAGGTCGAAGACCTTGCCGGGGCCGTCGATCCGGCTGGTGTAGTTGCCGAAGAAGGCGAACCCGGTGAAGGTCGAGCCGTCGGAGCCCGACTGCAGGGAGAACCCGCCGTCGGTGTTCTCCTGGGTCTGCGGGGTGAAGAAGCGGGTGAACCAGGGACCGGCGCCGACCACCTTGATCGCCCGTCCGTAGACGGTGAACTTGTTGGCGGTCTGGTAGTCGCCCTGCGGCAGGTAGACGCCGAGCTTGCTGGTGTCCTGGCGTGCGGCGTCCAGGGCGTTCTGCACGTCCTGCTGGGTGAAGCCGGCCGGGACCACGTACTTGGTGGGGTCGGGGTTGGCCACCGGGGTGGCCTGCTCCAGGTTGATGTAGTCGATGTTGTAGTAGGCCGCGGAGTTGGCCGCGTCCTTCTGCAGGGTGATGGTGTGGCCGGCCGGCACGGTGGTGCCGAGCAGCACGTTGGCCTCGTCGTAGATGTGCCGCGGAGCGCCGGAGCCGGGCGAGTTGCTCGGGCTGGCCTCGTCGCCGTACAGCCACGCGTACTTCGAGGACAGGGTGATCGTCTTCAGGAAGGCGCCGTCCACGTAGATGTCGAGCGTGGTGGAGTCGGTGCCGTCGGGGATGTTGAAGCGGGTCACCAGGGTGTTGGTGCTGCTGCGGGTGGTGAAGGACACCGACGCGCCGTTGGCCGCCAGGTGCACGGCCTTGCGGCCGGACGCCTCGCCCGCCGGGTCGCCGATGGTGCGGTTGGGCCCGAGCACCGTGGCGCCGCCGCCGAGCACGCCGTTCTCGGCCTCGTAGGCGTCGTACGGCATGTTGGCGCCGCGGCCGACGAACAGCGACTGGGTGCTGGTGTTGTTGGCCTGCTTGACCGACAGCTCGTTGCCGTCGACCGCGATGACCGTCTTCACGGTGTACTTGCCGTTGACCGCGGTCCAGCTGCCCAGGTTCACCGGGGCGGTGGTGGCGCCGGCCGCGATCGCGCCGCTGTAGGAGCCGGTGAGCGTCTTGACGACGTTGCCGCTCGTGGCGTCGGCGACGGTCAGGGTGATGTTGTGGGCGCCGCCCGCCGAAGCGATGGTGCCCTGGTTCTTGATCGCCACCGAGAAGGCGACGTTGTTGCCGGCGGACGGGTTGCCGGGCGACCAGGCGACCGGCGAGGCCAGCAGGTCGGAGCTGTCGACCGGCTTGACCACCAGCGAGGAGGTGGCGGTGTTGTTGGTCTCGTTCTGCTCGACCACCGAGTTGGCCTCGTCGACCTTCGCCGTGACCTGGTACGTGGCCGCGTCCTTGGCGCCGATGTTCGCCGAGACGGTGGTGGCGGCGCCGGCCGCGAGCGCGCCGACGTTCGCGGTGCCGACCTTGGTGGTGCCGAGGTAGAAGTTGACGTTCGTCGCCGGGGAGGCGTCGGTGCCGATGTTCTTGACCGTGGTGCTGAGGGTGACCTGGTCGGTCTCCACCGGGGCCGCGGGCGAGGAGGTCGGCGCGGTGACCGTCAGGTCGGGGTTGGGTCCGGGCACGCCGAT
Organism: Actinacidiphila sp. DG2A-62; assembly: GCF_035825295.1. NCBI lineage: Bacteria > Bacillati > Actinomycetota > Actinomycetes > Kitasatosporales > Streptomycetaceae > Actinacidiphila > Actinacidiphila sp. DG2A-62. Next base: position 323,160 of record NZ_JAYMGI010000002.1, read on the forward strand.
GACCTGCAGTTCGGCCGCCTGGCCGCCGCCGGCCCCGGAGTTGCTGCTGAAGATCGCCTTGACGTCGGCGACCCGCGCGGTCACCGGGATGGTCACCGTGTTGCCGGTGGCCGGGTCGAAGGAGTAGGACTTCGGCGCGACGAGCTGGGTGAAGCCGGAGGCGCTCTGCTCGCGGCCCTGGATCTCGATGGTCTGGGTGCGGGCGCTCCAGATCGACGCCGGGTTGAGCTTGACAACGACCTGGCTGGTGTCGACGTTCGCGCCCAGCTGCACGGTCAGCGAACTGGTGCCGGTGCCCTCCCAGTAGGTGGTCACGTCGTCGTCGTTCGCGTTGGCCGCGACGAAGTTCTGCACCGTGGAGGAGGCGGTGATGGGCTTGCCGACCGCCTGATTGGTGCCGCCGGTCGGCGGCGTGGTGCCGGTGCGGGTGACGGTGTTGCTGTTGCCCGACTCGTTGCCGGCGGCGTCCTTGGCCCGCACGAAGTACGAGACGGTCGCCGAGTCCGGCTGGCTGTCGGTGTAGGTCAGCGTGCCGGCCGCGGTGGTGCCGATCTGCGTGCCGTCGCGGAACACCTCGTAGCCGGTGACGGCGACGTTGTCGGCGGCGGCGTTCCAGGTCAGCTTGATCTGGCCGGAGGCGGGCTGGGTGTACGACAGCGCGGTGGGCGCGCTCGGCGACTGCGTGTCGCCGGACGTGCCGGTGCGGGTCACGCTGTTGCTGGCCGGCGACTGGTTGCCGGCCGCGTCGTGCGCCTTGACGACGTACGTCACGGTCGCGGTGTCGGGCTGGCTGTCGGTGTACGTCAGGACGTTGCCCGCCACCGTGGTGCGCAGGGTGCCGTTGGCGTAGACGTCGTAGCCGGTGACGCCGGTGTCGTCGGTGGCGGCGTTCCAGGTCAGCTTGATCTGGCCGGAGGCGGGCTGGGTGTAGGCCAGGCCCGAGGGGGCGGTGGGCGCGGTGGTGTCGCCGGTGGCGGGCCCGTAGGCCTCCAGCTCGGCTATCTGGCCGGCCGGCCAGCCGGTGTTGCCGGTGATGTTCAGCCGCAGGTAGCGGGTGGTGGCCTGGTTGAAGGTGATCGTCACCGTGTTGCCGGTGGCCGGGTCGAAGGTGTAGCCGGCCGACGGGACGATGTCGCTGAAGATCTGCCCGTCGGTGCTGCCCTGCACCGCCAGCGTCTGGGTGCGGGTCTGCCAGGCGGTGGCCGGCGGCAGCTTGAGCACCACCTTGTTCACCGGGACGGCGCTGCCCAGGTCGACCCGCAGCCACTGCGGGAAGGCGTTGTTGGCGCTCTCCCAGTAGGTGCCGGCGTTGCCGTCCACCGCGTTGCCCGAGGGGTAGACGTCGGCGTGGCCGGACTCCGCGGTGGGCTTGCCGGCCGCGAGGTTCACCGTGGAGTCGACCGCGGCCCGCACGGTCATCTCGGACAGCTGCGCGCTCTTCCCCGCGGAGTTCGCGGTCACCTCGGCGCGCACGTAGCGCGCCTGGGCGGCCGGGAAGGAGACCGTCGCGCTGTTGCCCTCGGCGTGGTCGAAGGTGTACGTGGCCGCGCCGGCCAGGGTCTCGAACAGCACCCCGTCGTCGCTCGCCTGGATCGCGAGGGTCTGCTTCCGCGAGCTCCAGGAGGCCGGCACCTTGAGCTGGACCCTGTCGATCAGCTCGGTGCGGCCCAGGTCGATCTGTGCCCACTGCGGCAGGGAGCTGCCGGAACTCTGCCAGTACGAGTTCCGGTCCCCGTCGTCGAGGCGGGCCGCGGTGTGGCTCCCGCTGGCACTGCTGACGCGGCTGGCGTGGTGTGAACCGGCGGCGGCCACCGTGCCGGCGGCCCCGCTCGGTCCTCCCGCGGCGACGGCGGGCAGGGCCTGACCGCCGAGCAGCAGCAGGCTCGCGGCGGTCACCCCCGCCATCAGCCGCGGGATGGAGCGCTTCGATCTCATGGCGTCCCTCTGGGTCGTGGGGTCGGGAGGTAGGACGGACAACTACTCGACAATCCGGAACGTGCAGACGTGCACCACGTAAGTTGCGTGTCTCCATGCAGATTCGTCGTTGATCTGCTCAGAATTTGCGGGCATGTTGGCGCAGTGTTACAGACGCGCTACGGCGGCGTCTATGCCCGTGACGGCACGGATTCGTGGGCGCGCTCCCATGTGGGGCGCCGCGCCCGGGCGGTGACGAGGGCTCAGTCCTCGCGGCCGGGGAACCGGCCGAAGGCGGCCCGCACCGGCGCCGAGCTGCGCTGCACCACGGTGCTCCCGGCCAGCCGGCGGCGGAGCAGTTGCAGCCTCGGGTGGCGGTCGTTCAGCTCCGCGGTGTTGCGGTCGAGTTCCTCGACCAGGCGCTCGGAGCGCTTCTCCACCGCCAGTTCGTCCAGGATGCGGTCCACCTCGGCGAGCAGCGCGCCGTGCAGCTGCCACTGCCGCGGGTGCGCGCGCACGCCGTCGAGCAGCATCTCGGCGGTCCGGTCGCGGCTGAGCGCGCTGTCGGCGAGTGCCTGGGCCAGCCGCTCCTCCGCGCTCTCGGCGTTCGCGGCCACCTGGGTGGTGATCAGCTCCGCGAAGCTCTGGATGGCGGTGGCGACATGGCCGAACAGCCGCTCCAGCTCGGCCGCGACGTCGTCGGGGAAGAGCGACTCGTCGGTGCGGTGCTTGGCCAGGTCGGTCAGGGTGCGGGAGATCACCCGCATCACCACCGCGCAGATCTCCAGGGTGTCCAGGCCGGTGCGCAGCACGATCCTGGAGAGCACGCCCTCGCGGACCCGGGGGTTCCAGCGCAGGCTGTCCTCGGCCTGCCGCAGCGAGGCGTCGACCTCCACGATCGCGTGGTCCACCCGGCGCGCCTCGTGCAGCCGGGCCGCGGCCCGCTCCACCGGCAGGTGCCCGGCCACCTCGCCGCCCATGTCGCGGAAGAGCCCGGCCATCCGGCGCGCCAGCCCCTCGATGGAGCCGCCCGCGGACTGCACCCACACCGGCGGCGCGAAGAACAGGTTGAACAGCATGCCGACGCCGGCGCCGATGAGCGTCTCGTAGACCCGGTCCCAGGCGGTGCTGGCCACCTGGGTGACGCCGAGCACGAGCATCGCGCTGATCGCCACCTCGATGACGAACTCGCCGACCCGCACGGTCCGCCCGATCAGCAGCGACACGAAGATGATCAGGCCGAGGCTCCACCAGCTCAGGCCCACCAGCGCGCTGAAGCCGACCGCGATCAGCACGCCGACGACGACGGAGTTCACCCGGTTGATGCCGGTGCGCAAGGTGGAGTAGAGGGTGACCTGCACGACCAGCAGGGCGGTCAGCGGCGCGGTCAGCGGGGCCGGCTGCGGCAGCAGCCAGACCGCGACCTGGTAGGCGATGACCGCGGCGGTGGTGGAACGCAGCAGTTGCGCGGCGGCGGGCTCGGCGGTCCAGCGGACCAGCTTGACCATGGGTTCTGGTACGTCGGGCATCCCGTGCCCTTTCCCGCTCTCGGCGATCTCACTGCTGCGGGCACAGCCTAGGTCGGTCCGCGCGCGCGGCGGGCGGCGGCGCGGCCGCGCCCGCGCGGTTCACCCCGCCGGATGGCGTCGGCATGCCGGGGAGGCGCGCCCGTGGTGTGGTGGTGTCCCGCGCCCACGGCGACGCCCCGGGGTCCACGGCGTCCCGGGTCCACCGAGTCCCCGGTCCACGACGCCCCCGGCCGGCGCCGCCACCGCAACGCCCCGGAGCCGCAGATGCCCGAGCCGCACAAGCAGCAGTCGCACGAGCAGCAGTCGCACGAGCAGCAGCCGTACAAGCAGCAGCCGTACAAGCAGCCGTCTTCGCACCCGGAGCCGCCGTCGTCGCCTCACCGACCGCCGTCGCCGTCACGGTGCGGACGCCGGCTCCGCGCCCGGCGTCCGGACGGACCGCGCCGGGAGTCCCGCCGGCTGCCCGCGGGACAGCGCTTCACCGCCTCGGCCGCCGCGCTGGCGCTCGCCGCCGCGGGCTCGGCCGCGGGCGCCGCGCTGCCCGGGAGCGCCTCCGTCGCCGCGGCCGTCACCACCGCGGTCGCGGCCACCGCGGTCGTGCAGGCCGCCGCCGCTCCCCCGGCCGCGGCGGTCGACAACGGGCTGGCCCGCACCCCGCAGATGGGCTTCAACAACTGGAACTCCACGCAGTGCCGCGCGGACTTCGACGAGGCGATGGTCGAGAGCGTCGCGGACCTCCTCGTGTCGCAGGACCTGAAGGCGGCCGGCTACACCTACGTCAACATCGACGACTGCTGGGCGCTGCCGCAGCGCGACGCCGCCGGCGACCTCGTGCCCGACCCGGCCCGCTTCCCCGACGGGATCAAGGCCGTCGCGGACTACGTGCACGCCAGGGGCCTGAAGTTCGGCCTGTACACCAGCGCGGGCACCAAGACCTGCGACAGCCACGGCTTTCCCGGCAGCCTCGGCCACGAGCAGCGGGACGCCGATCTCTTCGCGTCCTGGGGCGTGGACTACCTGAAGTACGACAACTGCAACAACACCGGGGCCGACGCGCAGACCCGCTACCGCGCGATGGGCGACGCGCTCAGGGCCACCGGCCGGCCGATCCTCTACAGCATCTGCGAGTGGGGCACGAACAAGCCCTGGACCTGGGCGCCGGCCCTCGGCAACTCCTGGCGCACCACCTTCGACATCAAGGACACCTGGTCCAGCATGATCGGCATCGTGCACCAGAACCAGCCGCTGGCCCCCTACGCGGGCCCCGGCGGCTGGAACGACCCCGACATGCTGGAGGTCGGCAACGGCGGGATGACCGACACCGAGTACCGCACCCACTTCAGCCTCTGGGCGGAGATGGCCGCGCCGCTGCTCATCGGCAGCGACCTGCGCTCGGCGAGCGAGGCGACCCTCGACATCCTGCGCAACCGCGACGTCATCGCGGTCGACCAGGACCCGCTGGGCCGGCAGGGCACGGTGGTGTCGGACGCCGGCGGGCTCGACGTGATGACCAAGCCGCTAACCGACGGCTCCCGCGCGGTCACCCTCACCAACGAGAACGACTCCCCCGCGACCGTCACCACCACGGCGCGGGCGGCGGGCCTCGCCGACGCGCCCTGGTACGCCGTCAAGGACCTGTGGTCGAAGCAGACCTCGGGCACGGAGGGGACCATCAGCGCGCAGGTGCCGGCGCACGGCACCACCATGGTCCGGGTGACGCCGGTGGGCGGCGGCGCGCCGTCCACCCCTGGGAAAGCGCTCTCTTCGCGCGCGGGCTGACGACCCGTCGGCCCTGTCCGGCCGCGGCCCCGGGAAAGTCCTCCCGGGGCCGATGTCGTGCCGCTCGTCTTGACGTCCCGGTGACAGCGCCGTAATCATCGCTCAACCAGAGAGCGCTCTCCCCACGGCTTTCGGACGCTCTCTCCCGCTTCCTCGGCGACCATCAGGAGACGCCTTGACCGGCAACCCCCCACCTCTTTCCAGCCCGCCCCGACCGCTCGGCCCCGCCGGCGCGGCCCGCAGGCTCCCCCACACCGTGATCTTCCTGAGCATCGCGGCGCTCGTCGCGGCGATAGCCCTGGCGGTCGCGCAGACCCCGGCCCGCGCGGCCGGCACGCTGCTGTCGCAGGGCAAGACCGCGACCGCCTCCTCCACCGAGAACGCCGGCACCCCGGCCACGGCGGCCGTCGACGGCAACACCGGCACCCGCTGGTCCAGCGCCGCCTCCGACCCCCAGTGGCTCCAGGTCGACCTCGGCGCCACCGACACCATCAGCTCGGTCACCCTCAACTGGGAGACCGCGTACGCCAAGGCGTTCAAGATCCAGACCTCGGCCGACGGCGCCACCTGGACCGACGTCTACTCCACCACCACCGCGACCGGCGGCACGCAGACGCTTTCCGTAAACGGTTCCGGGCGTTATGTCCGCATGTACGGAACCACCCGCGCCACCCAGTACGGCTACTCCCTGTGGGAGTTCCAGGTCTACGGCACCGCGGGCAACGGCAGCTCCGCCTGCTCGACCACCAACGCGGCGCTCAACAAGACCGCCACCGCCTCCTCCACCGAGAACGCCGGCACCCCGGCCTCGGCGGCCGTGGACGGCAACACCGGCACCCGCTGGTCCAGCGCCGCCTCCGACCCCCAGTGGCTCCAGGTCGACCTCGGCAGCTCGCAGAACATCTGCGGCGTCCAGCTGAGCTGGGAGACCGCGTACGCGAAGGCGTACCAGATCCAGACCTCGGCCGACGGCAGCAACTGGACGACGGCGTACTCCACCGCCAACGGCCCCGGTGCCACCGAGCTGATCACCCTCGCCGCCACCGGCCGCTACGTGCGGATGTACGGCACCACCCGCGCCACCCAGTACGGCTACTCGCTCTGGGAGTTCCAGGTCTTCACCGGCGGTGACGGCGGCAACGGCGGTACGACCGGCGGCGGTTCGGGCGGGACCACCCCGCCTCCCGGCGGCACCCTGCTGTCGTACGGCAAGCCGGCGACCGCCTCGACGTACCAGGACGACGGCAACTGCCCCGCGTGCACGCCGGCCAAGGCGTTCGACGAGGACCCTGCGACCCGCTGGGCGACCAGCGACGTCAACGGCTGGGTGGACCCGGGCTGGATCGCGGTGGACCTCGGCGCGACCGCGCACATCACCAAGGTCGTGCTCCAGTGGGACCCGGCGTACGCGACCGCGTACCAGATCCAGGTCTCGCCCGACGGCAGCAACTGGACGAGCGTCTACTCGACCACCACGGGCAAGGGCTTCAAGGAGACCCTGACCGTGGACGGCACCGGCCGCTACGTGCGGATGTACGGCACCGCGCGCAGCAACGGCTACGGCTACTCGCTGTGGACCTTCGACGTGTACGGCACCGGCGGCAACCCGACCGCCCCGCCGGCCACGCCGCCGAACCCGGGCAACCCCGAACACCTGGTGTGGAGCGACGAGTTCAACGGCGCGGCCGGCACCAAGCCGGACACCTCCAAGTGGACGCAGGACCCCGGCAACGGCCAGAACGGCGAGCTGGAGTACTACACCAACGGCGACAACACCTCGATGGACGGCAACGGCAACCTCGTGATCGAGGCCAGGAAGGAGGCCTCCGGCCAGTACACCTCGGGCCGGATCAACACCTCGGACCACTTCAACTTCACCTACGGGCACGTCGAGGCGCGCATCAAGGTCAGCGGCACGCAGGGCCTGTGGCCGGCGTTCTGGCTGCTCGGGTCGAACTTCAAGACCGGCACGCCGTGGCCCAACTGCGGTGAGATCGACATCATGGAGCACGTCGGCAAGGTCGCGGACTCGGTGTACTCCACGATCCACGCGCCGGCCTACTACGGGGGCGGCGGCTTCGGCTCGCCGTACACGATCGCCGGCTCCGACTTCGCCTCCGACTTCCACACCTACGCCCTGGACTGGGACTCCTCGCACATGACGTTCGCGGTGGACGGCCACGCCTTCTTCACCGTCGACCGGGCCAACCTGGAGCAGACCAAAGGCCCTTGGGTGTACGACCACCCGTTCTACATCATCCTCAACAACGCGATCGGCGGCGACTGGCCGGGCAACCCGGACGCCACGACCGTGCTGCCGCAGAAGATGCTGATCGACTACGTCCGCGTGTCGCAGTGAGCGGCCGCGGCGCGGTGACCGCGCGGACACGGCGGTGACCGCGCGCGTCCCGTGCTCATCGCGGTGCCGGGGCCGGCCGTCGGGCCGGCCCCGGCACTGTCGTCCGGCACTGTTGTCAGGGCCTCGTCACTCTGCTTAGAGTTGACGCGCGTAGCCTCCGGTCCCCCCCTCACCTCCGGACGTGACATGACGCGACGTCGCCGCACCCTCCTGGCCGCCTGTGCGCTGGCCGCCCCCGTGCTCACCGCGCTGCTGCCCGACGCGGAGGCGGCCGTGCCGCCCGAGCACGCGATCGTGGTCTGCCAGAGCGCCAGCTTCTACGCCAACTACGACAGCGCCAACGGCCCTTCCGGCCTGCTGCGCGTGCTGCCGTACGGCGACAAGATCGGCCACACCCCCGGCTCGCACCCGGTCTACAACGGCTGGGCCGCGAGTTTCGACTACGGCCCGAACGACTGGGGCTACCTGCGGATCGAGTGCATCGGGGGCTACGACTCCTGGTGACCCAGGCGGGCCGGGCGTCCCTCCCGGCGCCCTGGTGTGCCGCCGTCCCACCCCTCCCTGCCCTGTTCACGTCCCCGCGTCCCGTTTCCGGCCGAGGAGCCGCATCATGCCGTTGCCGCGTACCGCACTGCGCACCCTGACCACCGCCGCGGGCGCCGCGGTGCTCGCCGCCTCCGCGCTGGTCGCCGTGGCGGCCCCCGCCCAGGCCGCGAACGGCACCGTGGGGGTGCGCGAGACCGTCTGCGCCCAGGACCTCTACGTCAGGACCGCGCCGCTCGGCGCCTGGACCGGCACGCTCTACCAGGGCCAGACCTTCCTGGTGGAGCAGCTGGACGGCTCCTGGGTCTACGGCTTCGCCTACGGCGACATCAACCGGCACGGCTGGGTCCAGGACGGCTGGTTCTGCTAGCGAGCGGCTGGTTCCGCCAGGCCGCGCCCGTCGGCCCCGCCCGCTCGGCGGCCGGTCGGCCGGCGGCGGACTCGCGGCGGTAGCGGGCCGGGGAGACTCCGGCCACCCGGGTGAAGGCGTGGCTGAAGGAGCTCTCCGAGGCGTACCCGAGGCGCTCGGCCAGCGCGGCGACGGTGGTGTCGGAGGTGCGCAGGGCGCGTTCGGCGAGCCTGACCCGCCAGTGCGCGAGATAGGTGAGCGGGGGCAGACCGGAGACCTCGCGGAAGCGGTGCGCGAAGTGGCTGCGTGACATCCGCGCCGCGGCGGCGAGTTCGGCCAGGCCCCAGGGGCGGGCGGGGTCGGCGTGCAGGAGGTTCACCGCGGGGCGCAGCTGCGGGTCCGCGAGCAGCCGGAGCCAGCCGGGGTGGGAGAGCGCTCCATCCCGGAGGCCGACGCGCAGCACGTGCAGCAGGAGCAGCTGGGCGTGCTGGTCCGCGGCGAAGGCGGCGCCCGGCAGGCCCCGCGCGTCCTCGTCGGCGATGCGCTCCAGCAGGCGCCGGATCTCGGCCGCCTCCGTACTGCGCGCCCGCGCGTGGACGACGGTCGGCAGGGCCGAGGTGAACAGGCCGGCCGCGGCGGGGTCGACGTCGACGTGGCCGCCGATGATCGCGACGTCGTCCCCGCTGCCGACGCACCGGAGGCCGGCCGGGGTGCGCTCCGCGGTCTCGGGCGCGTCGACGGGGCGCAGCGCGGGGTCGCTGCACAGCACCATGGAGCCGGCGTGGTTGAGCACGACGGCGTCGCCCGCGGTCAGCCGCACCGGCTCGCCGTCGTCGACGACCAGCCAGCAGGAGCCGTGGCGGACGGCGTCGAGTTTGACCGCCGCGTCGGGCCGGAAGCGCAGGGACCACCGCCCGCCGGCGCGGAGCCCGCCGGTGACCGCGCAGCGGGCGCCGACGAGCGCGAGGATGTCCGAGAGGGGGTCGGCCATGCCGCCCATTGTCGGACTCCCGAGCAACTTCTCGCCACTCCCAGGCATTCACCGTCCGGTGGGCCGCGAGCAGACTGGCGTGCGTACGGTCCCGGAAGGGACGCCGTGACCAGCGCACTCAAGGGTCCACGATGCAGCAGACAGTCCAGCGCACCACCTTCAGGAACGGCGGCGTGGAGATCGCCGCGAACCTCCACCTGCCCGGCGGCTTCGACCCGGGACGCTCCTACGCGGCCGTGGTGTGCGTGCACCCGGGCAGCGGGGTCAAGGAGCAGACCGCGGGGATCTACGCGGCCCGGCTGGCGGAGCGGGGGTTCGTGGCGCTGGCCTTCGACGCCTCCTGCCAGGGCGAGAGCGGCGGCGAGCCGCGGTACGCCGAGGAGCCGGCCGCCCGGGTCGAGGACGTCCGGTGCGCGGTCGACTTCCTGACCACCCTGGAGTACGTCGGCCCGGGTCGGATCGGCGTCCTCGGCGTCTGCGCCGGCGGCGGGTACGCGGTGAACGCCGCCATGACCGACCACCGGATCAGGGCCGTCGGCACGGTCGTCGGGGTGAACATCGGCCGGGCGCGCCGGCAGGGCGACGGCTCACCGGGCGCGGCCCTGGCGCTGCTGGAGGAGATCGGCGCGCAGCGCACCGCGCAGGCCCGCGGGGAGCCGCCGCTGCTCGCGCCGTGGACGCCGGCCGGCCCGCGGGAGGCGCGCGCGGCGGGCGTCACCGACATCGACGCGCTGGAGGCCGTCGACTACTACCGCACGCCCAGGGGCCGGCACGACAGGTCGCCCAACACGCTGCTTTTCACCAGCAACGCCTCGGTGCTCGCCTTCGACGCCTTCCACCTGGCCGAGGAGTTGCTGACCCAGCCGCTGCAGATCGTCGTCGGCGGGCGGCAGGGCGGCTTCGGCTCCTTCCGGGACGGCCAGGAGCTGTTCCGCCGGGCCGCCGGCGAGAAGGATCTGCTCGTGATCGAGGGGGCCACGCACTACGACCTGTACGACCGGCCCGAGTACGTCGCCCGCGCCGTGCGCCAGCTGGCCGGCTTCTACGGCCGGCATCTGGCCGGCGCCCGCTGAGCGCGGGCGCCGCGGGCGGTCAGCGGCCGTACCAGACGGTGGTGACGTTGCAGAAGGCGCGGATGCCGTGGCCGGACAGCTCGCGGCCGTAGCCCGAGCGCTTGACGCCGCCGAAGGGCAGCGCCGGGTGCGAGGCGGTCATGCCGTTGAAGTAGACGCCGCCGGCCTCCAGGTCGCGGACGAACCGGCGCTGCTCGTCGGTGTCGCGGGTCCAGACGTTGGAGCTGAGGCCGAAGGGCGTGTCGTTGGCGAGGGCCACCGCCGCGTCGAGGTCGTCCGCCCGGTACAGCACCGCGACGGGGCCGAAGGCCTCCTCGCGGTGGACGCGCATGTGCGGCGTGACGTCGGCGAGCACGGTCGGCTCGTAGTACCAGCCGGACTCCAGCGCCTTGGGGCGGCGGGCCCCGCACAGCACGCGGGCGCCCTGGGACACCGCGTCGTCCACGAGTTCCTCCAGGTCGGCGCGGCCCTGTTCGGTGGCGAGCGGGCCGATGTCGGTGGTGTCGGACATCGGGTCGCCGACCCTCAGAGCGCTCATCGCGCGCCGGAACCGCTGGGCGAAGTCCTCGTAGACGTCCGCGTGGACGATGAAGCGCTTGGCGGCGATGCAGGACTGGCCGTTGTTCTGCACCCGGGCGGTCACCGCCGTGTGCACCGCGTCGTCGAGTTCGCCGGCGGCCGACGGCATCACCACGAAGGGGTCGCTGCCGCCGAGTTCCAGCACCGTCGTCTTGATTTCGTCGCCGGCCACCGAGGCGACCGCGCGGCCGGCGCCCTCGCTGCCGGTGAGGGTCGCGGCGGCCACCCGGGGGTCGCGCACGATGTCCTCGATGGCGCCTGAGCCGACCAGCAGGGTCTGGAAGCAGCCGGCCGGGAAGCCCGCGCGGTGGAAGAGGTCGCCGAGGTAGAGGGCGGTCTGCGGGACGTTCGAGGCGTGTTTGAGCAGTCCGGTGTTGCCGGCCATCAGCGCGGGGGCCGCGAACCGCACCACCTGCCAGAGCGGGAAGTTCCACGGCATCACGGCGAGCACCACGCCCAGCGGCCGGTAGCGGACGTAGGCGCGGTGCGCGCCGCTGTCGGCGACGTCGGCCTCGTCCGGGTGCTCGTCGGCCAGCAGGCGTTCCGCGTGGGCGGCGTACCAGCGCATCGCCTTGGCGCACTTGGCCGCCTCGGCCTTGGCGGCGGCCAGCGTCTTGCCCATCTCCAGGGTCATGGTGCGGGCGATCTCGTCCCGCTCCTTGTCCAGCAGGTCGGCGGCGGCCGTGAGGAGGGCGGCGCGGGAGGCGAAGTCGGTGAGACGGTAGTCGCGGAAGGTGCGGTGGGCCCGTTCGACGCGCTCCTCGACGCCGTCGGCGTCCAGCGCGTCGAAGGTCTTGACGGTCTCCCCGGTCGCGGGGTTCACGGTGGCGATGGCCATGACGTACCTCCTCGTGACCGCTCCGGGTACCCGTGCGGCGGCGGTCCATGCGGTTCACGGCCATCCTTCCCCCGACCCGCGGGGCCCGCCATGCGGCCGGGGCCGCGCGGGGGCTGGGCGAGGGCCGCGCGTGGGCTGGGCGAGGGCCGCGCGTGGGCCGGGCGTGGGCCGGGCGGAGGGGGCGGCGGCAGGCGCGGCGGCGGGGACGGCGGCGGCAACTGCGGGCGGTCGCGGGACGGACCGCGGCGGGGGCGGGCGCCGCCCGATCCTCCACGCAGCGTTCACCGTTTGCTCACACAGCGCACACCCCGAGCGGGTTCTACGCGCGCAGAATTTCTCTCGACACCATTGCCCCGCCCGACACAGCACCTCGCACCTGTCCCCCCACGCACATTCCTCCCACCCCCACCCCACCAGGAGGTTGACGGATGCTCGGGTCCCGTACTCCGCACGGCCGCGTGCTGCTCGGCGCGGCCGCCGCGCTGGGCACGCTCGCACTGGGCGCGGCCGGCATCGCTGCGGGCAGCGCGCAGGCCGCTCCGGCCACCGCTCCCGCCGCCGCACCCGCCGCGGCGACCACCCACCGTGTGCTGTTCGACAACACCAAGGCCGAGACGGCCGGCAACGCCGACTGGATCATCAGCACCAGCCAGCCCGACCCGCTGGGCCAGGACTCCTCGCCCAGTGTGGAGACCGACTGGACCGGCGCGCTGTCCTCATGGGGCGTGGCCCTGCAGAAGTCCGGCGGCTACGTCCTCAACACCCTGCCGTCGGGCCGGACCATCACCTACGGCGGCAGTTCGGCGCAGGACCTGAGCAAGTTCGACACCTTCGTCATCGACGAGCCGAACGTGAAGCTCAGCGCCGCGGAGAAGACCGCGGTGATGACGTTCGTGCAGAACGGCGGCGGGCTGTTCATCATCTCCGACCACAACAACAGCGACCGCAACAACGACGGCTGCGACTCGCCCTGCGTGATCAACGACCTGCTGACGAACAACGGCGTCGACAACACCGACCCGTTCGGCTTCTCCGTCGACCTGCTCGACGTCAGCACCGACAACCCCCGTGCGATCAGCGACAGTTCCAACCCGGTGCTGCACGGCCCGTTCGGCACGGTCACCGGCAGCATCCTGCGCGACGGCACCACCTTCACCCTCAAGCCGGGCGACAACCCGAACGTCAAGGGCCTGCTGTACCGCACGGGTTACTCGGGCAACACCGGCGCGTTCTTCGCCACCAGCACCTTCGGCAGCGGCCGGGTGGCGATCTGGGGCGACAGCTCGCCGGTCGACGACGGCACCGGCCAGTCCGGCAACACGCTGTACGACGGGTGGAACGACCCGGCCGGCACGGACGCCGCGCTCGCCCTCAACGCCACGGCGTGGCTGGCCGGTTCGGGCTCCGGCAGCACCACCGGAGGCACCACCTCGGGCACCACGAGCGGCACCACGTCCGGCACGACCACCGGCGGCAGCACCACCGGGGGCACCGGAAGCTGCGCCAGCCCCGGCCAGAAGCTGCTCAACCCCGGCTTCGAATCGGGCAGTTCGTCCTGGTCCGCGAGCAGCGGTGTGATCAACAACGACAGCGGCGAGGCGGCGCACAGCGGTTCGTACAAGGCGTGGCTCGACGGCTACGGCACCGCCACCACGGACACCCTCTCGCAGTCGGTGGCGATCCCGTCCGGCTGCGCGGCCTCGCTCTCGTACTGGCTGCACATCGACACCGCGGAGACCGGGTCGACCGCCTACGACACGCTGAAGGTGCAGGTGCTGAACTCCTCGGGCACGGTGCTCGCCACCGTCGGGTCGTACTCCAACGTGAACGCGGCCTCCGGCTACCAGCAGCACACCGCCGACCTCGGCGCCTACGCGGGGCAGACGGTGACGCTGAAGTTCACCGGTGTGGAGGGCTCCAAGCTGCAGACGTCCTTCGTGGTGGACGACACGGCGCTCACCGCGAGCTGACCGCCGTCGTCCTGGCGCCGGCCGCGGGGCCGAACTCGCACCAGACGGCCTTGCCGTCGCCCCGCGGCTCGACGCCCCAGCGCTGCGCCAGCGCGTCGATCATCAGCAGTCCGCGGCCGGAGGTGGCCGCCTCGCCGGGTGTCCGGCGGCGCGGCCACACGCTGGAGCGGTCCTGCACCGACAGCCGGACCCGGCGCACCGGGTCGGGCAGCACCTCCAGCGTCAGCACCGCGCCGCCCTCGGTGTGCAGCAGCACGTTGACCAGCAGTTCGCCGGCGGCCAGCTCCACGTCGTCGGCGATCTCGGTCAGCTCCCAGTCGCCGAGCGCCTGGCGCAGCGCGGCGCGGGCCTCGGCCAGCCCCTCGGGGTCGGCCTGGTGGACGTACTGGTGGATGCGCGGCGCGCGCCGGGTGCCGAAGTCGGGGGTGCGGCGCAGGATCAGCAGCGCCACGTCGTCGTTGGAGCCCCAGCGCTCCCACAGGTTGTCGGCGAGGTGGTCGGCCAGCTCCTCGGCGCGCTGCGGGCCGTCGCGCACCGACTCCGCCAGCGCCTCCATCCCGATGGTGATGTCGGTGCCGCGCTCCTCGACCAGGCCGTCGGTGCAGAACACCAGGGTCTCGCCGGGCACCAGGTCCAGCCGGGTCTCGGGGAACTCGCCGAGGCCCATGGTGGTGGCCAGGCCCAGCGGGAGGCCGCCGCGCACGTTCGGCCAGCCGGTCCGGCCGTCGGTGTGCCGGATCAGCGGGCCGAGGTGGCCGGCCCGGGCCGCGCGCACCGTTCCGGTGACCAGGTCGAGCTGCGCGTAGGCGCAGGTCGCGAAGCGCTCGGTGTCCAGTTCGGCGAGGAAGCCCGAGGCGCGCGCCAGCACGGTGGACGGCGGGTGGCCCTCGGCGGCGTAGGCGCGCAGCGCGATCCGCAGCTGGCCCATCACGGCCGCGGCGTGCGTGTCGTGACCCTGGACGTCGCCCACCACCAGCCCGACCCGGTTCTGCGGCAGCGCCACCACGTCGTACCAGTCGCCGCCGACCTCGCGGCCGCTCCAGGCGGCGTGGTAGCGCACGGCTATCTCGGCGCCGTCGAAGCGCGGGATGTGCCGGGGCAGCATCGAGGACTGCAGGCCGGTGGCGAACTCGCGCTCCTGGTCGAAGAGGATCGCCCGTTGCAGGGACTGGGCGAGGACTCCGGCCAGCGCGCCGCACAGCTCGCGGTCCTGCTCGGTGAACTCGTCCTTCTTGCGGTAGAACAGCGCCAGCCCGCCGATCGCGCGGGCCTCGGCGACCAGCGGCAGGAACGCGGAGGCGTCGTGCCCGCCGCCGCCCGCGACGTACGGCGGCAGCAGCGGGAAGTGCGCGGCGAGGTCCTCGAAGGAGGTCGAGTAGCGGGGCCGCTGCCGCACCACCGCCTCGCACAGCGGCAGCGAGTCGTCGAGCCGGCGCACCCAGGTGGTGGCGAAGCCGATCGGGGGGTCGCCGCTGACCGCGGCGATCCGCAGGTTGCCGCCCTCCACCAGGCCCAGGGTCAGCGCGTCGGCGCCGAACCGCTCCAGGCCGCCCGCGCCGGTCAGCACGGCGATCACGTCGTCCACGGTGACCGCGTGCGACAGCGCCTCGGTGGTGCGGCGGACGGTCGAGGACACTCCTGGGAGATCGCTCTCCGGGCGGCTGCCGTCCGGGGAGAGCGGCTGGTCCGGTTCGCGGGCGTCGCGGACGATGCCCACCATGCGGTACGGCACCCCGTCCTCGTCGCGCAGCACGGTGCCCTGGGCGTGGGTCCACTGTTTGACGCCGTCGCGCCGGGTGATCTGGAAGTACCCGGCGTAGCTGCGGCGGCCGGAGTCCAGCACGGTGCGCAGCGCCGCGTCGATCCTGGCGCCCTCCTCGGGGGTGACGCGCAGCACCAGGCTCTCCGGCCGGCGGTCGTACTCCTCGGGCCGCAGGTCGAAGACCTCCAGGCCGGCGTCGTCCAGGTCCAGCACGCCGGCGTCCAGGTCCCAGTCGAAGCTGCCGACGCCGCTCATCGCCAGCCGCTCGCCCTGGCCGATCGGACGCGGGCGCGGCCGGGCGCCGCCCGTCGAGGACAGCCCGATGCGCGGGTCGTACCGGCCGTGCTCCGGCCTTCTGCGAGCTGTCATCCACCTGCTCCGGAGTCGCGCCGGGGAACTGCCTGGTTTGTCGGCATTGCTGCCATTATCCACCAGGCGTGCGCGGAGTCCCCCGCTCGGCCGGGGACTCGTGCCCGGCGGCCGGCGCGGCGCCGGTGAGGTGGGCGAAGACCACGACGTTCCCGGTGTAGCCGGTGCGGGCGCTGTAGTCGCCGCCGCAGGTGATCAGCCGCAGCTCGGGGCGGTCGGCCGCGCCGTAGACCTCGCGGGAGGGGAAGGCGTCCTTGGCGAAGACGCGCACGGCGTCCACCGTGAAGACGGCGGCACCGCCGTCCGCCCGGTCCACCCGCACGCTCTGGCCCCCGCGCAGGGCGCCGAGGCCGTAGAAGACGGCGGGGCCGCTCCTGGTGTCGACATGGCCGGCCAGGACCGCGGTGCCGCGCTCCCCGGGGGTGACGCCGCCGGCGAACCAGCCGGCCTCCGCGGGCCGGTCCGCGGGCGGCGGCTGGAGGACTCCGGCGGCGTCCAGCGACAGCCGCACCAGCGGCGCGTCCACCGAGACCGCGGGGATGCGCACCCGCACCGGCGTCGAGCGCGGCAGCGGCGGGGCGGCCCTCGCGGTCCCGGCCCCGGTGGTCCCGGTCCCGGTGGTCCCGCCGGCCGCGGTCCCGTCGGCCGCCGCCGCGGAGGGGCCCGGGCCGGGCTGCGGCGGCGCGGTGGAGCGCTCTCCGTCGTGGACCAGCCATGCCCCGACGAGCAGCACGGTCACCAGCGCGAGCGTGCCGCGGGACCTGCGGGTCGCGTCGTCGGCGGAGGAGGCGGGCATGGCTTGTGCGTCCCTGCTGGGCCGGAGCCCGGGTCGGTGGGCGCGCGTCGGTGGGACGCGCGCCGGCGGTGCGGATCAGTGGCGCGGATCGGTGGTGGGATCGGCGAGGGGATCAGCGGCGTTCAGTGGCGGGGTGCGCGGGAGCGGCGGAACAGCAGCACGCCGGCCGCGCCGGCCAGGGCGACGCCGAAAACGACCTCCGTCGTGTCGGGACCGGACACGCCTCCGCCGAAGCCGGTGTGCACCGGGCCGGTGGGCGTGACCGGGGTGATCGGACCGCCGGTGCTGATGGTCAGCGGCGTGCTGCCCTTCTCGCCGCCGCAGGAGAAGGTCACGTCGTACTGTGCGCCGGGCTTGGCGTCGGCGCCGACCGTGGCGGTGGCCGACTTGGTGGAGCCGCTGCCGCGCAGCGTCACGTCGTCGAAGAGCGCCGGGGCCGAGGCGGTGGCGGTCTTGTCGCACCCGGTGACCTGGAGGGTCACCACGCCGCCGGGGGCGACGGTGGTCGGGGAGACGCTGAAGCCGAACGAGGTGATGTTCGAGCCGGAGCCGGAGTCGGCGCCCGAGTCGGCGGTCGCGGCGGTCGCCGCCGGGACCGCGAGGGCGAGCGCGGAGCCGGCGAGGAGGGCGGCGGCGGATATACGTGCAGCGCGCATGGTCTTCTCCGGTGCCGGGGCGGTCGGGCGACCGCTCGTGGGGTGGCCGGCACTGCTGGCATCCCACGCCGTCCGGTCCGCGCCCGCGCGCCGCGCGGGCGTCGCCGGGGGCCGCGAGGCGCCGGGGGCGACCGGCGAAATCGGCGATGGACGGGGGCCGTTGCGCGTCCGCCGGGCGGCCGGTGACGCGGCGCGGTCAACTGGTCCGTCCGGGTGAGGTCGGCGCGACCACGGCGAGCACCACCAGGCCGTGCCGGGAAGGGCGGCGGACCGGGGGTTCCACCCCGGGAAAGCGCTCCACGAGAGCATCGAAGACGCGGTACGCGCTCGCCTCGTCCGCCGCCGTGATCCGCACGTGCGCCAGCCCGGCCACCCGCCCGGCAGATCCCCCGGCAGCCGGACCCCCGCCGCCGCGCCGGCCGCCGCACGCGCCCCGGTCCCCACCGGCGCCCCCGGCCTCGCCGCCGCGCCGCGATGCCCCGTCCCCGTCACCGCGGTCCGCGCCTGAGCGGCAGCCCTCGGCTTCGTCCCCGTTCCCGCCGTCGGCCCGCCCGGCACCGTCTCCGCCCGCGCCGCCGGCCCGCCCGGCACCCTCCCCGCCCGCGCCGCCGCGCCGGCCGCCGCGATCCTCCCGAGCCTCGCCGCCGCGCCGCCCCGCCTCGTCCCGGTCCTCGCCGGCGTCTCGCTGCTCCCGCTTGCCCGCCGGGTTCGCCGGCCCCGGATCCGCCCGGTCCTCGTCGGCCACGCCGTGCTCCCTTCCGCTCCGCTGCCGTTCGGCCGCGGCGGGGCTCCGCGGGGCCGTGCGGTGGCGTCCGTGCCGGGCCGGCCCGCGGCGCGTGCCGCGCCTGACCGGAGTGACTCGGCGAGCGGGCGCGCGGTTTCCGCGCCGGCGCTCTTTCACCCGCACGGGAGGCCCCGGCATGCCCACGGGCCCACCGGGTACGCGTGAAGGCGTCCGGGGCCCCGGTCCGCGGAGGCGGCGCGGGGGCCCTTCAGCCGCGGGGCGCCGACCGCGTTCCGCCCGACCCGTCGGAGACCGCCATGACGGCCATGACAGAGCCGACTCCTGACCCGTTCCCGATGCCACCGCGTCCCGAGCCGCCGGGCGAGCCCCCGCCGGGACCCGACCCGACGCCCCCGCCCGACCCGCGTCCGGTGCCGGGCCCCGCGCCCGATCCCGTACCGACGCCTCCGGGGCCGGAGCCCTCGCCGCCGTCGCCCGGGCCCGACCCGATCCCGCCGACCCCCGGCCCGGGGCCGGTGCCGACGCCCGAGCCCTCGCCGATCCCTGCTCCGCCGCCGCTGACCTGATCCGCGGGCCCGCCGGCCCCCGGCTCCCGACCCCGGCCGGCAGAAGCGCGCACCGTGCGCGCCATCCGTGCGCCCCGGCCTGCCGCTGCCTCGTGCGGCCGCCTCGGGCGGGCCTTCACGGCCCCGCGCGCAGCGCGGAGTACGGGCGCGTGGCGGCCGGCCTGTTCCTGCCGCCGGCCGGTCGCCACGCGCCCTTCCCGGCACTCACGCGCGCCCACTCGCGCTTCGTGCCGGTGTCTTCGACCGGCGCCCCTGCGCCCGGACGGCGGGAGGGCGCCGGCTCAGCTCAGATGAACCTCCACAGGTGGTCCGCGGTGCCGTTGTCGGTCCACTGGGTGACCTGCGCGGAGTCGGCCTGCGACATGCCGTCCACGGCCAGCACCTTGCCGGAGCGGACGTTGACGATCTTCGACCAGCCGTCGCCGTTGTCGACGATCCGCCAGTTGTGGTCGGGCGTGCCGTTGTCCTGGTACTGCTGGGCGTGCGCCCCGTCGTCGAGGCTCTGGTCGTGGACGGCCAGCACCTTGCCGCTGTTGAGGTTCTGCAGCCGGACCGTGCCGTCGCCGTTGTCGAGCATGGTCCACACGTGGTCCGCGGTGCCGTTGTCGGTGTACTGCGTGACCTCGGCGCTGTCGGACTGGGACATGCCGGAGACGGCGAGCACCTTCATGGAGTTGCGGTTCTGGACGCGGAACCAGTGCACGGTCGACTGCGCGGGCGGCAGCAGCAGCGCGAACACGCCGCCGACCACCGGCCGGTCCTGGAAGCCGCGCTGTGCGGCGCTCGCGACCACGTACCAGTCGCTGAACGGCACCCGCTGACCGGTGGAGTCGGCGAAGTGGTAGACGCCGTTGACCAGCGCGTCGCGGGCGGCGCCGTGGCCGGCCAGCCAGGCGGCGGTCCACACCTCCCAGTCGGCCTTGGTGTAGTCGTTGCGCGGGTCGAGCACGACGCCGTACGTGCCGGCGTGCGCGGCGTACCAGTTCGCCTCCAGGTCGGCGATGCCGGTGGGGACCAGGTCCAGGCCGAGCAGGCGGTCCGGGAAGCCGTTGTACTTCAGGCTCCAGGTGCCGTCCTGGTCGTAGGCGAGCTTGAGGTGGCTGCCGGAGGAGTCGTGCGCCAGCGTCGTCCACCGGCTGATGTAGCTGCGCGAGACGCCGGTGTAGTGCGCGGCGTCGGGGCTGTTGCCCGCGGTCCTGGCGATCACGCCCATCGCGCCGATGCCGACGATGCCCTTGAGCGCGAGGTTGGCGCTGTGCGCGATGAAGCCGGTGAAGTCGTCGGTCTGGTTCTGGAAGCCGGGGTCGAGGGCGTTGCCGACCAGATACTCCGCCCACTGGCGCAGGATCGGGTAGTGGGCGGCGGCGAAGGACGCGGCGTCGGCGGCGGGCAGCCGCTGGACCAGGGCCGCGGCCATGATCAGCATGTTGGCCGACTCCTCGACCGGCATGTCCTCCTCGTTGCCGTCGTTGTGCCCGGTGGCGTTGGGGTAGCTGGAGCCGAGGTCGTGCTCGGCGAACTGCTTGGGCCAGCCGCCGCGTTCGGCGTAGTCGAGGATCGGTTCGAGCAGCAGCCGCAGGTAGGCCGGGGAGAGGTAGAGGTAGGCGGGGAAGGCCGGGTAGGTGACGTCGACGGTCGACATGTTGCCGTCGGAGGAGATCTCCTTCAGGAACGCCCACGGGCTGCCGCCGCGGTCGGCCAGTTCGGTGCCGGCGACAGCCTGGCGCAGCGCGAGGGCGCACACCGCGGCGTAGTTCTCGCCGGTGCTGCCGCCGCCGACGGCCGCCGAGGCGTCGTCGTGGATCTTCTGGTCCAGGGCGGTGGCGGCGGTCAGCGCGGCGTCGTGGTCGGCGGCGAACCAGGAGACCATGTCGGTCCACGAACCCCAGTAGTGGGTCCACCACGGCTGGAGCTGGGCGCCGAGGTAGCTGACGGCGGGGGTGCGGACGTGGCCGAGGACGGCGGTGAAGGCCGCCGAGGTGGCGCCGGCGGCGAGGGTCCCGAAGTCGTGGTTGACGCCGAGCACCGGCCAGCGGTCGTTGATCGCGCGCGGCTGCGCGGAGTCGACGCCGCCGCTGAGCCGGCCGGTGCCGGCGGAGGCCGCGCGCACCACGGTGTCCTGTCCGATCTGCCAGGTCAGGCCGCTGCTGGGGGCGGCGAGCACCATGCGGCCCCAGGAGGCCATGTCGCCGTTCTCGGCGAGCACGCCGGGCCGGCGGGCTGGCAGCTGAGCACGGTCAGCGATCCGGCCTGGGTCTGCGCCCAGGTGATCGGCGTGGAGCTGTCGCCGTGCACCCACTCCCCCGAGACGTCGAGGTGGATGTCGACGCTGTGCGCGCGGCCGTCGCTGCTCGCCGCCTGCACGGTGACGTAGGACAGCGGCACGCTCTGGCGCTGGAGGTTGCCGAGATCGACCGGGGAGAAGAAGGTGACGGTCAGTGTGACGCCGCCGCCCTGGAGGGTGTAGATCGAGCGGGTCGCGGTGAGCCGCAGCGACACCTGCTGCATGGGGGTGAACGTGGTGCCGGGGACCGAGGGGGCGCCGGCGAAGACGTATCCGGCGCCGTCGATCCTGGCCAGGCCGCACAGGGCGGTGATGTGCCCGGTCCAGAAGGTGGGCCAGGTGCCGGCGAGGTTGTCGCCGGGCAGCCAGGTGGACAAGTAGGGGGAGCGGACGGCCAGCGGCACCGCCGGCGGGCGGATCGGGCCGAAGGTCGAGGCGGCGGCAGCGGCGGGCGCGGCGCCGCGGGCGAGTGCGGGGGCGGCGCCGGCCGGTGCGGGAGCGGCGGCGTGGGCGGCACCCGCGGTGAGCAGGCCGCCGGCCGCGGCGGCGGTCAGGGCGGCGCTCCAGCGCAGCATGTCGCGCCGCGCCGGCCCTGCGGCGGGGGTCTGGTCGGAGGTCACGGTGGGGGGTTCCGTCCTGGTCGCGAGCGGTCGGGAGGAGGGCGGCGTCACACGAACTGCCAGAGGTGGTCGGCGGTCCCGTTGTCGTCGAACTGCACGACGGGGGCGGAGTTGGCGGTCGACATCAGGTCGACGCCCAGCACCTTGCCGGAGTTCTTGTTGCGGATGCGGTACCAGCCGTCGCCGTTGTCGACCAGTTGCCACAGGTGGTCGGCGGTCCCGTTGTCGTCGAACTGCACCACCTGGGCGCTGTTGGCGGTCGACATCAGGTCGACGCCCAGCACCTTCTGCGAGTTGAGGTTGCGGATGCGGTACCAGCCGTCGCCGTTGTCGATCAGCTGCCACAGGTGGTCGGCGGTCCCGTTGTCGTCGAACTGCACGACGTGGGCGCTGTTGGCGGTCGACATCACGTCGACGCCCATGACCTTCCCGGAGTTCTTGTTGCGGATCAGCCGGTAGGCGGCGGCCGGCTGCCAGCGGTGGCCGGTGGGCGAGGCGGTGGGGAACGCGGAGATCCGCAGCCGGGCGGCGCCCATCGGGATGAGCGTGACGGTCTCGACCGTGGCGGTGCTCAGCGCCGGCGAGTCCTGCAGCGGGGCGACCACGTGCTGGCTGTCGGCCTGCCACTCGGCGATCTTCCGCGCCGGCGCGGTGATCTTGACCGGTACGGTGTCGCGGGTGAACGGGTCGGCGGGCAGCGAGCCGCCGCTTCGGATGAACGTCCAGCTGCCGTCGTCGGGCGCGAGCCCGTAGTTCCAGGGCGTGGTGGCGTGCACCTCGTACTCGGGGAACTGCGAGGTCCCGCCGAACTGCACGTAGTTCTCGCCGATGCTCAGGGAGTACGTGAGCGGTCCGCGGTCGACCGCGGTGAGTCCGTGGTTGCCCGGCCAGGTGCGCAGGGTGGTGGGCTGTGGGAACGTCAGCACGACGGTGTCGCCGTTGTTCCAGGTGCGGCGGACCACTGTCCAGGAGGGGCCGGCCGCGGCGGAGACCGCGGCGCCGGCGACGGTGACCTGCGGTGAGCCGCACCAGCCGGGGATGCGCAGATAGAGCGGGAAGGCGAGCGCCTTGGGGGTGGAGACGGTCAGGGTGACCGTGCCGTCGAAGGGGTAGTCGGTGGTCTCGGTGATGGTGACCGCGGTGCCGTCGGCGACCTTGGCGGTGACCTTGCTGGGCGCGTACATCGCGGCGGCCAGCCCGTTGTCGGGGGTGGCCAGCCACAGTTCCTCGGTGAAGTAGGGCCAGCCCATGCCGTAGTTGTGCGGGCAGCAGCGGTACTGGTCGACGCCCGGCATGAACGCCTGCATGGCGAAGGTGTTCTGGAACTGGCCCTGCGTCTTGGCGGTGTCGTCCAGGTCGACGCTGTTGGCGCTGGTGATGTAGTGGACGCCCTTGCCGGACGGATCGAGCGCCGCGGGCAGCGAGTTGAACGCCAGTTCCTCGCAGCGGTCGGCCCACACCGGGTCGCCGGTGATCCGCGCCAGCAGTTCGTGGCTGGCCATGAACTCCACGATGCCGCAGGTCTCGAAGCCCTGCCGGGGGTCGCCGAAGCCAGGCCGGGCGTTCTCGTCGCCGGCGAAGCCGCCGCCCGGGAACTGGCCGTAACCGCTCATCACCGACGAGTAGTTGTTGTAGGCGGCCTGGGTGAGCGCGGTGGACGGGGAGCGCAGCGCGTACTGGGCGGGCTCGCGGAAGCCCTGCGCGATGTTGACGTTGTGCAGGCTCGGCAGGTTGTTCACCCAGTTGGCGCCGTTGGCGTGGATCTTGTCGGCGAGGTCGAGCAGGAAGGAGGCGCCGGTGCGGTTGTAGAGCCAGAAGACGCTGTCCAGGCCGTCGCCCCAGCGCACCGACACCCAGCTCTGGTTGAAGGCGGAGGGGCCCTGCGCGTTCATGTACCGGAAGAACGCGGTGAGCAACGGCACGATCCGGGTGTCGCCGCTGTACTCCTGCCAGTTGCGCAGCGCCCAGGTCAGCGGGAGGTACGGCCAGAAGTCGGGGCCGCCGCCGAGCTGGGTGCGCAGCGCGGTGGGCCCGAAGAAGCCGTCGGACTGCTGGGTGGCCACGATCGCGTCGATCCACTGGCGGACGGCGGCGAGCGCCGTTGCGTCCTGGGTGAGGATCGCCAGGTCCACGTAGCCGCGCAGCCAGTACGGGACCTCCTCCCAGCCGGTCTTGTCGGGGTGCACCCAGCCGGTGTTCGCCATCACCAGGAAGTGCGAGGTGGCGGCGTACTGGCCGCACAGCCCGGCCAGTTCCTGCCGCAGGCGGGCGTCCAGCCAGCCGCGCGCGGTGACCGCGCCG
Organism: Actinacidiphila sp. DG2A-62; assembly: GCF_035825295.1. Classification (NCBI taxonomy): domain Bacteria; kingdom Bacillati; phylum Actinomycetota; class Actinomycetes; order Kitasatosporales; family Streptomycetaceae; genus Actinacidiphila; species Actinacidiphila sp. DG2A-62. The sequence goes on from NZ_JAYMGI010000002.1 coordinate 347,183, forward strand.
GGCGGCAGCCGCAGGAAGGCGGTGGGGGCCAGCGGCGCGGCGTTGGGCGAGTAGAGCCCGCCGGCGGCGGGCGCCACCTTCGGGGACGACTCGGCGCGGGCGGTCCGCGTGCCGTCGGCGGCGTGCGCGGCGCCGGGAGCGGCGAGCGGGAGCGCGCTCGCCCCGGCCGCGGTGAGCGCGGTGGTGACGAAGTGCCTGCGGTTCAGGGGCATGGGGGCCGCCTCCTGGCGCATCGGGGGATCGTGGGGGACGGGGCCGGGAGTCGGTCCTGACGGCTCCCGGGAATATTCCAACGTTGAAAAGCAGAGTGGTCAACCGGCATGACAGCACGGACCGGGGACGCTGTCCAGAGGCTGCGCAGAAGTCGCCCGCGCAGGCTGTCCCGTCGGTCGGTGATGCCCGGAGTGTGCGCCGCCGCGGCCTCGCACGGGTCAGAAAGACGATGCCCGGGAGAGCGCTATCCCCGGCTGGTTGCGCCCGATTCGGGCACGCCGGCCGCGGACGCGGCGGACCCGGGCCGGTGCCGCCGTCCGGGCGCGGGGCCGCACCGGACGGCGCGGGACGCCGGCCGCACGAGTCCCGCCCGGCCTCTTGCGGCGAGCCGGTCGGGTATGTGTAACGTTGTAAATCCGGCACACCGAGACGCCTCAACCGTCACACCGGCGACCGGCCCTGTTCGCGCGCGCGGGCCTGCTGCCGGGCGGGTGGGAGGCAGGGGGAGGCCGCGGACCCGCGTGGGGCGGGCCCGCGGCCGCCCGCCGGCCGGACCCGCCGGCACCGGTGGGTCCGGCCGCGAGCACCCGTACCGGGCGTCGCGGGGCAGGCACGACGGCTGCGGACACGCGGCGGGGGCCCGCGGTGCTACGGGCGGGTGCGGCTCACGCGGCGCAGCGGGTGTCCCGGTCCGGCAGGGCCCCGGAGACGAAGTAGGCGCTCAGGGCGCCGATGGCGCAGGCGCTCGGGTGCGGGTGGACCAGGACGCCGTGGCCGCCCGCGTCGACCTCGACCATGACGGCGTCGTCGCCCATGGCGCGCCGCATCGCGCGGGCGCCGGCCAGCGGAGTCGCCGGATCGCGGAGGTTCTGCAGGATCAGCACGTTGCGCTTGCCCAGCGGCCGCACCTTCGGCTCGGGCGCGGTGGGGCGCACGGCCCAGGCCGAGCAGGGCGCGATGTTCGCCGGCGCTCCCGCGGTGAGCGGGTACGCGGCGCGGTCGGCGGCGACGTTGCGCCGGTACAGCGCGGTGTCGCGCGGCCACGCCTGGTCGCCGCAGCTGATCGCCCAGCCCACGGTGAACAGGTTGTCCTGCGGCACCCCGTCGAGCGTGCCGCCGGCGACGAAGTCGTTGGTGAGGCCGACGACGTAGGCGCGGTCGGCCGCGGTGCCGCGGCCGGCGGCCAGGTCGGCGGCCGCGCGCCACAGCTGGGCCAGGGGCGGCACCGGCGCGTCGTCGGTGGGGATCATGCTGGCGTCGTTGTAGGACAGCTGCCAGGTGAACAGCCGTGCCAGGTTGCCGTCGACGGGGGTCGCGGTGCCGGCCACCGTCACCGGGCGCCGGTCGAGCGCGGCGGTCAGCCGCAGGTACGTGCGGCGCACCTGGGCCGGTGTGCCGCCGAAGTGCAGCAGGTCCTGGTGGGCGACGGCGAAGCGCGCGAGGTCCGGCCAGCGGTCCTCCATGGCGGCGCTGAAGGTGCGGAAGTCGTCATAGCCCCGCTTGCCGGGGTCGACCGAACTGTCGATGACCATCCGGTCGATCTCCTGCGGGAACAGTGTGCGGTAGACCGCGCCGAGGTAGGTGCCCCACGAGATGCCGTAGTAGGAGACCGTGCGTTCGCCGAGTGCCTGGCGGATGCGGTCGATGTCCCGGGCGATGTTCGCGGTGGTCAGGTACGGCAGCAGGTCGCCGGAGTGCGCCGCGCACCGGGCGGCGGTCTGGCGTGCGAAGGCGACGTTGCGGCTGATGTCGCCGTTCGCGGCGGGGAACGACAGCACTTCCAGCTGCTCCTCGCGGACGAGTTCGCCGGCGTCGCGCCCGCAGGTCATCGGTGTGCTGTGCCCGATGCCGCGCGGGTCGAAGGCGACCAGGTCGTAGCGGTCCCGCACCTGGTCGGGCAGCAGGCCGCCCATCAGTGTCGGGACGTCCAGGCTGGACCCGGGCCCACCGCCGTTGAGGACGAGGACGCCCTTGCGCTCGGCCGGCTTGCGCGCCGGGACGCGCGAGATCTCGATGCCGATGGCGCGGCCGTGCGGGGCGGCGTAGTCCAGCGGCACCTCGATCCGCGCGCACTGCTGCGGGGCGGGCGTCCCGGTGGGGCACGCGCCCCAGGCCAGGGAGGTCGCGTGGGCGGCGGCGTACGTCGCCGCACGGGCCGCTGCGGCGCCGGACGGGTCGCCGGCCGACGGGGTGGCCGCGGCGGCATGCGCGGGGCGGGTCGCGCCTGCCGCGTTCCCCGGGAGGAGGGTGGCCGCCACGGCCGCCGCCACCACGGCGGTCACCGCGGCGGCGAGGATCGGCTTCGAACGCCCGCGGGAACGGGAGGACTTGGGCTTGTTCTCGGTCATGGGGCTCACCGTAGGAATCGCGCGGGCGCGAGCCGATCCCGCAGTCTGGACGGATGTCGGGCAGCCAGCAGGATGGACACCCGGCCGCGGGCGCTCTCCCGGCGGCCCTCGGGTGTGCCGTCCCGGGGCGGGCGGGTCACCGGGATACGCTGACCGCCCGGCCGGTCCGGGCGGCTGGGCGTGGGCGGGCCGGTGCCGTGCGTGGACCGCCGCCGTGCGCGGACCGGCGTCGTACTCCACGCGGCGGTGCGGGCCGCGGGCAGCGGACCGGAGCACGGGCGGCCGGTCGGGAAGGGGCGCGGTCGGGTCGCCGGCGGCGCGGAGTCGAGGGTGGGTCATGCGGGGTGCGGCGCGGTGACGGCGACGGAGGGTCGGCGCGAGTTCGCGCCTCCCCTGCTGGTGGTGGACGGCGCGAACGTCGTCGGCTCGGTGCCGGACGGTTGGTGGCGGGACCGGCGCGGCGCGGCGGAACGGCTGCGTGACGCGCTGGTGCCGCTCGCGTCGGCGGGCCTCGCCGCGGACCGCGGCGGCCCGCCGTGGGCGGTCGGCGTTCCGCTGGACGTGCTGCTCGTCGTGGAGGGCGCGGCACGCGGGGTGTCCCCGGTGCCGGGTGTACGCGTCGAGTCCGCGCCGGGCAGCGGCGACGACCTGATCGCCGAGATCGCCGCCCGCGCCGGGGCGCAGACCCCCGCCCGCCGCTGCGTGGTCGCCACCGCCGACCGGGGGCTGCGGGCCCGTGTCGTCGCCTCCGGCGCGGTCTGCGTCGGGCCGCGGGCGGTCCGCTCCCGCTGAGGTGTGCGCGAGGGCGCCGGTGCGGGCCGGGACGTGGCTCGTGCCCGCGGCGCTGCCCGAGGTCGTCCCGGAGACGGCGCGTGGTAGCTCAAGCTTTAGGCCGTGACCTGGGCGGTGCCGGTCGTCACGTCGGCGTTCCACGCCTGCGTCACCGTCTCGCCGCTGCCGAACGCCCACTGCGCCGTCCATGCCGTGACGGCGTCGCCCCGCGCCGGGGCGGGCCGGCGCACCGCCGGCTGTGGGTGCGGCGCCTGTGCTCCTCCTCGAACAGGGCCATGAACTTCCGCGTGCGCGCGTCGGGTTCGGGCGGGGTCGGATCGTCGTCGTCGACGCGTTGGGCGGCGGGTGCGAGCGGCGGGGGGACCGGGTCCGGGTCGGAGGGGCGGGGGCCCTCGGGGCCGTCGGGGCCGACGCGGATCAGGCGTTCGACCCGCACGATGCGGAAGTGGCGTCCGGCGACGTCGAGTTCGTCGCACTGCTCCTCGTCCAGCCGGTCGGCGGCCCGCTTGTACGTCTCGTGCTCCGCCGCGCTGAGGTCCTGCTGCCAGGGGACCATCACCCGCAGGTGCAGGGCGAGTCCGTCGCGCGCGTCGCCGGGGGTGGCGGCGGTGCCGGTGGAGTGCGGGCGCCAGCGGCCCCCCTCGCGCTCGGCGGCCATGAAGGTCGCGGGCAGCAGCACCCCGCCCGGATGGCTGCGGGCCGCCGTCCGGGAGTCCTCGCGGACCTCGCGCGGCACCGTGCCCTTCTGCCGCAGGGCGGTGAGGAGTTCGACCCGCAGCACGCCCGCGGCGGCCGCGTGTCCCGTGTCGGCCGGGTGGATCACCAGACCGGCCGCCGGGTCCTGTCCGGCCCGCGGGTCGCCGTTGCCGCCGCGTCCGCGGGCGTCGTCCGGGTCGGTGCCGCGCGGGGGCTCGGGGCCGTCCGGGCCCATCCGGATGAAGCGCTCCGCGCGTATCACCCGGAACCGCCTGCCGCGGACCGTGAGTTCGTCCAGCGGTTCGCGGTCCAGCCGCTCCGCGGCGGCGAGGTACTGCGCGGCGGCCTCGTCCTCGCCGCGGTCGAACGCGGCGCGGGAGGCGCCGCGCAGGTGCGCGGCGAGCGCGTCGCGCGCGTCCTGGGGCGCGAGGCCGGCGACGTAAGGGTGCAACTCCCAACCGCCGTCGGGGCGTTCGTGCGCGGACCCGAAGACCGGGCCGCCGGCGAACAGCGTCGAAGGGTACTTCTTCCGCGCCTTCCACGCCTCGATGTCGGCTAGCCCCGCGAGGGGTCCGTCCGGCGTGGTCGGCCCGGCCGTGCGATCCGTGGGTACGTCCTCGGCGCTCGGGTTCATGCCACCAGCATGCCCACCCTGCCCGCCGTCGCGGGGCGGTTTCCGGCAAAGGATCATGGCCGGTCCCGCACTTTGCGTCAGGTTGAGACGTCAGAGCGTCACGGCGGTTCCGTCTCGGAGGGGTCCGCGTCCCCGATGCGCCGCCGTCCCGTATGCCACTGTCACCTCTGCGGTGCCACGGTCACCTCTCCAGCATCCGGGCGATGCCCTCGGGCGAGAGCAGATGGTCCACCGCGCGGCGGCGGGCGCCCTCGATGCCGGCGCGCCGGCCGAGCAGCGTTGTCTCGATGGTCACCGTGCGGGTGGCCAGCGGCAGCGCGCGGCGGTAGACGGCGGCGCGGATGTCGGCGAGCAGGTCGTCGTGCAGGCTGGCGATGTTGCCGCCGAGCACGATCGTGTCGGGGTTCCAGAAGCTGACCAGCGACGCGAGCACCTCGCCGATGCGCTGGGCGGCCAGCCGCACCTGGCGCCGGGCCGCCGGGTCGCCGGCGGCGACCAGCCGCACCACGTCGGCGACGGAGGCGACCGGCAGCCCGGCCTCGCGCAGCCGGGCGGCGATCGCCGCGCCGGAGGCGACCGCCTCGACGCAGCCGGTGTTGCCGCAGTGGCAGGGCACGTCCTCCTGGCCGGGCACCCGGATGTGGCCGATGTCGCCGGCCGCGCCGGACGCGCCGCGGTGCACCGCGCCGCCGGAGACGATGCCGCAGCCGATGCCGGTGCCGACCTTGACGTACATCAGGTGGGCGGTGTCGGGCCGCTGCGCGTACTCGCCGAGCGCCATCATGTTCACGTCGTTGTCGACCAGCACCGGGGCGTCGTAGCGGCCGGCGAAGAACTCCGGCACGCGGTAGCCGTCCCAGCCGCGCATGATCGGCGGCCGGATGACCGTGCCGGTGCTGGCCTCCACCGGGCCGGGCACGCCGATGCCGATCGCCCGCACGTGCTCGGGCGGGTGGCCGGCCGCGGCCAGCAGCCGGCCCAACTGCTCGTGCAGCCTGGTCAGTACGGTCTTGGGGCCGGCGTTGATGTCCAGGTCCTCGGTGGCCTCGGCCAGGACCGCGCCGCCGAGTTCGGCGACGGCCACGGTGCTGTGGGTGGCGCCGAGGTCGACCGCGCCCACCACCGAGGCGTGCGAGGCGAGTTGGAGGGTCAGCGGCGGCCGGCCGCGCTCGGTGGCCACCGTGCCGGTCTCGACCAGCAGGCCCTTGCCGATCAGCAGGTCCACGCGCTGGGCCACCGCGGCCCTGGACAGGCCGGTCGCGGCGGCCAGTTGGCTGCGCCGGGTGGCGCCGGCCGCCACCAGGCCGGCCAGTTCGCTGAGCGCGGTCAACTGCCGTTCGCCTGCTGCCGTCACGTGCGGCCCGCCCTTCCGTCCGTCTCCGCGCGTGCTCTCGGCCCGCACATTTATGACAGAAGTTAGCGTAAATAATGCCATTGTCAACCGAAACAATGCTGACTAGCGTGTGAGCGACACGAAAAGGGAGGGCAGTTGTGGCTGAGACGCCAACGGCGCCCGGGTCCGCGGAGGCGCCCGACCGGCCGCTCCGGGCGCCGGCGCTGCGTACGGCGATCGCCGGCGCCGGGATGATCGGCCGGGTCCACCTGGACGCGGTGCGCCGGTCCGGCGCGCCGGTCGCCGGAATCAGCGCCTCGACGCCGGCCCGGGCCGCGGAGGCCGCGGCGGCGCTGGGCGTGGCGCGGGCCTTCGACTCCTCCGAGGAGCTGGTCACCAGCGACGACGTGGACGTGGTGCACATCTGCACGCCGAACGACGCGCACGCGCGCCTGGCCGCGCTCGCGCTGCGAGCCGGCAAGCACGTGGTGTGCGAGAAGCCGCTGACCACCTCGGCCGCGACGGCCGCCGAGCTGGCCGCCCTCGCGGCGAGCAGCGGGAAGGTCGCCGCGGTGCCGTTCGTCTACCGCTACCACCCGATGGCGGCCGAGGCGCGCGCCCGGGTGCGCGACGGGCGGGCCGGCACGGTGCGGCTGCTGCACGGCCACTACCTCCAGGACTGGCTGGCGCTGCCCGGCGACACCAACTGGCGGGTGGACCCGGTGGCCGGCGGACCCTCCCGGGCGTTCGCCGACATCGGCTCGCACTGGTGCGATCTGGTGGAGTGGGTGACCGGCCACCGCATCACCGAACTCACCGCGCTCACCCAGACCGTGCCGCGCGACGCGGCTCCCGGGAGCGGGAGCGCTCCCACGTCTTCCACCGCGGCCCTGCCCGCCACCGAGGACGTCGTGCAGCTGCTCTTCCGCACCGACGGCGGCGCGACCGGCGCGCTGACGGTGTCCCAGATCTCCCCCGGCCGCAAGAACCGGCTGTGGTTCGAGGTGGACGGCGCCCGCACCTCGCTCGCGTTCGACCAGGAGAACCCGGAGTCGCTGTTCGTCGGCAGCCGCGGCGAGAACACGGTGCCGGTGCGCGATCCCGCGCTGCTCTCCCCCGCCGCCGCCGGCCTGTCCACGGTGCCCGGCGGCCACCCCATGGGCTACCTCGACTGCTTCGCCGCCTTCGTGCGGGACGTCCATTGGGCGATCCGCGCAGCCGACGGCGGCGGTGCGGGCGAGCACGACGGCGGCCCCGCGGGACCGCCCACCTTCGACGACGCCGCGCGCATGGTCCGCCTCACCGAGGCGGTTCTCGGCTCCGCGGCGGACCGGTCCTGGAAAGAGGTCTCCTGACGATGAAGCTGGGCTTCCTGACCGCCTGCCTTCCGCAACTGCCCCTCGACGAGATCGCCGCCTGGGCGGCCGGGCACGACTACCAGGCGCTGGAGGTGGCCGTCTGGCCGTCCACCGGCTCCCGGGACTTCGAGGCGAGCCACATCGACGTGGCGCACTTCGGCGCGCGCGAGTCCGACGCGGTGCGCGCGCTGTTCGACCGGCACGCGCTGACGCTGTCCTCGCTGGCCTACTACGAGAACAACCTGCACCCCGACGAGGGCCGCAGGGCCGAGATCGCCGCCCATGTGCGGGCCGCGGTGGACGCCGCCGCGCTGCTGGGCGTGGAGACCGTCGGCACCTTCGTGGGCCGGCACCCGGGCCTGACGGTCAAGGAGAACATCGCGCTGGCCGAGCGCGCGCTGCCGCCGCTGGTGGAGTACGCGGGCGAACGCGGCGTGAAGATCATCATCGAGAACTGCGTGATGGAGGGCTGGCACCCCGACGGCTACCCGGGCAACCTCGCCTACTCCCCGAGCTGTGGGAGTGGATGTTCGACCTCGGGCTCTACCTCAACTACGACCCCTCGCACCTGCTGTGGCTGGGCATCGACCCGGTGGCGGCGCTCAAGCCCTACGTCGACCGCATTCCGCACGCGCAGGCCAAGGACGCCCAGCTCGATCCCCGGGCACGGGACCGCTACGGCTTCTTCGGCCGCGCGGTGCGGCGCGCGGACGGCTGGGACAGCGGCTGGTGGCGCTACCGCGTGCCGGGCCTCGGCGACGTCGACTGGCGCCGGATCGTCGACACGCTCTACGAGGGCGGCTTCACCGGGGTGCTGTCGGTGGAGCACGAGGACCCGGTGTGGAGCGGTGACGTCCGACGGGTCACCCAGGGACTGGAGATCGCCCACCGCACCCTGCGCCCGCTGATCGTCGGCTGACCCGCCCGGTCCGCTCCCGCCCGCGCCTGGTTCGCCCTCCCCTGCGCCGAACCCGCACCCGCCCCGCCGTACTTGGAGGAATCGCTTCGATGGCCACGCCCCTGAGCATCCAGCTCTACACCTTGCGGGACCAGCTCGCCGCCGACCGCGACGGCACGCTGGCCCGGCTCGCCGAGATCGGCTACCGGTCGGTCGAGGCGTACGACCCGATGGCCGATCCGGCCGGATTCCGCAGAAAAGCCGACGAGTTGGGCATCGGCGTCGCCGCCTCCCACGCGTACGCGCTGTTCGACAAGGAGGCCGACGAGGTCTTCGACGCGGTCGCCGCCATCGGCACCGACCTGGCGCTGATCCCCGGCGGGATCGCGCACGAGGAGTTCACCACCCTGGACGGCCTGCGCCGCACGGCCGATCTGCTCAACGGCTTCGCGGAGAAGGCCGCCGACCGCGGCATCCGGATCGGCTACCACAACCACTGGTGGGAGATCGAGCCGCGGTTCGAGGGCCGCACCGCCCTGGAGGTGCTGGCCACACTGGTCGCGCCCGAGGTCTTCCTGGAGGTCGACACGTACTGGGCGCAGGTCGGCGGCGCGGACGTGCCGGAGCTGCTGCGCGCCCTGGGCGACAAGGTGCGGGCGCTGCACGTCAAGGACGGCCCGGCGGTCAAGGGCGAGCCGCACGTGGCCGTCGGCGAGGGCGTCGTCGACGTGCCGGCGATCCTGGCCGCGGCGCCCGAGGCCATCCGGATCGTGGAGCTGGACACCTGTGCCACGGACGTCTTCGAGGCCGTCGCCCGCTCGCACGCGTACCTCACCGCGCTGGAGGGGCGCTCATGAGCGGCGGGCCGGTCGGCGTCGCACTGGTCGGCGCGGGGGTGATCAGCACCCAGTACCTGACGGCGCTGTCCACGTTCCCCGACATACGGGTGCTGGCCGTCGCCGACCTCGACGCCGAGCGGGCGCGCGCGCAGGCGCAGGCGTACGGGGTGCCGGTGCACGGCGACGTCGCGGCGGCGCTGGCGGTGCCCGAAGTGGAGATCGTGGTCAACCTGACGATCCCGGCCGCGCACGCCGAGGTGGCGGCCGAGGCGCTGCGCGCCGGCAAGCACGTCTACGGCGAGAAGCCGCTGGCGCTGGCGCCCGCGGACGGCGCGAAGATCCTGGCGGAGGCGCGGTCGCGGGGACTGCGGGTCGGCAGCGCGCCGGACACCTTCCTCGGAGCCGGACTGCAGTCGGCGGCGCGGGCGCTGGGCGCGGGGCTGATCGGCGAGCCGGTGAGCGTCGCGGCGGTCACCCAGGGGCCGGGTCCGGAGAGCTGGCACCCGAGCCCGGAGTTCCTCTTCCAGCACGGCGCGGGGCCGCTGTTCGACATCGGCCCGTACTACCTGACGGCGCTGGTGTCGCTGCTCGGCCCGGTGACGCGGGTCTCGGCCACCGCCCGGCAGGCGCGCTCGCACCGGGTGATCGGCTCGGGACCGAAGGCGGGGACCACGTTCGCCGTCGAGGTGCCCACGCATGTGCACGCGCTGCTGGACTTCGCGAGCGGGCCGAGCGCGTCGGCGACGTTCAGCTTCGACTCCGCGGCTCCGCGCCGGATGATCGAGATCACCGGTACGGAGGGCGTGCTGTCGCTGCCCGATCCCAACACCTTCGCAGGGCCGCTGCGGATCAGGGCGCTCACCGACCCCGGTGAGCAGGAGTGGCGGGAGCTGCCGGTGACCGGCACGACCGCGGGCCGCGGCATCGGCGTGCTGGACATGGCGCGCGGTCTGCGCGGCGACGTGCCGCACCGGGCGTCCGGGGAACTCGCGCTGCACGTTCTGGAGTTGATGTCCACGGTGACCGACGCCGCGCAGCGGCACGAGGTCCTGGGCCTGGACTCCCGCGCCCCGGTGGTGGAGACGCTGCCGGACGGGTGGGACCCGGTGGCGGCGACCCTGACCTGACCGGGGGTCCGCCACCACCGTCGCCCGGCCGGCCCACCCGTGGGGGGATGGGTCGGCCGGGTCTTTCGCTACGCGCTCCCCGGGCCCCGCCGCGGCTCAGCGGCGGCGCTCGCCGTCCCCGGCGTCCCGCGGCTGCCGCAGGCCGCGGTCGAGCAGGACGAAGAGCAGTCCGGCGGCGCTGACCGCGGCCATGACCGCGGCGATGGTGTGCAGCCCGGAGTCGTCGGCCCCGGCGTGGAAGAAGACGCCGATCAGGGCGGAGGAGGCGATGGAGCCGATGTAGCCGAAGGTCCGCATCAGCCCGGCGGCGGTGCCGATCTGGTCCGCCGCGGCCTGGCGGTACAGCGCGGTCTGGTTGGCCGGTGCGAACGTGCCGAGCGTGACGCCGAAGACCAGGGTGAGCACGATGATCACCAGGACCGACGTGGAGCTGTCGATCAGCAGGAAGCCGATCGCGCCCGCCCCGGAGGCGACGGCGCCGGCCACCAGCGCGGAACGCACCAGGTTGCGCGAGGAGATCGGCCGCATCAGCAGCGCGGACAGCCCGGTCATCGGCAGCAGGAGCAGTCCGACGGTGCGCGAGGAGTAGCCGTGCGCCTCCTCCAGCCAGTCGCTCACGCCGTACAGCACCGAGTACACGCACAGCGAGGTCAGCCCGAACCGCAGATACGTGCGGGTCAGCGCCAGGTTGCGGATCAGCAGGCGCACGTCGAGGAACGGCGTGGCGGCGACGCGTTCCCACAGCACCAGGGCGACCGCGAACGCCGCCGCGACGCCGAGGTACGCCCACTGCGCGCCGGGCAGTTCGTCGAGGAAGAGCAGCAGGGCGCTGAGCGTGGCGGCGAACAGCGCGATGCCGCCCAGGTCGATCCGCGAGACGATCTCCCGGGCGCCGAGCGCGGGGCCGTCACGGCGGTCGGCCGGCAGCCAGAGCACGGCCAGCAGGAAGGCCACGACCGCCACCGGCACATTGACCACGAAGGTGGAGCGCCAGCCGAAGGCGTCGACGATGACGCCGCCGAGGGGCAGGCCCAGCGCCGCGGTGGCGGTGCCGGCGATCTGGAGGCCGCCGAGCACGCCGCCGGGCGGCTCGGACAGCCCGGCCTCGCGGGCCCTGCGGCGGATGATGACCATGGCGCTGGGATAGCCGCCGGAGGTGCCGACGCCGATCAGCACGCGGGCCACCACCAGCGTCGCGATGTCCTGCCCGAAGGCGCCGACGACGCCGCCGGCCAGGACCAGCAGGATGCCGGCGAGGAAGACCCGGCGGGGGCCGAAGACCTCCGCGAGCTTGCCGCCGGTCGGCTGCGCGATCGCGCTGGCCAGGTAGAGCGCGGAGACCAGGACGGCGGTGCTGCCGACGGAGACGTGCAGTCCGTGGGCCATCGGGACCAGCGCGGTGGCGATCAGCGAGCTGTTGACCGGGTTGAGCGCGGAGCCGACGTACATCGGTGTGACGAAACGCCAGTTGAACGGCGCGACGGGGGTGCGCACGGGGGATTCTGCCTGCCGGATGCTCATCGCCCTCCTTCCACGGCGGGTCGGGCCGGTCCCCCGATGCCTCTACGCTCCAGGGACCGGCCGGACGGTCAGATATGAAGTCCAGCCTGTGTAGTTTTACGTTAGTAGTCTGTCCGAAGTATTTCAAGGCGGTGTCCTCCTGTGCCCGACGAAGCCGCGGCTCCCCCGGCCGCCCACACGGCAGCGCGCGACCTGCTGGTGCTCTTCCGGCGGCTGCGCAAGCGGCTGCGCGAGGTGCCCAGCAGCGGGCTGACCCCCTCGCAGACGTCCGTGCTGCTGCGCCTGGACAAGGACGGCGCGTCGTCCACGACGCTCCTGGCGGCCGCGGAGGGGGTGCGGCCGCAGTCGATGACGGCGGTCCTCAACGCGCTGGAGGAGACGGGCCTCATCCGGCGCAGCCCCGATCCCGAGGACGGACGGCGGCAGGTCGTCACCCTCACCGAGGCGGGCGCGGAGCGGGTGGCCGGCGGCCGCGAGGCGCGCCAGGACTGGCTGACCGTGGCGATGGCCGAGCGTCTGGACGCGCGGCAGCTCGCCGTGGTCAACGAGGCGCTGGCGCTGCTCGGCGAGGTGGTCGAGGGCGGGGCGGCCGAGCCGCCGCCGTCACCGCCGCGGCGGGGGTCCGGAACGCGGCCGGCCCCCTGATCCCGGGGAACGGGGTCAGGGGGCCGGGGGGCGGGATGCCGGGCCGCCGCACGGGCGGTCCGGCGGCCGGACCGGGCGGCGGGGCTCGGCCGCCGGACTCAGCGGCGGGTGCCGCAGTCCGGGCAGAAGGCGGCGCCGGCCGGCAGCGCCGCGCGGCAGGAGGCGCAGGTGTCCTGGGCGTTCAGCCGGGTGCCGCAGCTGGGGCAGAAGGCCGAGCCGTGCGTCTCCTGGCCGCACTGCGGGCAGACCAGTTGGCGCGGCGCGGCGGAGTCGAAGGACGCGGCGTCCGACTGCCCGGCGGCGTAGGAGCGTTCGGCGACCGCGTCGTTCAGGCCGCGCCGGCGGGCCGCGACCGCCTCGGCGGCGGTGTCGGGCGCGCAGGTCAGACAGATGCCCTGGCCGGCGTTCCAGCACCGGTTGCACACGTAACCGGTGCAGCGCGGGCAGCGGTTGAAGTGGGTCCGGGCGGTGTCGATCGCACGCCGGAAGGCGGCGTCGCGGGCGTGCCCGTACCCCGCGCCGGCCAGCCCGTCGGCCGCGCTGGACACGCCGCTGCCCGTCCGGCCGAGCAGCCCCCAGGCCGCGTTGACGCCCTTGCCGACCCAACTGGCCATCCGGGCGCCCTGGTACGCCTCGAACGGTGAGCGCCAGGTGTCCTGGCACCGGTGGCAGGAGAACTCGAACTGGAACCCCGCGCCGGTTCCGTGTTCCTCGCACAGATCACGGTAGTTGTTGCTGAAGTAGATCTCCGCGGTCACGCTACGCCTCCCCGAGCGTCCTCCGGCCGGGCCCCCTGCCCGTGACCGGTCCCCACCGGACGGGGACGCCCCGAACGTCCCTTCCGGTTCTGCGGCGCGCGATGGGCGTCACAGGCGGGGAACACTGTCGCACACGCGTGCGCACCGCGCCCACCTCAGCCGTCACATCACGCGTGTCCGTCGCGATCCGCCGCGATCCGCCGTCCGCTGGCGCCGCGCCTCGGCCGACCGGGCGTTTTCGGGCCGCCGAAGGCGGGCGGGGGCGGGCGGCCCGACTCGGCCGCGCGGATCCGGGGTATCCGGAACCGGGGTCCCGGCACCGGGGCCGAAACCGGCAGACAACGAGGAAGGTAGGTGGCCGCCGTGCGCGGAGCCGTCATCCACGCCCCGGGGGACGTACGGGTCGAGGAGCGCGCCGACCCGGAGATCACCGCACCGACGGACGCCGTCATCCGGACGGTGGCGAGCTGCGTGTGCGGCTCGGACCTGTGGGACTACCGCGGCGCCAATCCGTTCACCGGGCCCAAGCCGATGGGTCACGAGTACGTGGGCGTGGTGGAGGAGGTGGGCCGCGACGTGGCGCTGATCAAGCCGGGGCAATTCGTCGTCGGCTCGTTCTACGCCTCCGACAACACCTGCGCGAACTGCCGCAACGGCTACCAGAGCAGCTGCCTGCACCGCGAGCCGCTCGCGGCCTCCGGCTGCCAGTCCGAGTACATCCGGGTGCCGCTGGCCGACGGCACGCTGGTCGCCACGCCGGAACCGCCCGACGAGGCGTTCGTGCCGAGCCTGCTGGCCTGCTCCGACGTGATGGGCACCGGCTGGTACGCGGCGCTCGCCGCCGGGGTGCGGCCCGGGGCGACGGTCGTGGTGGTCGGGGACGGCGCGGTGGGGCTGTGCGCGGTGCTGGCCGCGCGGGAACTGCTCGCGGGTCCGCCTGCGTCGGGCGGGACGGGCGGCGCGGGCGCGACGGGCGCCGCCGCCGGAGCAGGTGCGGCGGGCGGCTCGGGCGGCGGTCCGGGCCGGATCATCGCCATGAGCCGGCACGCCTCGCGGCAGCGGCTCGCCCGGGAGTTCGGCGCCACCGACATCGTCGCCGAGCGCGGCGACGAGGGCGTCGCGCGGGTGAAGGAGATGACCGGCGGGATCGGCGCCGACGCGGTGCTGGAGTGCGTCGGCACCGGGGACTCCATGCGGCAGGCGCTGCGCTCCGCCCGCCCGGGCGGCTCCGTCGGCTTCGTCGGCGTCCCGCACGGGGTGCGGATCGACGGCGCGGAGCTGTTCTCCTCGCACGTCGGCCTCCGCGGCGGGCCCGCGCCGGTGCGCGCCTACCTGCCGGACCTCGTCGAGCGGGTGCTGGCCGGCCGGATCGACCCCGGCCGGGTCTTCGACCTCACGCTGCCGCTGGAGCAGACCGGCGAGGCGTACCGCGCCATGGACCAGCGAGAGGCGGTCAAGGCCCTGCTGCGCCCCTGACGGCGGGTCCACTGCCGCGGGCGGCCCGGGGCGGGCCCCGTGGGCGACCGCGGGCACGCGCGGGTGAGCGGGTCGGTTCAGTGCTGGTGCCGGGCACGGAAGCCGCGGCGGCGGGTGCGGTGCGGGCGGCCGGAGCGCACGGGATCGGCGGCCAGCGTGAAGGTGACCGCGACGCACGCGCCGCCGAGCCCGCCGCGGGTGATCGCCACCGAGCCGCGGGTGGCGGCGGCGGCGCGGCGGGCGATGTCCAGACCGAGCCCGGTGGACGGTCCGGTGGCGTCGGCGCTGCGGCCGCGCGTCACGGCCGCCTCGGGGTCGGCGATGCCCGGCCCGGCGTCCTCCACCACGAGGGTGACCGCCTGCGCGCTGCGGTCCAGCCGGATCGCGAAGGCGGTGCCGGAGGCGGTGTGCCGGAAGACGTTGCCCGCCAACGCGTCGACGACCGCGATCAGTTCGTCCTCGGGCACGGCGACGGTGCTGGTCTCCGGCGTGACGTGCAGCTCGAACGGCCGGTTCTGCTGGCGGGCGAGCACGGCCCAGAAGGCGGCGCGCGCGGCGACCACGTCGGCGGCCACGCAGTGCCCCGAGTCGGCCACGGGACCCGAAGTCGGCGGCGGCGCCGAGGAGTCGGGGACTTCGGACGGCGCAGAAGAGGCGGCGCGCCAGTGCGACGGGCCCGGAGCAGAGGCGGCGGACACGGCGGAGGCGGCGGGGTTCGAGGAGCCGGACGCGTCGTCGGCCGCGGTGGCCCAGGCCGCGCCGGCGGCTCTGCGCGGCGCCGGCGCGGCGGACGTCGCGCCGGCCGGGCGCACGTCGAAGGGCGCGCGGGCGGTCTCGATGATCGCCTGCAACTCGGACTCCAGCGCGTCGATCGCGGCGGTCAGGCGACGCGGATCACCGGGGCCGCCGGGCACGCCCGGCATGTCCGGGGCTCCCGCGGGGCGTGCGGGGCCCGGCACGGCCGGCGCGCCCGCCGGTCCCGCGCTCCGCGCCTCGGTCTGCTCGGCGGCCAGCCGCAGCGCGGTCAGCGGGGTGCGCAGCCGGTGCGAGAGGTCAGCGACGAGTTCGCGCTCGGTGGCGAGCAGGACGACCATGCGCTCGGCCATCGCGTTGAACGCGGTGCCGGCCTCCCGCAGTTCGGGCGGGCCCATCGGTTCCACCCGGGTGCGCAAGTCGCCCGCGCCCAGCGCGTGCGCCGCGCCGGACAGCCGCCGCGAGGAGCGGACCACCCGGGCCGCGAGCCGGTCGGCGACGAACACCGAGCCGAGCACCAGTCCCAGCGCGAGCCCGGCCATCACCCACCAGGACCTGGCGACGCCGCGCGAGAGGTCGGCGGACGGCACGAACTCCTCGACCACCGCGACCCGTCCACCGCCGAGCACGACCGGCTGGAGGTAGACCCAGCCGCCCGGCACGTCGCGGGCCAGCGACTCGCCGGCGCTCTGCGCGCGGCGCAGCAGCGAGGCGGGGGCGTGCGAGGCGCCGAGCAGGGTGCCGCCCGGCAGGTGCACGGCGAGCCGGTCGTCGGGGTCGACGCTGGCCGCGGCCGAGCGCAGGCTCGCGGCGTCGGTGGTGAGCGCGAGCACCGGCGCGAGCGCGGCGGCCCGCTGCTCGGCCGCGGTGACCGCCTGGGTCCGCGCCTCCGACCTGACCAGCAGGGACAGCGGTATGCAGAAGGACAGGGCCACCATGGTGGTGACCGCGAGCGCGATGCCGGCCAGGGTCCTTCTCAACGCGGCGCGACCAGTTTGAAGCCGACGCCGCGCACGGTGTGCAGGTAGCGCGGCCGGGCGGCGCGCTCGCCGAGCTTGCGGCGCAGCGCGGACAGGTGCACGTGCACGGTCTGGTCGTCGACGTAGGGCTCGCGCCACACCTCGGTGAGCAGCTCCTGCTTGGACACCACCGCGCCGGCCCGCTCGCACAGATACGCCAGCAGGTCGAACTCCCGCCGCGTCAGGTCCAGTTCGCGGCCGGCCAGGGCCGCTGTCCTGGCCTGGCGGTCGATGTCCAGCTCGCCGACCCGCAGCGGCGCGGCGTAGCCGCCGGGCGCGCGGGCCGCCGACTCCCCGCGCACCGGCCCGAGTCGGCCGACCGGTCGCGCGGCGCGCGGTGTGCGGTACGGCTCGGGGCCCTGGGTGCGCCGCAGCACCGCGGACAGCCGCGCCTGCAACTGCCCGCCGGAGAACGGCTTGACGAGGTAGTCGTCGGCGCCGGAGTCGAGCAGCCTGATGATCTCGCTCTCGTCGTCGCGGGCGGTCGCCACCAGCACCGGCACCTGGGAGATGCCGCGGATCATCCGCAGCGCGTCGCGTCCGTCGAGGTCGGGCAGTCCGAGGTCCAGCACCACGGCGTCGAACCGGACCTGGGTGACCTCGCGCAGCCCGCCGAAACCGTCCGCGGCGCTGCGCACGACGTGCCCGAACGCGGTCAGCGCCTCCAGCAGCGAGGAGCGGATGACCGGGTCGTCTTCTATCACCAGGACGCTGGCCATGCGGCACACGGTAGCGGATCGACCGGGGCCGCCAGGTACGACCATGATGGTCCCCGTGCCCCGGCTGCTGCGCTACTTCCTGGTCTGGCTGTCCTGCACGGCGATCACGGTGACCGCCGTGTTCCTGACCGTGCGGTTCGTGGTGCACTCCACCGCGCCGCTGCCGCCGACCGCGCACGGCATGCCGACCGCGTACGCCGCGGCACCGACGATCGGCGCCGGCACGATGTCGCCCAGTCCGTCGCCCCGCGCGTCCGCGCGCACCACGCCGCCGCACCGACCGTCGCCGACGCACACCCCGCCCAGCACCGCGCGCCCCACGCCGCCGCGCACGAGTTCCCCGACCCCGCCGCCCGCCGCGCCGGCCGGGCAGGGCTACGACTGCTCGGGCGGCGCGGGCGCGCACTCGGTGCAGGCCACCGGCGGCCAGGTGACCGTACGGTGGGGCGACCAGGCGGTGTGCCTGGTCTCGGCGGTGCCGGCGCAGGGGTTCACCACTAGGACCCGGCAGGACTCGGCGCGTTCGCTCGTCGTGACGTTCTCCGGCGCCCACCACCGGTCGCAGATCACGGCGACGCTCGATCCGCAGGCGAAGGCGGTGACCACGGAGGCGTCCTGGTGAGGCGCGGCCGGATCGCCCCGGCCGGCGGCGCGAGGACCCGGCGCCGGTGACGCGGGGTGACGGTGTGATCAGCCGTCAGGAGCCGAACCGTAGCGGCGGATAAGGCGCTTCTCAGCGGAGTCTTCAGCCGGCGGCTCGGGCGTACGGGCCGGGCCGGCCGCGCCCTACGGTGGTGACCGTCCGAACGGCCGTCCGGTTACTGTCCCCGGCGTGCCACCCCCCACCGTGCGCCGTCCGCGGCCGTTCGGGCGCACGGGTCCGCGTGGTCTCCCCCGCGGCCCCGTGCCGTTTCCGGACGTCCCAGGCGCCCCCAGGAGAGAACTCGATGAGCTCGCACCGCAGTGTCCCGCCGCCGCGCAGCCACCGCGCACCGCGCAAGCCCCGGGTGCGGATAGCCGTCACCGGCGCCGCCGCGCTGGCCGTCGTGAGCGGCGGCACCGCGTTCGCCTGCATGGGCCACACCGATCACCACCACGCGGAAGCCGCGGCGAGCGGTCACACCCACCTGGTGCCCGCGCAGTGGCTGTCGCAGACCGGGAGCCCGTGGACGCACGGCGGCCACGGGTCCCGGCCGACCGCCTCCCCCTCCGCCTCGGCGACGCCGACCGCGTCGGCGAGCACGCGCCCCACGCCGACCGCCGAGCCCACGGCGAGCAGGCCGACGCCGACCGCCTCGCCGGCGGCGGCCCCCACGCACCGCCCGACGCCCACGCCGACCGCGACCGCCGCCCCCACCTCCTCCGCGCCGTCGTCCGGCGCCGACCTGGCGGTGCAGCGGGTCCTGGACCTGATCAACCAGGCACGCGCCCAGCAGGGCCTGCCCGCGCTGACGCTGCTCGACGGCCTGAATTCCAGCGCCGCGCAGCACAACGCGGTGATGGCGAGCGGGTGCGGGCTGTCCCACCAGTGCCCGGGCGAACCGGCGTTCGGCGACCGGGAGTCGGCGAACGGCGTGCACTGGAGGTCCGCGGGCGAGAACATCGGTGTCGGCGGCCCGGTCGCCGACACCCCCGAGGCCATCGCGTCGATGGCCGTCCACCTCACGCAGGGCATGCTCGACGAGCAGCCGCCGGACGACGGGCACCGCCGCAACATCCTCAGCTCCGGCTACACGCGCATCGGCATCGCGGTCTTCCGCGACTCCTCCGGCTCGGTCTGGCTCACGCAGGACTTCGCGCAGTTGCAGTGAGGCGGCCACGGCGAGGCGGCGCCGGCGCCGCGGGCGGCGGGCGTGCGTGCCGGCTCCGGGCCGGTGGCTGACGTGCCGTCAGAAGCCGAACCACGCGGGGCCGGTGGCCGCCTGGTGCCACAGGACGATCCACCACGCGACCAGCGCCAGGACGACGCCGGCGCCGGCGGCCCGCGAGGGGCGCCGGCACCGGCGCAGCCGGCCGATCGCGAGGCCCAGCAGGCAGCCGCCCAGCGGTACGGCGGCCATCGACCACGAGAGCCGCGCGAGGTCCGCGGCCCCGCCGGCGCCGCGGCGCGCGCTGTCCAGGGTCAGCCACCAGCCGGCCGCCAGCGGCGCGTAGAGCAGCGCGGCGGCGGGCCAGAGGGGGACGAGCCCGCCGTCGTCGTCGCGGTTATCGCGGTGGTCGCGGTCGCTGCGGGGGCCGCGGCGCTCGGCGCGGGAGCGCCGCACGCGGAGGGAGGCGTCGCAGTCCCGGGCGTCGCGGGGGCGGGTGTCGCGGTGCCGGGCGTCGCGGTCTCGGGGGCGGGCCTCGTGGTCCCGTTCGTGGTCCCGGGCCTCGCGGGGGCGGCTCTCGGCGCGGCGGTCGTCGCCGGACCGGCGGCGGACCGTCCCCTGGTGGGCGGGGGACGCGGCGCCTGGTCCGTGCCTCTCGGTGTCGCTCGGGAATCGGCCATGCGGTCCACGGTGCGCGACGGCGCGCGCGGGCACATCCGTACGGATACTCAGATCGCGCACAGCCGGACGTACGGCGGCAGTTCGGGCCGCACCCGGTCCGCCGCACGCCCCGGATGGCAGTACCCTCTTGATCCTCACAGCCCTCCCCCGGGGGCCGCGGGGGCTGCCGCGACGCCCCGGCGGAATGGGGCGGGCTCCCGCGACCCGATCACGCTCTCGGGCCCGCGGCCATATGACCGACGGCCTCTGTACCAGGGGCAGCGCGCGAGGGGCGAACACGTGGACGACCACGACGGCACGCACATACCGACCACCACGGACCCCGCGGCTCCCGCGCAGGGAACCCCGGACGCCGGCCCGCGGGGCGCGGCGGCGCAGGGGCAGGAGCAGGCGCAGGGGCAGGAGCAGGCGCAGGGGCAGGCTGAGACCGCGGCGGACGCCGGGGCGGCTCCGCGCGAGGGCGTCGCCAGGAAGACGGCGGGCGCCGCGCGGAAGCGAGCGGCTTCCGGAGCCGTGGCGCAGGGGGTTCGAGCCGCCGGCGCCCCGACGGGCGCCGCGAAGGCCGATGCCGCGAGCGTCGAAGAGCCGGCCGCGCCGAACCGGGCGCAGGCCGCCGCGCCGCGCAAGCGCGCGACGGCCAAGCGGACCACAGGTGTCACGGAGAAGGCGGCCGGCGCGCCCGCTCAGCGCGCCGCGACCACGCGGACCCCGGCTGCGGCGGCCCCGGGCGGGGACGCCCCCGCCGCGCCCCAGGGCGAGGACAGCGCGGAGGCCGCAGCGGACCAGCCGCGGAAGCAGGCCGCGGCCAAGCGCACGGCCACCGGCGCCACGGCGAAGAAGACCGCGGCCAAACGCGCACCGAGCGCCACGACCCCCACCAGGACGGCGAAGACCGCGTCGAGGACAGCCGCCGCCAAGCCGACCAAGTCGACGCCGACCGCCCAGACGGACGACGCGACCCAGACCACCGAGACCACCACTGCCGGCAGCCCCGACCCGGTCGGGAAGACCCCGCGGACCAGCAAGCCCGCAGCCGCCGCGGGCGCCACCCCAGCGGAGAACGCGACACACCCCGCCGACCCCGCAGCTCGAGCGGACGACGCGACCCAGACCACCGAGACCACCACTACCGAAAGCGCCCGCCGAGCCGGGAAGACCCCGCGGACCACCAAGCCCGCAGCCACCGCGAGCGCGGGCACCTCCGCGAACGCGGCGCGGGCCGCCCGCGGTGCCGAGACCGCCGCCGCCGGGAAAGCCACCCCGGCGGAGAAGACGGCGCAGACCGCACAAGCCGCAGACGCCGCGCAGGTGGGCGACGCGGCGCAGACCGCGCAGGTCGCCGAAGCCACTGCGGCCGACCGCGCCGGCAAGGGCGCGCCGGGCGGAACGGGGGCTCGGGGGGTGGGGCGCGCCGGCGGGGGCAAGGCCGGGAAGAAGGCCGCTCAGCCCGCGCAGGCCAAGCGCGCCGCGGCCGGGGGTGCGGCCAAGCGGTCGTCGCGGGCGCCTCAAGCCGCGGAGGGCGCTGCGGCGGCGGCCGTCGCGGGCGCCGAAGCGGCCGGCGTCGCGAACGCCCCCGCCACGCCGGCCCGGCCGTCGCCGCGGACACCGCCACGCCGCCTGCGACCACTGCCGCACCCGCGGCCCCCGCAGCCCCCGCGAGCGGCGGAGATCCGCGCGGGGGAAGCCCCGTCGTGCCCGTATCGCCGGCGCCCGGCGGGGAGGGCGGAGCGCGGTTCGGGCGGCGTACGAAAATCGTGGTGATCGCCGCCGCGGCCGTGGTCGTCGCCGTGGTCGTCGCGGTCACCGCCGTGGCCTCGGGGAACGACAAGAGCAGCGCCGCGGCGAGCACCGGCGGTCCGACGACGTCCGCCGCCGCGTCGCCGAGCGCCGCGCCGGTCTCCACCGCGCCCGCGAGCGGCGCCCCGAGCGCGTCGCCCACGGGGACGCCGACGCCGACCGGCAGCCCCACGGTCACCGCGTCGCGGACGCCGACCGCGTCGCCCACGCCCAGCGGCGGCGGCCGGAGCAGCGCCTCGCCGAACCCGACCGCCTCGCCGTCCGCGTCCGCGAGCGCGAGCGCCACCGCGTCGGCGCCGCCCGGAGCGGCCTCGCCGCGCGTCGAGTCGGTCGCGGTGACCGGCTTCAGCTGCTCGGCGGGGCCGAAGCGGACCGCCACCGCGACCGTGCTGGTGCGGTACGACGGGACCGCCGCCGGCACCCTCCACCTGAGCTGGTGGCGCAGCGCCACCAGGTCGCCGCAGGGCTCGGTCGCGGTGAACGGCCCGCAGACCGCGCGGTTCCCCAAGGGCGCGCAGAGCTACACGTTCACCGACAAGCTGACGTTCACCCCGAACAGCGCGCGCCCGTACATCGGCCTGACCGTCTCCACCTCGCCCGCGGCCGCGGCCGGCTCGGGCTCCTTCGGCGTCGGCTGCGGCTGACGTCGGAGCGCCGCGCACGCGGTGGCGCCCCTGCCGTGAGCAGGGCAGGGGCGCCGCCGTGCGGGGCGTGCGGCCCGCGGGCGGAAAAAATCCTCCGTTCCGTCCGCGCCGCGTGTCGATCCCCGGCTGTCCCGTTCGACCTGGGGGTGAGAAGGTCGAGAAGCGACCGGCACGGCTTGAGGAGAACGACCATGTCGAAGTACATGCTGATCCTGCGGGGCTCGGACGAGGCGTACGCGAAGATGGCGGAGACGCCCTTCGAGGAGATGCTGGAGACGATGGGCCGGTTCAACGACGAGTTGATCCGGGCCGGCGTGCTCGTCGCGGCCGAGGGGCTGGACGACGCGTCCAAGGGCGCGGTGGTCGACTTCAGCGGCGAGGAGCCGGTGGTCACCGACGGCCCGTACGGCGAGACGAAGGAGCTCTTCGGCGGCTTCTACCTGATCGACGTCGCCTCGCAGGAGGAGGCCGTCGAGTGGGCCAGGCGCATCCCGGCGATGACCGGGTCGAAGTGCGAGGTCCGCCGGGTGCCGAGCATCGACGAGTTCCCGCAGGACAACGAGTGGATCATCAGGGAACGCGCCTGGCGCGAGCGGACCGGCCAGCTCTGACCCGCAGGTGCCCGACGAGAAGTCGCCGCCCGGCGAGCGGCCCGATCCCGCCGCCGGGCCGGCGGACGCCGACGCCCCCGCACCCCCGATCGCCGACGCCCCCGCACCCCCGATCGGCGGCACCTCCGCTCCCCCGCCCGGCGCCGGGCCGGCGGACGCCGCGTCCGCGCGCCGCGCGGTGGAGGCGGTCTGGCGGATCGAGTCCGCGCGGATCGTCGCCGCGCTGACCCGGTACACCGGTGATTTCGCCCTCGCCGAGGACGTCGCCCAGGAGGCGCTGGCCGAGGCGCTGGTCTCCTGGGCGCGCGACGGCGCGCCCAGGAACCCGGTGGGCTGGCTGCTGACCACCGGGCGGCGCCGCGCGATCGACGCCTTCCGCCGCCGCGCCGCGCTCGACGAGCGCTACGCGGCGCTGGCCGGCGGCCTCGCCGAGGGCGAGGCGGTCGCGGGCGCGCCGCCGGTGCGCGACGGCGCGGA
Organism: Actinacidiphila sp. DG2A-62; assembly: GCF_035825295.1. Classification (NCBI taxonomy): domain Bacteria; kingdom Bacillati; phylum Actinomycetota; class Actinomycetes; order Kitasatosporales; family Streptomycetaceae; genus Actinacidiphila; species Actinacidiphila sp. DG2A-62. Next base: position 370,330 of record NZ_JAYMGI010000002.1, read on the forward strand.
AGACGAGCTGCCGTGGGACCCCGACCGGGTGGACGACGACGTGCTGGCGCTGATGTTCATCGCCTGCCACCCGGTGCTGTCGCCGCGGGCGCGGGTGGCGCTGACGCTGCGCGCGGTGGCCGGCCTGAGCAGCGAGGAGATCGCCCGCGCGTTCCTGGTGCCGGTGCCGACGGTGCGGGCGCGGATCACCCGGGCGAAGAAGACCATCGGCGCGGCGGGCGTGCCGTTCGAGCTGCCGCCGCCGCAGGGCCGGCGCGAGCGGCTGGGCGGCGTGCTGACCGTGCTGTACGTGATCTTCACCGAGGGGTCGACGGCGACCGGGGGCGACGACCTGCTGCGGCCGGACCTGGCGTACGAGGCGGTACGGCTGGCCCGCACGCTGGCCGCGCTGCTGCCGGACGAGCCGGAGGTGCACGGGCTGCTGGCGCTGTGCGAGCTGACCGCGGCGCGGTTCCCCGCCCGCACCGGACCGGACGGCGAGGCGGTGCTGCTGGAGGACCAGGACCGGCGGCGCTGGGACCGTTCCGCGGTCCGCCGGGGGCTGGCCGCGCTGGGCCGGGCCTCGGCGCTGGGGCGGGGCCTGGGTCAGTACGGGCTGCAGGCGGCGATCGCGGCGTGCCACGCGGCGGCGCCGTCGGTGCGGGAGACGGACTGGGAGCGGATCGTGCTGCTGTACGAGGCGCTCGGCCGGATCGCGCCGTCGCCTGTGGTGGAGCTGAACCGGGCGGTGGCGGTGGCCATGGCCCAGGGGCCGGAGCCGGCGCTCGCGCTGGTGGACGCGCTGGTCGCGGCGGACCGGCTGGCGGGCTCGCACCTGCTGCCGACGGTGCGGGGCGAGCTGCTCGCCCGGCTCGGCCGCACCCGGGAGGCGCGCGCCGAGCTGGAGCTGGCGGCGCGGCTGTGCCGCAACGAGCGCGAGCGGGCCGTGCTGCTGCGCAAGGCGGCGGCGCTGGCCTGACGGCCGGCCCGCCGCCCCGCGCCGCACGTCAGGCCAGCGCCCACTGCTGGTTGGCGCCGCCGTTGCACGTCCACAGCTCCAGCGGCACACCGTTGACGTTGCCCGCCGGCTTGTCGCCGCCGGTGACGTCGAGGCACAGCCCGGACTGGACGCCGGTGACGGTGCCGTCGGGGTTGAGCCGCCACTGCTGGTTGGCGCCGCCGTTGCAGGTCCACAGCTCGACCTTGGTGCCGGAGGCGGTCTGGTTGTCGTACGCGTCCAGGCACTGCGTCCCGCCGTACAGCCGCAGTTCGCCGGCCGAGGTGAGGGTCACGGCCTGGTTGGCGCCGCCGTTGCAGTCCCAGATCTCTATGACGGTGCCGGGGTCGGTGGCGCCGCCGGCGGCGTCCAGGCAGCGCTGCGAGGAGGCGCCGAGCAGCGGGTGGGTGGTGCCGACGCTGGTGCCGCTGCCGGCCGAGACCCGGTACATCACGCTGCCGTGGCCGGGCACGGTGGCGGAGATGCTCCCGGAGGTGCTGGTCACCGCGTTCGACCAGAGGTTGGTCAGCTTGTACGACGAGGACGCCGGGAGTCCGGCCGCGGCCGCGGTGGTGCTGATGGTGGCGGCCGAGGAGTTCTCGTTGAACAGCACCACCGACACGTCGCCGTTCGACAGCGGCTTGGCCAGGACGTCGAGCCCGCCGGAGGAGGCGATCTGCCGGCCCTGCTTGCCCAGCGGGTCCTGGTCGACGGCGATCACCGCCCGGTTGCCGTAGAGCGAGAGCGTGGCGGGGGTGGCGGTGCGCAGGTCGGTACCGATGAGCAGGGGCGCGGCCATCTCGGCCCACAGGCTGAACTCGGAGCGGTCCTCGGTGAACGACATGCCGTTGCCGACCTCCAGCATGTCGGGGTCGTTCCAGGCGCCGGGGCCCGCGTACGGGGCGAGCTGCACGTTGCTGTGGTAGATGGACAGCATCGAGCCGAAGGACGCGTTGATGTCGCCGGTGGTGCGCCAGGAGTTGCCGATGGGGCCGGCCCACTCCCACGGGTTCTGCACCCCCCACTCGCACAGACTGAACAGGATCGGCCGGCCCGTCGCCGCCAACGCGTCACGCATCGCGGTGTACCGGTTCACATAGTCCTGACGCGACCCGTCCGACTGGTTGTTGCAGTTGTCGTACTTCAGATAGTCCACCCCCCAGTCCGCGAACGACCGCGCATCGGTGGACTCGTGCCCCAGACTCCCCGGATACCCCGCACACGTCGCCGTGCCCGCGTCCTCGTAGATCCCCAGCTTCAACCCCCGGGCATGGACATAGTCCGCCGTCCCCTTGATCCCGTCCGGGAACTTCACCGGATCGGGCACCAGACGACCCCCCGCATCCCGGCTGTGCGTCATCCAGCAGTCGTCGATGTTGACGTACGTGTACCCCGCCGCCTTCAACCCCGACGACACGAAGTAGTCCGCCGTCTGCTCGATCAACTGCTCATCGACATTGCAGCCGAACGCGTTCCAGTCGTTGAACCCCATCGGGGGCGTGAGAGCCAGCCCGTTGCCGAGCGCGGCGGCCTGGGGGGCCGGGCCGAAGACGAACAGGGCGGGCAGCAGCATCAGCAGGGATACGGCCGCGGTGGCGAGCCTGGCCGCCGGGCGCGGGAGGCGCGGCAGGCGCACGAGGCGCGGCGGATGTGGCACGCGCGGAAGGCGCGGGAAGTGCAGGAGGCGCGGGCGACCCATGGGTCATCTCCTGGGGGTGGGGGAAGCACTCGGAACCGATCACGTTCCACCAGCCGCACCCGGCCTCACTGTGTCAATGTGGGCGCACCTGTTGGAACATGACCGGATCGCAGTGTCGGCTTTTGACGAGACCCCGTCAAGATGTCGCGCGCGACCGCAGCGCGTACCAGAGCAGGCCGGCCGCCGCGACGCCGCCCGCGGTGACCGCGAGGCGTGGGGCCCAGGGGCCGGGTTCGCCGCTGGTGCGCCGTGCGAGGACGGCGTCCTGGGACTGCCAGCTCAGCACCGAGCGGTCCGACTGCCCGGACAGGAACGATCCCAGGCTCTGGAACGAGCCCGCGGACAGCACCGACATCGCCGACCCGATCGACCCCACCGAGGCGAAGGACCCCACCGACCCGAAGGACAGCACGGACCCGGCCGACCCGATCGACAGCACGGAGTCGGTGGACCACAGCGACAGCAGCGAGTTGCGTGAACCGATCGATGGCATGGCGCCCATCATGCCCGACCGGTCCGCGCACCCGGGGTCCGACCCGGCCGGCCGGTCCCGGGGCATCGTGACAGACCTTATATAAGCACTGTTACAGTGGTCGGCATGAGCGATGCCGAGACATCCGGGGCGACATCCGGGGCGACATCCGGCGGGACGCCCGGCACACCGCCCGGCGCCGGACACGGCGCCACGCCCGAGCGGTCGGCCGACCCCACCGAGCAGAGCCTGTGGCGGCCCCTGCGGCTGCTCCAGGCGGCGATGGACGCGGAGATCGGGCGGCTCTACGCGGAGCAGCAGATCGAGGGGCTCAAGCCCAGCTATGTGATGGAGCTGCTGCGGCTGCACGCCCGGGGCCCGATGACGATCACCGAGCTGGCCGCGTCGGTGGAGCGTACGCACTCGGCGCTGAGCCAGAAGGTGGCCGCGATGCGCAGGGACGGATGGGTCACGACGGTCGCGGGCGACGACGCGCGGAGCAAGAAGGTGGCGCTCACCGACAAGGCGCGGCGCGAGGTCGGCCGACTGGCGGCGGAGTGGCGGGCCACCGAGGCGGCGATCGCGGAGCTGGAGGCGGAGATCCCGTACCCGCTGTCGCGGGTGGTCGGCGACATCGAGCAGGCGCTCGCCCGCCGCGGCTTCCGCGACCGCATCGCCGAGAAGCTGGCCGAGGACCCGGCGTGGGGCTGAGCGGCGCGACGTCGACCGGCGCGGGAGCGAGGAGCGCGCTGATCGACGTGGCGCCGCTGCGTGCGTCGGCGGCGTTCCGGCGGCTGTGGGTCGGGCGCGCGCTGTCCGCGTTCGGCGGCCAGATGACGCTGGTCGCGGTGATGTTCCAGATCTGGCGGGCGACCGGGAGCACGGCGTGGACCGGCGCGGTCGGACTCGTCCAGGCGGTCCCGCTGGTCGCGCTCGGGCTGTTCGCCGGGTCGCTGGTGGACCGGGTGGACCGCCGCGCCTTCTTCCTGCTGACGACCGCGGGCCAGGCGGCGTGCTCGCTGCTGCTGGCGGCGCAGGGCCCGTTCGGGAGGCGCCGGCCGGCGCGGTGCTGGGCGTGCTGGCCCTCCAGTCGTGCGTCGCGGCCGGGGCGGGGCCGGCGTCGCGGACCTTCGTCCCGCAGCTGCTGCCCAAGGAGCAATTGGCCGCGGGGCTCGCGCTCAACCGGGTCGCGTTCCAGGGCGCGATGCTGCTGGGGCCCGCGCTCGGCGGGGTGGCCGTGGCGGCGCTGGGCGTCGGCGGCTGCTATCTGATCGACGCGCTGACCTTCGCCGCCGCGCTGTACGGGGCGTTCGGCCTGCCGCCGATGCCGCCCGGCGACGAGCCCGCGCGGCCCGGTCTGCGCGGGGTGCTGGACGGGCTGGCCTTCCTCGGCCGCACGCCCGTGGTCCGCGGGGCGCTGCTCGCCGATCTGGCCACCACCGTGCTGTCGATGCCGGTCAGCCTCTTCCCGCTGGTCAACGCCGAGCGTTTCGGCGGGAGTCCGCGCACGCTCGGCCTGTTCCTGACGGCCGTGGCGGTCGGCGGCGTCGCCGCGTCGCTGTTCTCCGGGACCTTCACCCGGCTGCCGCGGCCCGGTCTGGTGATGCTGTGCGGCTCCGCGTCCTGGGGCGCCGCGCTGACCGCGTTCGGACTGTCGTCGAACCCGTGGGCCGGGCTGGCCCTCCTCGCGGTCGCCGGGGCGGCCGACACCGTCGCCGTGGTGTCCCGCGGCACGGTCGTCCAGGCGCACACCCCGCCGGAACTGCTCGGCCGCGTCGGCGCGGCCGAGCAGATCGTCGGCCAGGCCGGCCCCGACCTCGGCAACATGCGCGGCGGCCTGGTCGCCGACGCCACGTCAGGAGCCGCGGCACTGGTCACCGGCGGCCTGCTCTGCCTCGGGGCGGTCGTGCTGATCGGCGCGGGCACGCCGGACCTGCGCGGGCCCGACGCGCGTACGCGGGCGGAGCCGCGCATGCCGTCCTCGGCCCCGCCGGAGGGACCCCTCGCGCCACTTGCACCGGGCGCACCGGCCACGCGACCACCCGCACCGGCCACCCCGCCAGGACTCCTCGCGCCACCCGCGCCAGGCGCGCTCGGGGCCGGTCCCGCATCGGCCACGCGACCACCCGCACCGGCCACCCCGCCGGGGCCTCTCGCACCACCCGCACCACCCGCACCACCCGCGACAGCCGCGCCGCCCGCCGGCGCGGACCCGGCGTCGGCGGGTTCCTGAACGCCGGGGCGGGCCGGTGGGAACAGGGCTTCGCGGCCCGGGATCAGCGGGCCAGCCGGTGGAGCCAGTCCCTCAGCAAGGCCGTCTCGGTCGCGCTCAGCGGCACGCCCGTCCCCGCGCCGGGGGCGGCTCCCCCGGCGTCCTCCGCGCGCCCGTCCCCGCCCGCGCCCGCACCGCCGGTCGCCTCCGCCAGCGCCGCGTCCAGGGCGAGCGCGCGGGGCGCGAGTCCGGGCGCGACCGGGCCGGCAGCCCCGCCGGGGGCGTCCGGCGCCTCGGTCAGCGCGGCCACGAGCATCTCGCGCATCCTCGTGGAGGCGTCGAGGTCGCGCTCGCGCGCGGAGACGGCGAGCAGCGACAGGGTGACGCCGGTCGCCGCGGCCAGGAAGAGCTGCGCGGCGAGCGGCGGCGGGACCCGCAGGCGGCCCGCCGCCGCGGCCCGGTCCAGAAAGGTCAGCAGCAGGTCGTGCGCCTGGTCCGCGGCGTGCGGGCGGTGGCCCGGCCGGTCGGTGCCGAACATCAGGACGTAGAAGGCCGGGTGGCGCAGACCGAAGTCGACGTGGACGTCCCAGCCGCGGCGCATGTCGGCGACCGGGTCGTCGGTGCGCTCCAGCGTCCGCTTCTCGGCGAGGTAGAGGTCGAAGGCGTGGACGGCCAGGGCCGCGAGGAGGCCGTCCTTGTCGCCGAAGAGCTGGTAGAGGGACGCGGCGCGGATGCCGGCCGCCGCGGCGACCGAGCGCGTCGAGACCGCCTGGGCGCCCTCGCGCTCCAGGATGCCCGCCGCCGCTTCGAGGATCTGCCGCCGGGTCCGGCTCTTCGCGTCGTCGTCCACGGTTGCAATGCTACGGCATTGCGCGTATCGCTGGAACGAATCAGCGCTACGGAAAAGCGCGTGGCACCGATACGGAACACCGGACGCCCGATCGGGCGGCGGCGCGCGGGCCGGGAACGGCGATGCGAGCGCGGCGCGCGGTGATGCGTGCGCGGTGATGCGTGCGCGGTGATGCGTCCGGACGGCAGCGATCGAGGGAGAACGACCATGAACCGAGTCGGGTACGGCGCGATGCAACTGGCCGGGCCGAACGTGTGGGGACCGCCCGACGACCCCGAGGCGGCGAAGGAGGTGCTGCGCCTCGCGGTCGATCTGGGCGTGACGTTCTTCGACACCGCCAACGCGTACGGGCCGCGCACGGTGAACCGGCTGATCGGCGAGGCGCTGCGGCCCTTCCCCGAGGACGTGGTCATCGGCAACAAGGTCGGCGCGGAGCGCGGTCCCGGTCGCGAGTGGATCGTCGCGGACCGGCCGGAGACGATCCGCCGGCAGGTTTACGAGGCGCTGGAGGATCTGGGCGCGGAGGCGAGCGAGCTGACGTATCTGCGGCTCGGCGGCGACTTCCCCGGCCCCCCGAGTCAGGTGCCGCTGGAGGAACGGCTCGGCGTGCTCGTGGAACTGCGCGAGCAGGGGCTGGTCCGCCGCATCGGCCTGTCCGGCGCGTCGCCGCAGGCGCTGGCCAGGGCGCGGCGGATGACGCCGATCGCGGCGGTGCAGAACCGGTTCAACCTGCTGGACCGCAGCGGCGTGCAGGTGCTCGCCGACTGCGAGGCGCACGGCGTCCTCTTCGTGCCGTACTTCCCGCTGGCCTCGGGGCGGCTGGCAGGCCACGAGGAGCTGACCGGTCCGGCGCGGCGCCTGGGCGCCACGCCCGCACAGGTCGCGCTCGCCTGGCTGCTGCGCCGCTCCCCCGCCGTGGTCGTGATCCCCGGCACCGCGGACCCGGGCCACCTGCGCGCGAACGTCGCCGCCGCGGAGGTCGCCGAGCGGCTGACCGATGCCGAGGTCGCCCGGCTGACCGGCCTCGTCGACGAGTCGCGGGCCGTGCTGGACCAGCCGCACCGGTCGACCCTGGACGCGCTCGCCGCCGCGGCGGGCGCCGACGGCGACCACCCGCGCGGCGCCGCCCCGGCGGCATCGCCCGGTACGCGCTCCGGCGGGTCCCGGTGACGGCTGGACCTCGCCGGGACCCGCGGGAGCTCCGGCCGCGGGCCTACTCGAGCGGCTCGAGCGGCTCGACCAGGAGCGAGGTGTGCTGGTTGTCGTACGCCTCGATCATCACCAGCGTGCAGGCCAGGACCCTGGCCCGGTAGACCCGGCGGACGGGCAGGTCGGCGAGCGGCTCCAGCGGGTACGCGCGGCCGACGGCGGCCATGCCGCCGTTGGTCAGCCGGCTGGCGTGCGCGTGGTTCATGTACCGGATGCCGGTGTCCAGGTCGAGGACGACGGGACAGCCCTGGCCTCGGCGAAGTCCGGCCGGCGCAGCCGCTTGCGCTCCGGCCGCGTGTCGACGAACTCGGTCACCTCTACCGTGTGCCCGGCCGGAACGGCAGCCGGGTAGTTCAACGCGATCACCACACCCATGCGGCGACCCTAACCGGGAACCGGCGTCCCGGTCAGGGTCGTTGCTCGGCGCTCAGCTGCCGGCCTGGTCGAGCGTCACCGCGAACAGCTTCAACCGGGCCTGGTCCGGGAGCGTGAGGGAGCTGACCGTCCGGTTCGGGTCCAGCGGGAGCGTACGGGCGAAGATCGTGACGGCCGGTCCGTCCCGGCCGGCGCCGGCCTTGTAGCGGTACGCCGCCGCGACCGCGACGTCCTCGCCGGACCGCGGGCTGCCCGCGGCCCAGTCGCTGAAGCCGAGCGGCACATCGGCGGTGGTGCCGTCGGTGTACGTGACGGTGGCGACGGCGTCGGCCGAGCCGCCCGAGGCGGCCCCGAGCAGCCGCGCCCGGTCCGCGCGCAGAGCCGGCAGCGCGAGGGTCTGGCCGCGCGCGGTGACCGCGTTCTTCACCCCGTCGGCCGAGGACGGGAAGTCGAACGGCGTGCCGGCCAGCACCTGCGGCCCCGCGGCCGGGAGCGTCTCCGCGGCGTAACTCCAGCCCAGGTCGTCGAAGTCGCCGTCGTCGGGGTGCGCGGCGGTGGCGATCGCGTCGCGGTCGTAGGCGCCGCTCAGGTCGACCGGGCAGGCGTCGCCGGCCGCGCCGCAGCCCAGGCTCCGCACGTCGAGGACGGCGTCGGACACGGCGGTCGAGGTCCGCCCGCCCGCGACGGTGCGCACGGTGAAGGCGACATGGTGCTCGCCCGGCGTCGCGCCGGCCGGCACCGGGACGTCCTGCGCGACGTCGACCTGGGCGAAGCGCCCGTCGCTGCGGACGCTGAAGGAGTGCGTGAGGCCCTTGCCGAGCGGCCTGCCGTCGAGGGTCGCGGTGACCGTGCCGCGCACCGTGCCCTGCGCCTGGACGGTGGTCCGCGTGACGAACGGCAGGGTCGCGGCGCGGCCGGCCAGCGCGACCGCCCGCTGCGGCGACGCGGCGACCGACAGGGAGCGCTGCGGGCGGTGGGCCGGCGCCGGGCGGGCGGGGCCGGGGCGGCCGAGGGCGCCGAGGTCGACGGAGTCGGCCATCGCCTGGTAGCCCGCGTCGCCCGGGTGCAGGTGGTCGCCGCTGTCGTAGGCGGGCAGCATCCGGTGCGGGTCCGCCGGGTCGCGCACCGCGGCGTCGAAGTCCACCACGGCGTCGAACACGCCGCTGTCGCGTATCCAGCTGTTGACCGCCTCGCGGGCGCCTTCCTGCGCCGGGCTGTACGTGCCCCAGCCCTCGAACGGCGTGAGCGTCGCGCCCAGCACCCGCAGCCCGGCCGCGTGCGAGCGGTCGGCGATGTCGTGCAGGCCGGCGATGATCTGGTCGGCGTCGCCCTGGCCGGGGATCAGCTGGATGTCGTTGATGCCCTCCAGCACGATCACGGTACGGACGCCCGCGCGCCGCAGCACGTCCCGGTCCAGGCGGGTGACCGCGGCCTGGCCGGCGCCGTCGGTGAGCACCCGGTTGCCGCTGATGCCGGCGTTCATGACGCCGAGCCGGCTCGCCGGGCCGTGGCTCGCCCGCAGCCGGGCCGAGAGCAGGTCGGGCCAGCGCCGGTCCGCGCCGGAGGTCGAGCCGATGCCGTCGGTGATCGAGTCGCCCAGGGCGACGACGGAGCCGGCGCCCGCCGTGGCCTGCGCCCCGCCGGGCTGCACGTCGACCTCGGTGACGTAGTGCCAGGAACCGGTGGTGTCGGGGAGGCCCGCGGCCGAGAGGTCCGCGGCGTGGTCCGTGCCGTCGGTGGCGTAGTACGAGGTGGACATGCCGGCGTCGTGGTAGGTCACCGGGCCGGACGGGTCGGGGGTGAAGGTGCTGACGAACAGGTCGTCGGCGGCGGCGATCGGCAGGTCGACCGGGTCGCTGTAGACCTCCTGGCCGGCCCGCACGGTCACCGCGCGCTGCCCGCCGAAGGTCAGCGTGCGCAGGGTGCGCGGCGCGATCGCGGCGCTGCCGGGCAGTCGCTGCAGGCCGACGGTGGTGTGCGCGAAGAGCACGGGCGCGGTGCCGAAGGCGTTGGAGAGCTTCACCCGCACCCGCTCCCCGCCGACGCTGGTGTGCACCAGGTTGCGGATCGTGTAGCCGGCGTAGCCGGTGGTGCCGGTGCCGCCGTTCGCCGCGGCGGCCCAGGTGCCGGTCCAGCCGGCGCCGGGCGACGCGCCGGTGGCGGGGGCCGCGCCGGTGGCCGGGGCCGCGGGTGCCGCCGCGGCCGCGGACAACGGCGGCCCGGCGGCGGCCAGCAGCAGCGCGGCGAGCGTGGCGCATCTGCGCAGGGACAGCATGGACACTCCTCCTCATGGCCGTGGGCGCATCGTCGACAACGTTGTCCAGGGACGCTCGTGCGGCGGGGCGGGAGTGCGATGAGGTGACAACGTTGTCAGGTATCTGTCATGCCAACGTAACGGGCCGCGTCGCGGAGGGTCAACCCCCGTGCACCGGACGGAACATGCCGGCGGAGAGGGAACCGCCCGCGGCGCGGGACGTGCGGCGCCGGCGGGCCCGTCAGGTCCAGGGCAGCGCCGCGCGGTGGGCCCAGTACGCCTCGGGCTGCTCGGCGAGGGCGTCCAGGGCGGCGGCCTGCTCGTCGGTGAGGGTCAGGTCCGCGGCCGTGAGGTTGGAGGCGAGCTGCGCGGTGGTCGCGGCGCCGGACAGCACCACGTCGGCCCACGGCCGGTGCAGCGCCGCGGCCAGCGCGAGGGCGTCGTACCCCGCGCCCGTCGCCCCGGCCACCGGGTCCAGCACGCGTGCCGCGCGCGGGTCGGGCGCCGCGAGGCGGCCGTTGGCCATCGCCTCCTTGACGATGACCGCCCGGCCCGCGTCGTGCGCCTCGGCCAGCGCCGGGCCCGCGGACGGTTCCAGGAGGTTCCAGGTGGCCTGGACGCTGCGGAACAGCGGTTCGCCGTCGACCGTCAGCGCGAGCGCGGCGCGGATCGCGTCGCCCTGCGCGGGCCCACTGGCCGACAGTCCCACGGTGACGCCCTCGGCGGCGAGGGCGGCGAGGGCGCGCTGGAGCGTCCGGTCGGTGAGGACGGGGCTGTCCGGGGTCACCGAGTGCACCTGGTAGACGGTCAGCCGGTCCCCCAGCAGCCGCCGGGTCTCGGCGAGTTGGCGCCGGTACGCGGCGAGGCTGTGCTCTTTGACCTCGTGCGTGGCGGCGTCGGTGCGCCAGTCGGCGGTGTAGGTGTAGCCCCACTTGCTGGAGACGATCAGGCCGGGGAGGTCGCCGCGGTCGCGCAGCCACTGCGCGAGGAACTCCTCGGCCCGCCCGTACGACCGCGCGGTGTCGATGTGCCGGACCCCGGCGGCCCACGCGGCGTCCAGCAGGTCGTGCACCCGCCGGCGCATGGCGTCCACGCCGCGGTCCCGCGGCAGGTCGCGCTCGCGCCCGAGGTTGAGGTAGCCGGGCCGGCCGACGGCGGCAAGGCCCAGGCCGATCCTGCGGGGGGACGCGGGTGCGTTCACGCGGGGTGCGCTCCTCGGCTGTCGGTGCGGGCCGCCCGGCGGGGCGGGCGGTCGGGGGCGGGCGGTCGGCGGGGTCCGGGCGGCGCCCCCACCCGGGACCGCGACCGGCTCGCCCGCCGTCCACCGTAACCGGCGGGGCGCCGCCCGGGCACGACCGCAACGCCGCCCGCGCGCGGCCGGGGCCGCGTCGACGCCCGGGTCGCAGCGGGCCGCCGCGGCGCCGCCCCCTCCCCCGCGGACGACGCCGGCGCGCGGCGCCGGAAGGCGTCCTGCTGTCCGCCGGGGCGCGGCCCTCACATCTCGCGCAGCTCCCACGGCGATCCGTACGCGGTGAGCAGGTCGAGGAAGGGGCGCGGGGCCAGGGCCTCGGGGCCGAGGACCCCGGTGGCGGTCCAGGCGCCGGTGGCGAGGAGTTCGAGGGCGACGACGGGGTTGATCGCGGTCTGCCAGACGACGGCCTGGCAGCCGTACTCGGCCATCGTCCGCTCGTTGTCGGCGACGTGGTAGAGGTACACCTCGCGCGGTCGGCCGTCGCGGCTGCCCCTGACCCAGGTGCCGGCGCACGTCCGGCCGCGCATGCGGTCGCCGAGGCGGGCGGGGTCGGGCAGGCAGGCGGCGACCACGTCGCGCGGGGAGACGGACGCGGCGCCGACCCGGACCGGCTCGGTGCGGTCCAGGCCCAGTTTGCGGAGCGTCTTCAGGACGTCGATGAACTCCTGCCCGAGGCCGTACTTGAACGTCACCCGGCGCGCGTCGAGCCAGCGCGGCATCAGCAGCACCTCCTCGTGCTCGACGTTGACGCACTCCACCGGTCCGATGCCGGCCGGGAAGTCGAAGACCTCCGGCTCGCTGAAGGGCTCGGTGGTGAACCAGCCGCGGTCCGCCTCGTAGACGACCGGCGGGTTGAGGCACTCCTCGATGGTGGTCCAGATGGAGAACGACGGTGCGAAGCCGTAGCCGTCGACGGTGAGGTCCGCGCCGTCGCGTACGCCGATCTCGTCGATCGCGTCGAACAGCTCGTCGGCGGCGTAGCGGGCGAAGACGTCGGACAGGCCGGGTTCGACGCCCATGCCGACGAGGGCCAGGCGGCCGGAGTCCCGCCAGCGCTCGGCGAGGGCGAACTGCTCGTCGCCGAGCTTGACCCCGGTCAGCTCGTGCGGCCGCTCGGGGTGCGGGCGCGAGAGCGACATCGCCATGTCGAGGTAATGGGCGCCGGCGGCCAGCGCCTCCTCGAACAGCGGCATGACGAAGCGCGGATCGGTGGCGTTGAGCAGCACGTCGCAGTGGTGCTCGGCCAGCAGAGAGCGGACCGCGGCGCGGTCGGCCGCGTCGACGCGGGCGGCGACCAGGCGCGGGTCGCCGGCCGCGCGGACCGCCCGGGCCGCGCGCTCGCCGTCGTGGTCGGCGACGACCATCAGCTCGAAGAAGTGGCGGCGGGCGGCGATCGCGGTGATCGCGCCTCCGACGCCGCCCGCGCCCACCAGCAGGATCCGCATCGCGCACTCCCCTTCCGCTTCCGCCGTGTCGTCCGCGTGCGGGGCCGCTCCGGCGGGCGGCGCGGACCCCGCGGGCGTCCGGCGCCGCCGCCGGGCGTGGCGGCGGCGCCGGACGCGCAGGAGTGCACCGTACCCGGGCGGGGCCGCGTTCAGCCTCCGGCGGTGAAGTCCACGCGCTCCAGGATCTGGTAGCCGGTGCCGGGCTGGTAGTAGCTGATGTACTGGGTCAGCCCGTTGTTCTGGGCGTACTCGGGGTGCGCGTAGAGCGCGTAGTCGACGCCGCCGGACGGTGTGCGGCCGGTGAACATCGTCGTGGGCGCGGACCACGGGCCCCAGGGGTCGGCGGCGGTCTCGTACTGCGCGGTGTTCGACAGCGGTGCCATGTAGGTGTCGAGCCAGGCGTTCAGGCCGGGGACCCACTGCACGGTGCCGCCGGCGCCGCCGGAGTCCAGCACCTGGACGGCGCGGGACTCGTCGGAGGTCCATACCGGCTGGCCGTTGCTGTCGCCGGCGTAGAAGGTCCACTGGGCGCGGTCCTGGACCGAGGCCAGCGGCACCCGGCCGAGCCGGCAGCGGAAGTTCTCGCAGTGGCCGTAGCCGTAGAGGGTGTCGCCGGAGACGAACGCGGAGTTGTTGCCGTAGCCCTGGCCGGGGCCGAAGAGCATGGTGGCGTCGTCGCCGTCGACGGTGTGCACGGGGGCCGGCATGTTCTGGGCGTCGAGCCGGGTGACGGTGTGGGAGTCCATGTCGATGGCGGCGACGCCGTTGCCCTGTTCCTGGCCCGCGAAGCCGTTGTAGCAGGGCGCGCCCTCGGTGCTCTGGCCGCGGCAGAGCTTGCCGTAGAAGGTGAGCAGCCGGTGCCGGACCGGGTCGGCGACGATCGCGCCGGGCCAGTAGGCGAAGACCGAGCCGCAGTACGTGTCGGAGGCGGTGGTGCAGCCGTTGTTGTGGGTGGCCTGGAAGGCGTACTCGTTGAGCGTCATGGGGATGAGCGAGTCCGGCACGCCGGTGTCGGTGCTGGTGTAGGGCGAGGCGGAGGTGAGCGTGATGCCGTCGGCGCCGTTGAGGTCGTCGGTCATCGCGCCGCTGTTGGTGAGCAGGCTGTTGTCCGTCAGGGCGGTGTCGTTGAAGATCCACACCGAGTGGCCCTGGTAGCCGGTGCTCTGGCCGTTGTCGCGGCCGGAGACGAAGGCGCCGTTGAACAGGATGTGGGAGTTCTGGGCGATGACGCCGAGGTCCTGCGCGCCGGCCACGGTCGGCGCGGAGACGGCGGTGGCGTCGGGTGCGCTCACCGCGAGGGCGAGGGCGGCGGCAGCGGCGGAGAGGCCGAGCAGCGCTCGGCGTCGGGGGCGGTGCGTCGACGACGAAGGGAACATGACCATCCTCCAGGGGTGGGGGCGCCGCGGGGCGGCGGCGCGAGGTGCCGCCGCCCCGCGGCCTGTCGGGGTCGGGGTGCTCAGGACTGCTTCGCCAGGTCGAAGTCCACGCGGACGAGCTGCTGGGAGCCGTCCTGCGGGCGGTAGTAGCTGAAGAACTGGGTGAGCCCGCCGCGGCGCGCGTACTCGGGGTGCGCGAACATCGCGTAGTCCCAGAGCTGGTCGGTGGGCAGGCCGGTGAACATCGGCTTGGCCTCGGTCCACGGGCCCCAGGGGGTGGGGGCGGTCTGGTAGCGGCCGACGTTGTCGAACAGGCTCATGTACGTGTCGAGGTAGCCGTGCAGCGCCGGTACGTACTGGACGGTGGAGCCGGCCGGGCCGTTGCCCGCGCCGACCGGGACCGCGGCGTCGGGGTCGGTGGACCACACCGGGCTCCCGTCGGGGGTGCTGCCGGTGTAGTAGCGCCAGGCCAGGCGGTCCTGGATGCGGGCGGCCGGGACCTTCGCCAGCGCGCAGGAGTTGACGGTGGTGTCGCAGCGGCCGTAGGCGTAGATGACGCCGTCGCGCAGCACCATCGAGCCGCTCGCGAACTCCTTGCCGGGCGCGAACATCAGCGCCGGGTCGACGCCCTCGGGGCCGGCGTGGGTGACCGCGGGGTCGGGGTGCTCGACGGTGATCCGGCTGACCTTGTGGGTGCGCATGTCGAGTTGGGCGAAGCCGGTGCCCAGTGCGGTGCCGACGAAGCCGGACGCGCAGGGTGTGCCGTCCGGGGCGCCGCGGCAGAGCTTGCCGTAGGAGAAGATGATGCGGTGCCGGGCCGGGTCGGCGACGACCGGCCCGGGCCAGAAGCCGAACACGGTGCCGCAGTAGTCGTCGCCGGTCGCGCAGGGCTGGGCGTGCGCGTCGGTGAAGTCGCGCTCGGCCCTGGTGAGCGGCATCAGCTCGGTGGGCGCGCCGGTGTCCGCGGTGCTGAACGGGGTGGTGGAGGTCAGGTCGATGCCGTCGCGGGCGTCCAGGTCGGCGGTGACGGCGCCGCTGTTGGACAGGAAGCCCTCGGGGTCCCGCAGCATGGTGTCGTCGAAGATCCACACCGAACGGCCCTGGTAGCCGGCGCTCTGGCCGTTGTCGCGGCCGACGACGTGGGACTCCTGCCGCAGCGCGGGCAGCGGCGCGCTGGCGGTGACGCTGAGGGTGCGGCCGGGCGGCGGCGCGGGCTGCGCGGCGGCGCCGGGGGTCGCCACCGCGGTGACCAGCGCCGCGGTGGCGCCGACGACCGCCAGCGGCAGCCGGAGCCTGGTTCCGGCGCGTCTCGGTATCGCCCGTGCCGCTGATCGTGTCCGTCTGGTCTGTCTCATCCGTGCGTCTCCCTTGTCGAGGACGGTGGAGCGGGGAGGAGGGCGGCCGTGCGGGTCACGTGCCGCTCGCCAGCGCGTTGATCTGCGCGATGGCCTTGGCCACGCCGGCCTCGGTGTCGGTTTTGCCGCCGACCGCCGGGTTCCAGATCGCGGTGACGATGTCGGTGGCCTTGGTGGACCACGGCTCCATGAAGCCGGTCTGCACCTTGGTGGGCGCGTTCAGTTCGTACTTGACCGAGGCGGCCATGACGGCGGGGCCGTCGCCCTGGCCGGCCAGCCCCTCGAAGTAGCCGGTCGAACCGGGCAGGTACGCGATCGGCGCCACCGGCACCTTGCGCATCGTCTCGTTGAAGACGTCGGTCTCCAGGTACGACAGCGCCTTCCACACCTGGTCGGGGTTGCCGAGGGTGGCCGGCGAGCAGACGCCGTTGGTCTCGGTGGGCTGCACGTTCTTGTCCACCCGCGGCATCGGCACGAAGCCCCAGTCGAAGGAGGGCTTGTCGGTGACCATGGTCTGCGCGAGCCACTGGCCGCCGAACATCATCGGGATGGAGCCGTTGGCGAAGGAGGCGGCGGCGTTCTGCGTGCTGGTGTCCGGGTAGGTGATCTGGCCGGCCTTGGTCGCGGCGGCGTAGCGCTTGGCGGCCTCCACCACCTTGGGGTCGGCGGTGACGTGCGTGACGCCGGTCGCGGTCGGGGCCAGCGGCTGCCCGCCGGCGGACACCGCGTACTGGGCCAGGCCGAACGGGCTGTCCAGCAGCGTCCACTGGGTGACCAGGCCCTGCTTGGCGCCGCCCTTGCCGGTGAGCTTCGCCGCGTCGGCGAACATCTCGTCGTAGGTCCAGCCGGCCTTGGGCACGCTCACCCCGGCGGCGTCGAAGAGCTTCTTGTTGTAGAAGACGCCGTAGGTGTTGGCGAGCGTGGGGATGCCGTAGAGCTTGCCCTTGGCGTACCAGGAGTCCAGCGAGCCGGGTGAGAACTTGGCCAGGTCGATTCCCTGGTTCTTCTTGGCGTGGTCGGTCCAGTCGTAGAGCAGGCCCTGCGAGGCGAGGGTCTGCTCCTCGACGTTGCTGCACCAGAAGAAGTCCGGCATCTTCTTGGACATGATCAGCGAGGCGAGCTTCTGCGCGTAGTCGGCGTTGGGCGCGGCCTGGCGCTTCATGGTGATGCCCGAGGACTTGGTGAACGCGGTGAACGCGGCGTCCATCGCGCTGTTGGTCTGGGTGGTCTCCCAGGACATCCAGGTCACCGTGGACGCGGAGTGCGAGGCGCCGCTGGAACCGCATGCGGCGGTGGTGGCCAGGGCGGTGGCGGCTGCCGCCACGCCGAGCGCGCGTATCTTCACGAGAATTACCTCCCGGTACCGTCGGGCGGGTACCGCACAGGGGATGGAATTACTTGGAGCTCATGCCGAGGGCGCCGATGCCCTGCATGAAATAGCGCTGCGCGAAGAAGAAGAGCAGCAGCGGCGGCAGCATGTAGAGCAGGTTGGTCGCCATGAACAGGTTGTACTGGGAGGTCGATCCGCCGGCGGTGTCGCTGACGAAGCTGGCCATGCCCATCGACAGCGTGAAGCGGCTCGGGGTCTGGAGGTACACCAGCGGGTTGAGGTAGTCGTTCCAGGCCAGTTGGAAGGAGAGCACGGCCATCGTCATCCACACCGGGCGGGTGAGCGGGACCATGATGGACCAGAAGATCCGCAGGTGGCTGGCGCCGTCGATCTTCGCGGCCTCGTCCAGGGAGAAGGGGATGGACAGGAAGTACTGGCGGGCCAGGAACACGAAGACCGGCGAGCCGAGGAAGGCCGGCAGGATGAGCGGGACCCAGGTGTCGATGAGTCCGAGGTCGATCCACAGGTGCTGCAGCGGGATCAGCCCGACCATCGGCGGCAGGAACATGCTCGCGGTGAAGGCGTAGAACCAGAATTTGCGGCCGCGGAATCTGATGCGTGCCAGACCGTATCCGACGAGCATCGAGGAGACCACCGAGCCGACGGTCGACAGCACGGTGATGATGGCGGTGTTGAGCAGCAGCCGGTAGAAGTTCACGCTGCGCGGGCCGTCGACGAAATTGGAGAAGCGGAATTCGTGCGGCAGGAACTGCGGCGGCAGTTTGTTGACGTCGGCGCCGCTCTTGAGCGCGATGGAGACCATCCACACCAGGGGCAGCAGCATCGAGACGCTGAGCACGACGCACAGGAGGTACCAGCAGGCCCGGGAGGCGCGCAGCGGCACGCGCATCGCCAGGGTCTGCGCCGGGGGCCGGGCGGTGGTCACTTCTCGCCCTCCTCGCTGCTGTAGACCCAGATCGAGGAGAACCGCAGGGTGACCGCGGTGACGAGCATGACGATCACGAACAGCACCCAGACCTCGGCGGTGGCGTAGCCGAGTTGGGGCGAGGACAGGTAGTTGCCGAAGCCGTCGTTGTAGATCTTGTACATCAGGACGTCGGTGCTGGTGCCCGGGCCGCCCTTGGTGAGGATGGCGATCTGGTTGAAGGTCTGGAAGGTGAGGTTGATCTGGAGTACGAGCTGGAGCAGCAGTACCGGGGTGATCATCGGCAGGGTGATCCGGAAGAAGGTCCTGATCGGTCCCGCGCCGTCGACCTGCGCGGCCTCGTACAGCTCGCTGGGCACCGCCTGGAGGCCGGCCAGGAAGATCATCATGGTGCCGCCGATGCCCCACAGGCCGACCAGCACCACCGCGGGCATGGCCATCTTGGTGCTGCCGAGCCAGACGCTGGTCGGCAGGTGGAGCGTGTGCAGCACCTTGTTGGCCAGGCCGTACTGCGGGTCGTAGATGTACTTCCACAGTGCGAGGACGGCCACCGACGGCAGCACCACCGGCAGGTAGAAGATGGTGCGGAAGATCCGCACGCCGCGCAGCGGCCGGTTGACCAGCACCGCGAGCGCGAGGCCGATGACCAGTGAGGCCGGCACGCTCATCAGCACGAACAGGCCGGTGGCGCGCAGCGACGGCCAGAAGGTCGGGTCCCGGTTCAGCACGTAGTCGAAGTTGTCCCAGCCGGTCCACTTGGCGGCGGTCAGGCCGTTCCAGTCGGTGAAGGCGTGGTATCCGGAGGTGACCAGCGGATACACGGCGAGCAGGCCGAGTCCCACGATGGCCGGCGCGATGAACAGGTGCCCGGTGACGAACTCCCGCAGGGCGCCGCGCCGCCGGCGCGAGCGGGCCGCGTCGTCGTCGCGGCCGGTGTCCGCGGCGCGGCCGGCCGCGGTGGCGATTCTGGTGGCCGTCATCGCCGTTCGCCCCCGGCGGGGCCCGCGGGTCCGGGGAATCCGGCGAGCGCGGCGCGGCAGGCCCGTGCCGTGCCGGTCGCGGGGGCGGGGCGGCCGGCCGCGCGCACCAGGCGGGCGGCGCCGATCCGCGCGTCGGCCATGCCGTAGAAGCACAGCAGTCCGGTCTCGTGCGGCAGCAGCGCGGTGGGGAAAACAACGTTGTCGACGGTGCCGGCGACCTCCTCGGGCGACTCCGGTTCCAGCAGCGGCTGCCTGGTGCGGGCCAGGACGCGGCCGGGGTCGTCGGCGTCGAGGAGCGCGGCGCCGGCCCGGTAGGACTGGCCGCCGTCGCCGGTGGGGCTGACGCCGTGGTAGAGCAGCAGCCAGCCGCCCTGCACCCGGACCGGCGGCGGCCCCGCCCCGATCTTGGTCTGCTCCCAGGGCTGTTCCGGCCGCATGACCTCGCGGTGGCCGGTGAGCACGGTCAGCATGCTCCGGTCGGCGCGGGCCGCGTCGAGGTCGACGTACGACAGCCACACCGACAGTCCGCCGCCGTCGTGACCGCCGGGGAGGTACCGGCCCAGCCGGCCGCCGTCGAGCGCCTCGCCCCACATCGGGCGGTGCAGCACCGCGAGCGCGGGGCGGCCGTTCGGGCCGGTCACCGGCTCGGGCAGGATCACCACGTCCTTGTTCCAGACCAGGTTCAGCTCGACGTCGGCCGCGTCGTCGTAGACGAAGACTAGCGGGCCGAGCCGGCGCCAGCCGGTGAGGTCGGAGGAGACCGCGAGGGCGGTGCGCGGGCCGAGCGGCCCGTAGGCGACGTACGTCATCAGCCAGCAGTCGAGGGCGTCGACCCGGGTGACCCGGGGGTCCTCGACGCCGGCGTGGTCGTCGGCCCGCTCCCAGCTGCGGTCGGGTTCCAGCACGGTGCCCGCGCGGTGCACGCCGGTCGGGACGCCGCCGGCGAAGGCGACGGTGGCGCGGGAGATCCGCGAGACGTTGCCCTCGGCCACGATCCGCGGGAACAGCACGATGCCGCCGTCCGGGGCGAGCGCGCCGCCGGGGTTGAGGGTGCCCTCGGCCTCGGCCGGGTCGTCGGGGTCCGGGCTCATCACGGTGCCGAGCCGCTCGAAGCGGTACGGGAAAACGCTCTCCGTCCCGGTGGCGCCGGTCATGTCCGTCGCGCTCATCCGGCGACCGCCTCGGGCTTGGCGAGGGAGTTGGCGAACTCCAGGTGCAGTTCGCGCAGGTATCCCATGCCGTTCTCGTGGCCGTTGAACGGCCAGACCTGGATGCGCTTGGTGCCGCCGTAGGCGTTGTGCGCGGCGAAGACGCTGGAGGGCGGGCAGACGGTGTCCATCAGGCCGACGGAGAAGAAGCCGGGGGCGGTCGCGCGCGCGGCGAAGTGCACCCCGTCGTGGTAGGAGACGGTGCGCTCGGCGCGCTCCACCTTGTCGCGCTGGACCCGCAGGTAGTCGCGCAGCTCCGAGTAGGGCGCGTCGTCGGTGATCGTGGCGCAGCGCATGATGTCGCACAGGAACGGCGCGTCGCTGATCATCCCGATGACGTCCGACCGCAGTCCCGCGACCGCCAGGGATATGCCGCCGCCCTGGCTGCCGCCGGCCACCAGGACCCGTTCGGGGTCGACGACGTCGAACTCCCGCACCGCGTCCACCGCGCGCACCGCGTCGGTGAACACCCGCCGGTAGTAGTAGTCGTCCGGGTCCTCGATGCCGCGGGTCACCAGCCCGCCGGCCTGCGGCGCCCCGGTCACGCCGAGGTCGGGGGTGTCCGCGCCGACCTGGCCGCGGCAGTCCACCAGCAGGTGGGCGTAGCCGGCGGCGCTCCACATCAGGGACTCGCTGGGCTTGCCGCGTCCGCCGGTGTAGCCCAGATACTCCACCACGGCGGGCAGCGGGCGCACGCCGTTGCGCGGCACCATCAGCCAGGCGGCGATCCGCTGTCCGGCGAAGCCGCCGAAGGACACGTCGTACACGTCGATGGTGGACAGCCGGGTGGACATCGGGGTGAACCGCGGGTCGAGCGGATGGGCGGCGGCCTCGGCGAGGGTCCTCGACCAGAAGGCGTCGAAGTCGTCGGGCGCCGCGGCGGGCGAGCGGAAGGCGTGCAACTCCGGTAGTGGCAGGTCGAACTGCATGGGAGGTCCCCTCTCCGGGACTGGGTCCAGATGACACCGGACGACACCGGGCAGGGGCCCCGGTCGTCGCACGCTTCGTGAATCCCGTGTGTCGGCGATGTGTCCCGCGGGTTGAAGCGTGGCATAGGATCAAGCCAATGTCAACGTTGACATTATGGGGTGCCGCAGCGGCTGCGGCGGGTTCAGGAAGGGCCGTCCAGCCGCAGCCTGACGGTCACGATCTCGAAGGGGCGCAAGCCCAGCAGCACCCCCTCGGCGTCGAACTCCACGGCTCCCGTGGGCCGTTCGAGGAGGTCGGTGAGCCGGGCGTCGCGGACCGGCGCGACGGCCGAAAGCCGTACCCTGGCGCGGTCGCCCAGGGGTTCGTACAGCCGGACCACGACGTCGCCGGAGCGGTCGTCGGCCAGCTTGACCGCCTCGACCACCGCGGGCCCGTCCACCGCCACCAGCGGCGCCACGTCCGATCCGCCGGTCACCGCGCGCGGCGGCAGGTTGATCCGGTAGCCCTCGCGCACCGCGACGGCCGTGTCGGCGCCGCACACCAGGGCGTAGCGGAAGACGTGCCGGCCCTGGTCCGCGTGCGGGTCGGGGAACCGCTGGGCGCGCACCAGGGACAGCGCGAGGACGGTGGTGGTGCCGCCGTCGGGGCGCACCTGCCGGGTCGCGTCGTAGCCGTAGCTGGAGTCGTTGACGACGGCGGCGCCGTAGCCGGGCTCGCCGACGTGCACGAACCGGTGCGCGCACGCCTCGAACTTCGCCTCCTCCCAGGAGGTGTTGCGGTGCAGCGGCCTGCGCACATGGCCGAACTGGACCTCGGCGGCGACCGTGTCCGCGCGGATGTCCAGCGGGAACACGGCCTTGCACAGGCGCTGTTCGGCGTGCCAGTCGATCGTCGTCTCGAAGTCGAGGCGGGGTTCACCCGCGGCCAGCCGCACGCGCTGCTCGTACCGGCAGCCGTCGTGGGTGCGGACCACGGTGACCACGGGGTCGCGATCGCCTCCGCCGCCGGGGCCGTCGCCGGGATCGCCGCCGGGTTGGAGGTCGACGCTGTCGGCGTCGGACAGGTCGTGTGCGGCGGCGCGGTAGTGCTCGTCGAGGTCCCAGGCGTCGGCGCCCACCGGGTGGTCGGCGTGCAGCCGCAGCAGTCCGGCCTGCTCGCCGGGCGGCACCAGCTCCCGCTCGCGCACCAGGTCGTATACGGACGTGACCGCGCCACGGGTGTCGATCTCCACCCGCAACAGGCCGTTGTCCAGCAGGACATGGCCGGATTCGGTGCGCCGGGCGCGGGCCGGCGCTGGCCGCCGCGGCTCGGCGGCGCCGAGCGCGGGCACTTTGTCGCGGGCGTGCGGCGCGGCGTTGAACTCCAGCCGCCGCGAGCCGGGCCCGGCCAGGGCGGTCACCGCGGCCCCGACCAGTTCCCGCAGGCGGCTCTCCAGTTCGGCGTAGCGCTGGGCCGCCTCGCGGTAGACCCAGGCGATCGAGGAACCGGGCAGGATGTCGTGGAACTGGTGCAGCAGCACGTCCTTCCACAGGGCGTCCAGTTCCTCGTACGGGTACTCCGCGAGCCCGCGCACGGCGGCGGTGGCGCACCACAGCTCGGCCTCGCGCAGCAGGTGCTCGCAGGCCCGGTTGGCGCGCTTGACGTCGGCCTGGGTGGTGAGGGTGCCGCGGTGCACCTCCAGGTACAGCTCCCCCGCCCACACCGGCGCGCGGTCGGCCTGCGCCTGTGCGGCGGCGAAGAAGTCGCCGGGCGCGCCGATCGCCACCTTCGGCAGTCCCTCCAGGTCGCGCAGCCGCGCGGCGTGCTCCAGCATCTCGCGGGTCGGCCCGCCGCCGCCGTCGCCCCAGCCGAACGGCACCAGCGAGCGGCTGTCCGCGCCGTCGTCGGCGCAGCGCTCGGCGGCGCCCGTCAGATCGGCCGCCGACAGGTCGCTGTTGTAGGTGTCCACCGGCGGGAAGTGCGCCAGCACCCGGCTGCCGTCCAGTCCCTCCCACCAGAAGGTGCTGTGCGGGAAGCGGTTGACCTGGTTCCACGACAGCTTCTGCGTCATGAACCGGGTCGCCCCGGCGAGCCGGAAGATCTGCGGCAGCGCGGCGGAGTAGCCGAAGGAGTCCGGCAGCCAGATCTCGTCCGACTCGTAGCCGTACTCCTGGAGGAAGAACCGTTTGCCGTAGGTGAGTTGGCGGACCATGGCCTCGCCGCCCGGCATGTTGGCGTCGGACTCCACCCACATGCCGCCGACCGGGTGGACCGCGCCGGCCGCGACCGCCTCGCGCAGCCGCTCGAACAGCGCCGGCTGGTGCTCCTTCAGCCACGCGTGCTGCTGGGCCTGGGAGAACGCGAAGACCAGTTCCGGGTGTTCGGCGCGCAGCGCGGTGACGTTCGCGACGGTGCGGGCGACCTTGCGGACGCTCTCGCGGACCGGCCACAGCCAGGCGGAGTCGATGTGCGCGTGGCCGACCGCGGTGACCCGGTGCGCGCTGGCGGCGGCCGGGCTCGCGAGGACGCCGGCGAGCATCGCGCGCGCGGCGGCCGGCGACCAGGTCCCGGTCAGCTCGGCCCGGTCCAGGTGGTCCAGCACGTCGGTCACCGCCCGTGCCACCGCGTGCCGGCGCGGCTGCGCCGCGGGCAGCACCTCCAGCAGGCCGCCCAGCACTTCCAGGTCGGCGACCAGCGCGCGGACCTCGTCGTCGACGAGCGCGACCTGGGCGCCGCCGAAGACGTAGAGGGGCTCGCGGCCGGCCGTCGTGACGTCGCCCAGGTCGGTGGGCGCCCACGGGTACGGCTGGTGGATGGTCGGGTTGGCGGCGGCCTCCACCAGGAAGTCCACCCGGGTCCCGGCGGTCAGCGGCCGGGAGGCCGGGCCGACGCCGCCGGGCCCCGCGGGGTCGACCGGCACGTGCCAGGCTGCGCGGGTGCAGGCCCTTGAGCGGCACGCCGTCCGGCGTGTGCGCCAGGCCCTCGACGGTGAAGCCGGGGCCGACGCCGGTGAACCCGAGGTCGACCAGGGCCTCGGCGCGCCGCCCGGACCAGGCGTCCGGCAGCGTCGCGGTGCAGCGCAGCCAGGTGGTCCCCCACGGCGGGCCCCAGCGCTCGCCCGCGGTGAACGGCGTGTAGTCGGCGCGCAGCGCGGTCGCGGCGTCCACCGGCTCGCCCGGCACGTGCCAGGCGGTCACCGCAAGCGGCAGCCGGTCGGTGTGCCGGGCGGGCCGCAGCCGCCGCTCCAGTACGCGGGCGAGACGGGCTCCGAGCCGGTCGTCACGCATCGCCGCCGGTCCCTTCCGCCGCTCCGCCGCCGTCCGCCGCGCAGTCGGCGTCCGCCGCGCAGTCGGCGTCCCGCGCCGCGAAACGCAGCGTGACGATCTCGAACGGGCGCAGTTCCAGGGCGACGCGCTCGCCCGCCCGGTACGTCCTGCCGCCGGGGCGCGGCTGCTCCAGCAGGTCGGTCTCGACGGCCGCGCCCGCCGCGCGCACGGTGAGGGTGGCGCCGGCGCGGGCGCCGAGCGACTCGTAGAGCCGGACGACGAGGTCGCCGGAGCGGTCGTCGGCGAGCTTGACCGCCTCGACCACCACGGCGGGGTGGTCCACCGCGACCTCGGGCGCGACCGGGCCGGCGCCGAGCAGCGTGCGCGGCGGCAGGTTGATCCGGTAGCCCTCGCGCACCGCGGCGGCGGTGTCGGCGCCGCACACCAGGCCGTAGCCGAAGCGGTGCGGGCCCTGGTCGGTGTCCGGGTCGGGGTAGCGCGGTGCGCGCAGCAGCGACAGCCGGACGGTGGAGTACGTCCCGCCGCCGGGGTGGGCGGTGCGGGTGATGTCGTGGCCGTAGGTGGAGTCGTTGACCACCGCGGCGCCGTACCCGGGCTCGCCGACGTGCACGAACCGGTGCGCGCACACCTCGAACTTGGCCGCGTCCCAAGTGGTGTTGGCGTGCGTGGGCCGCGTCAGGTGGCCGTACTGGATCTCGGCGGTGGCGCTGTCGGTGTGCACGTCGACGGGGAACGCGGCCTTCAGGAAGCGCTCCCGCTCGTGCCAGTCGACCTCGGCGGTGAAGCGGAGGGTGCGGGTGCCGGGGGCGAGCGTGATCGTCTGCACGGCGCGGGAGCCGCCCGAGGCGCCGAAGGTGCGGCGCACGGTCACGGTCGCGGCGGCGGGCGCGGCGCCGGGTCCGGGTGCGGCGGTGGACGGGGCGGCGGGCGCGGCGCCGGGTTCGGGTGCGGCGGCGGACGTGCCGCCCTCGACCTCCAGCGCGTCGACGCCCGTGACGTCCTCCACGCGGTTGCGGTAGACGTCGTCGACGTTCCACGCGTCGAAGGAGGTGGGCCGGTCGGGGTGGAGCTGGAGCAGGTTCGCGGCGGCGCCGGGCGGCACCACCTCGCGCCCGCCGGCGGCCAGGTCGCGGACCGAGGTGACCAGGCCGCGGCCGTCGACGCGGACCCGCAGCAGGCCGTTGTCGAGCACGACGCCGTCCCCGTCGCGGGTCACCCCGACCGGGCGGTCCTGCTCGTCGGCCTCGGCGGCGCCGAGCGCGGGCACCCCGTCGCGGGCGTGCGGCGCGGCGTTGAAGGTCAGCGGCCGCCCGCCCTCGCCGGCCAGCGCCCGCTGGGCGGTGTCCCGCAGCGCCTCCAGTTCGCCGATCACCCGGCGGTAGGTCTCGCGCGCCTCGCGGTGCACCCAGGCGATCGAGGAACCGGGCAGGATGTCGTGGAACTGGTGCAGCAGCACGGTCTTCCACAGCCGGTCCAACTCGTCGTACGGGTACGGCGCGAGGCCCCGGCGGGCCGCGGCCGACGCCCACAGCTCGACCTCGCGCAGCAGGTGCTCGCTGCGCCGGTTGCCCTGCTTCATCAGCGCCTGCGAGGTGTACGTGCCGCGGTGCGACTCCAGGTACAGCTCCCCCACCCACACCGGGGCGTCCGGGAGTTCGGCGCGGGCCGCGGCGAAGAACTCCGCGGGGGTCTGCACGGTCACCGCCGGCGAACCCGCCAAGTCCGCCTGGCGGCGAGCGCGTTCGAGCATGTCGGCGGTGGGGCCGCCGCCGCCGTCGCCGTGGCCGAACGCCACCAGGGACCGGGTGGCCGGCCCGGACTCGGTGAACCGCTCGGCGGCGAAGGCCAGTTCGGAGGGGATCAGCTCGGCGTTGTAGTTCTCCACCGGCGGGTAGTGCGAGAAGATCCGGGTGCCGTCGATGCCCTCCCACCAGAACGTGTTGTGCGGGAAGCGGTCGACCTCGTTGTAGGCCATCTTCTGGGTGAGGAACCACTCCATGCCGGCCAGCCGGGCGATCTGCGGGAGCGCGGCGGTGTAGCCGAAGGAGTCCGGTAGCCACACCTCGCGGCACACCACCCCGAACTCCTCGCGGAAGAGCCGCTGTCCGTGGCTGAACTGGCGGGCCAGCGACTCACCGCCCGGCATGTTGGTGTCGGCCTCCACCCACATGCCGCCGACCGGCACGAACGTCCCGGCGGCGACCGCGTCCTTGATCCGGGCGAACAGCGCGGGGTGGGCGTCGCGCACCCACGCGTACTGCTGCGCCTGGGAGCAGGCGAAGCGCAGTTCCGGGTAACGATCGGCGAGCGCGGTGACGTTGGAGAAGGTGCGGGCCGCCTTGCGGACGGTCTCGCGGACCGGCCACAGCCAGGCGGAGTCGATGTGCGCGTGCCCGACCGCGGAGACGCGGTGGGCGGCGTGGTCGGCGGGGGCGGCCAGCAGCGGCTCCAGCGCGGCGCGGGCCCGGGCCGCGCCGGCCGCCACGGCGCCGGTGTCCAGGTCGTCCAGCATCCGGCCGAGCCCGTGCAGGATCTCCCGGCCGCGGCCGGAGTGCGCGGGCAGCGCCCTGGCCAGGCCGAGCAGCACCTCGACGTCGAGGGCGAGGCCGCGCACCACCGGGTCGACCAGGGCGAGGTCGAGCGTGGTGAGGGTGTAGAGCGGGTCGCGCGGCGCGGTGTGCAGGTCGCCCAGGTCGGTGGGGCGGAAGGCGTGCTCGATCACCGGGGGGTTGGCGGCGGCCTCCAGGTAGTAGTCGACCTCCTCGCCGCCGGCCGCCTCCTCGGCGATGAGGAGTTCGGTGTTGTCGGGCTCGATGCCCTGCACCGGCACGCCGTCGGGCCGGTGCACCAGCCCCTCGGCCTGGAAGCCGGGGCCACCGGAGAAGCCCAGGTCGGCGCGGAGCACCACGCGCCCGCCGGCCCACTCCCGCGGCACCCGGCCGGTGACGTGGAACCAGCTCGTGCCCCAGGCGGGCCCCCAGCGCTCGCCCACGGCCGCGGGCCGGAACTCCCCGGCTATCGCCTCGGCCGCCGGCACCGGCTCCCCCGGCAGGTGGTTGGCGCTGACCTCCAGCGGCACGCGGGCCACCAGGACGGCCGGCCGGATCCGCTCGCGCAGCGCCCGCTCGACCCGGTCCTGGGTGTGCCTGCTGCTGTCGTGCACGCTCGTACTCCCCTTCGCTTCCCCACAGTCGACGTGCCGGACGCGAGCGGGCTCCGCGGCTCCGGCTCGGTCGAACATGTCACGCGCCGGAAACAATGTCAACGTTGACAATTTTTCTGTCCGCCCTGGACGATGGCCGCGCGAAGGGGGATACGCGCGGGCGCGCGCGGGCCCGCGGGACAGGGTCCGCGGCGGGCGGTGAGGGGCGGGCACGGGGCGCCGCCGGGACAGCGGCCGGCGGCGGGGCCGGCGGCGACGGGGCCGGGTCCGCGTAGGAGGGGTCGTCGCGGGGCACCGAGATGACCGGGACGCATGCGTGCGGCCGGCGGGCGGGAGTCGCGCGTCGGGGATGGCGAAAGGACGACGATGGCGGAGCGGCGGTTGCCCCGGCGGGAGACGATCTCGGCGGCTCGCCGCGCGCCCGGCGCCGGCGGGGAACCGCGCGTGCTCGACGTGCGGGACCTCTCCCCGGGGCTCGGCCAGGCCGCGGTGCTGGGCGTGCCCGCAGACGTCGCCGTCGTCCGGCACGACGGCGACGTGTGGAGCGTGATGCGCGACGCGGGCGCCGTGCTGCGCCGCGCGCGCTGCGCCGGCTGCCGGTCGGCCCGGGAGGCGGGGACGGTTTAGGGCCGGCGGGCGAGGGGGCTGAAGGTGGGCTGGTCGTGGACGATGAGGCGGGCCCGGACCGTGGTCTGGGTGGGCGGGCGGTCGCGGTCGGACAGGCGGCGGAAGAGGAGTTCGGCGCCCGCGCTGCCGACCCGGAACGGGTCGCTGTCCACGACGGAGATGCCCAGTTCCGGCGCCAGGTCGAAGTGGTCGAAGCCGACGACCTCGGGATTGTGCGCGGCGTAGCCGGGCGACTGGAGGATGCCGACGGTCATCCGGTTGTTGTCGGCGAACAGCGCGGTGGGCGGGTCGGGCAGCGCGAGCAGCTCGGTGGCCGCGCGGGCCGCCTCGGCCTCGGTGGTCAGGCCGCGCCTGACCAGGTCGCTGTCCACGGTGATCCCGGCGTGCCGCAGCGCCTGGCAGTAGCCGGTCCAGCGCTTGGGCGCGCCGTAGCCCTGGGCCGGGTGTCCGACGTAGCCGATCCGCCGGTGGCCGCGCCCGATCAGATGGGCGACGGCGTGCCGGGTGCTCGCGGTGTTGGTGGTGGTGACGGCGTCGGCGGTCAGGCCCAGCGGCGCCGAGTCGATGAAGACGATGGCCGAGCCGAACTCCGCCTCGCTCGCGAGATAGCCGAAGTCGGTGCCGGTCGGGGAGATGATCAGCCCGGCCACCCGCTGGGCCAGGATGGTCTGGATCGATTCGCGCTCCACCTCGCTGTCGCCCTGCGCGTCCGCGCTGATCACCAGGTAGCCGTGCTCGGCGGCGATCTGGTGGATGCCGCGCAGCATCGGCGGGAAGAACGGGTTGGCGAGGTCGCCGAGGACCACGCCGATGGTCTTCATGGTCTGTCCGGCGCTGCGCAGCCCGGCGGCGATGTCGTTGCGGCGGAAGCCCAGCCGGGCGGCCTCGGCGAGCACGCGCTCGCGGGTGGACTCGCGGACGTGGGGCGCGCCGGACAGCGCGCGCGAGACGGTCTTGATGGTGACGCCGGTCGCGTCCGCGATGTCCTGCATCCGCGGCCGGGACAGCGGCCGCTGTCTGGCGCCGTCGCCCGCGCCGGGGGTGTCGCGGTTCCCCGCGCCGGGGGCGTCGCCGCCGCGGCGGACCGCGGCGTCACCGCCGTCCACGCCGTCGCCGTCGCGTACGCCGTCCCCGCTGCTCACCCTGCGTTCCTCTCCTGCCGCGGGCCGGCGGCAGGCGGCCGAGCCCCGGCGATCCGGTGCGGTCGCGCACCTGTACTGCGGTTCAGACGTATGTTAGGCGAGCCGGGGCCCGGTACGCCGCAGCGTCCGGCCGACCGACCCCGCGGGTGCCGAAGATCACTCCGGCCCGGCCGGGGGACGCCGCGCGGTCCCTGCGGCCCGCGCGCCGGACCCCGTCGCCGTTCCGGTCATGCCGTGCTCGCGTGGCCGCCCCGCCGTCGCCCGGTCACACGCCCGTGGTCAGCCACCCACCCCGCTGTCGCGCGGTCACACGCCCGTGGTCACCGGCCCCAGCTCCGCCGCCACGCGGCGTACCGCCTCGACCGCGGGGCGTTCGCGGGACGCGGCCGTCCACGCGAGCGCCGTCGTGGACGGCGGCAGGTCGACGACGTCGACGTAGCGGACGTCGGGGCGCGGGTAGAAGGTGCGGGCGTTGGCCGGCAGGAAGACGATCGCCTCACCGGCCGACACCACGTGCAGCAGGCTCTCCATGTCCGACACCACCGGCCCGTAGCGCACCGGGACGCCGTCCGGGCGCGGGTCGACCGCCCAGAAGTCGCGCCAGGCGCGCGGGACTTCGGGCGGCAGGTCGGCGAACACCCGGCCGGTCAGATCGGCCAGCGCGATGCGCTCGCGCCGGGCGAGCGGGTCGTCGGCGGGCAGGCACGCCAGCCGGGGGTCGGTGGACAGGTGCAGGGTCTGCACGCCGGGCGGGACCGGCGGCCGCAGCAGCACCACGTCCACCGTGCCGTCGAGCAGATGGCCGATGTGATCGGCGAAGTTGAGGGTGCGCACCTGGACGTCGATCCGCGGGTGCCGGGCCCGCAACTCCCGCAGCAGCGCTCGGTTGTGCGGCAGCGAGGCCACCGCGCCGAGGCTGCCGACGATCAGCCTGGCCGGTTCGCGGCTGCGCGACTCCACCGAGCTGCGCAGCCGGTCCATGGCCCGCACCGCGGCGGCCACGTCAGGCAGCAGCGCGCGGCAGGCCGCGGTGGGCTCGACCTTGCGGCTGGTGCGGTCGAACAGCTCGACGCCGATCCGCTGTTCGAGCGCGCGCAGTTGGCGGCTGAGCGAGGGCTGCGTCATGTAGAGCCGGGCCGCCGCGCGCCCGAAGTGCAGTTCCTCGGCGAGCGTGAGCAGCAGCCGCAACTGGTGGACGGTCGGCTCCTGCCGCCCCGGCGGCCCCGCCGTCGCCTCGCACGCCGCCCAACTCCCCTCCCCCGTACCGGTTTTCCCCTCGTCCGCGCGCCGCGCGTCGCCCCCGTCGGCTCCCCAGTCCATGCAGAGCAGTCTATGGATCGGTCAAGTTTTGTCATGGATTCGCTCTGGTGCGGCTGTCGTACTGCTGTGAAGATCGGGGCCGCGGGTGCGTGCGGTGCGCACGGGAGTCGACGTGCCGTACGGGTCCGGAGCGTCGTGCCGTGCCCGTGATCCGGGCCGCCCGGCGTGCCGTGGTTCGACAACAGGTCCAGTGAGTACGGAATTGCGGGGGACGTCTTGTCCGGTGCACTGTCGCGCCGTCATGTCGGCGTACGGGCGGCCATCACACACGGAGCACGCGGAGCACGCGGAGTCGGCGCGCGCGGGAAGCGCGCGCGATCACAGGCGGCGGCGCAGGACCCGGCACACGCGTCCGGTCCGGCGCCGGCCCGAGTCCGGCGCCGGTGCGGCGACCGGCCCGCCCCCGCACCTGGCTCACGCTCGGCCTAGCCGCGGTCCTCACCGCCACACCGCTGCTCGGCGTGCCGCTCGGCCTGTGGCAGCGGCCCGCGCAGTCGCCGCCGGTCGCGCCGCTGGCGCAGGCCGCCGACCCGGCCGCCGCGTTCGCCGCCGCGCGCCGGCAGGGCTCGCCGGTCGTCGTGACCTCCCTGATGACGCCGACCCGCAAGGTGTCCGCCCAGCCGAACGGCACGCTGACCGCCGAGCTGAGCATGGCGCCGGTGCGGGTGCGGCGCGGCGCGGACTGGGTGCCGGTGGACACCACGCTCGTCGCCTCGGCCCCCGGGGCCGCCTCGCCCGCCCGTACCGCGTCGGTCGCGTCGGTCGCGTCCGCCGCGTCCGTCGCGTCGTCCGCCGGCCCCGCCGCCGCGCGCACCACCGCCCCGTCCGCCCGTACCGTCGCGCCGCGTGCCGCGCAGACGCCCCTGGTGTTCTCCGGCGGCGGCAGCGGCGTCCCGCTGGTCCGGTACGGCTCCGCCGGCCGGTCCTTCGCGCTCTCCTGGCCGGGCGCGCTGCCCGCTCCGGTGCTGCACGGCGCGACCGCCGTGTACCGCGACGTCGTCCCCGGCGCCGACCTGGAACTCACCGCCGAGGCCGACGGCTTCGTCCAGCACCTGGTGGTCAGGACCGCGCGGGCCGCGCACGACCCGGCGCTCTCCCGCATCCGGCTCGGCCTGACCACCGACGGCCTGACCCTGAAGGCCGACGCGACCGGCGCGGTGCAGGCCCGGGACCACGCCGGGCACGTGGTGTTCAGCACCCCGCCCTCGGCGATGTGGGACTCCTCCGGCACCCGCGCCTCGCACGCCGCCGTCCGGCTGGACCGCACGTCGCTGACGCTGGTGCCCGACCGCGCCCTGCTCACCGACCCGCACGCGGCCTTCCCCGTGGTCGTCGACCCGGACTGGCGGACCTTCGACCGCAACGACTGGACCAAGGTCTTCTCCGGTTCGCCCAACAGCGCCCACTGGTACGGCGCCGGCGACGCCGACGGCTGGGGCAAGGTCGGCACCTGCGTCGGCTGGGCCGGGTGCAGCGGGGTGGACGTCGCCCGCACCTACTGGCAGTTCGACACCAGCTTCCTGGCCGGCAAGCGCGTCCTGAGCGCGGAACTGGACGCCACCATCGTCTACGGCCCGCAGTGCAACACCCGTGACTACGACCTGTTCGCCGCGAACGCCACCATCAACGCCGGCACCACCTGGAACAACGCGCCCGGCGGCTGGCTGCTGGAGACCAAGCCGGGCGGCTCGGCGTACACCGGCTGCGCGGGCAACAAGGGCATCGGCTTCAACGTCATGAACGGCCTGAACACCACCGGCTGGTCGGCGTACTTCATGAAGGCGCACGACGAGGGCGACAAGTACGCCTGGCGCAAGCTGGACGCCCCGGCCACCAGGGTCGTCGTCAACTACAACACCCGGCCGAACGCGCCGTACGAGATGACCACCCAGCCGCCCCTGAAGGCGTGCAAGTGGTGCGGCGGCACCCCGTACGTCGGCGACGACACGATCCGGCTCCAGGGCCGGCTCAGCGACCCGGACAACGACCAGCTCAAGGCCGTGTGGGACGTCTACGGCGGCCCGTCGACCGAGCACCACGAGGGTCCGACGTTGATCTCCGGCAGTGTCTTCACCACCGACGTGGACCTGCGCGGCCGGGACGGGCAGAAGGTCAGCTGGACGTTGTGGGGCAGCGACGGCCCGGACGGCGGCGACTGGAAGAACGGACCGGGGCCGTTCGTCGTGGACCGGGTCGGGATCAGCACCCCGCCGGGGGTGACCGGCGGGCTGTACCAGGAGGACGACCGCTGGCACGGCGGCAAGGGCGTGCCCGGCTCCTTCACCTTCGACGCGGCCGGCGTCGCCGACGTGGACCACTACCTCTACGGCTGGAGCGACCCGCCGGCCACCCAGGTCGACGCGGACGCGCTCGGCGGCCGGGCGACGGTGTCGATCGCCCCGCCGGCCGACGGCCCGCAGAACCTGTACGTGCAGAGCGTGGACCGGGCCGGCCACCGCAGCCCGACCAGGACGCTGCACCTGTACGTGCGGGCGGGCAACGGCCCGGTCGCGCAGTGGTCGCTGGACGGCAACGCCAAGGACTCGGCCTACCTCGGCGACCGCGACGGCACCCTGCAGGGCGGCGCGGGCTACACCCAGGGCGCGGTCGGCTCGGCGGTCCAGCTGGACGGCACGACCGGTTACGTCACCGCGCCGAACACGGTGCGCACGGACGCGAGCATGAGCGTGTCGGCGTGGGCGAAGGTCACCTCGGGCGGTGTCGCGCAGTCGGTGGTCAGCCAGGACGGCGCCGCGTTCGCCGGCTTCGACCTGCAGTACCGGCCGGAGAACGGCGGCCGCTGGGTGTTCGCCATGCCCGACCCGAACGCGGCCGACAAGGCGGCCGGCTTCGCCTGGTCGGCCGCCCCCGCCCAGCTCGGCGTGTGGACGCACCTGACCGGTGTGTACGACGCGACGGCCGGCCAGATCCGGCTCTACGTCAACGGCGTGCTGTCGGCGACCAAGAGCCGCCCGGTGGCGGTGAACGCCACCGGCCCGCTGCGGATCGGCCGCGCCCAGTGGGACTCCGACGCCTCGCGGGACTACCTCGGCGGCGCGGTCGACGAGGTCACCGTCTACGACCGGGCGCTGACCGCCGCGGAGATCAGCGCCGCGGTCAGCCGGGACAACGTGCAGGTCGGCTACTGGCCGCTGGACGAGACCGGCGGCGCCACCGCGGCCGACTCGGTGCCCGGCGGGGCGGCCGGCGTGCTCCGGGGCGGCGCGCACTTCACCGGTGACGGCGGCGCGGTGAACGGCGCGGTCCAGCTGGACGCGGCGACCGACTACGTGTCCACCGGCGCTCCCGTGGTGCACACCGACCAGAGCTTCACGGTGTCCGCGTGGGCCCGGCTGGACACGGCGCCCGGCGGCACCGACGCGGCCACCGTGCTGTCCCAGGAGGGCTCGGTCAACAGCGCCTACTTCCTGGAGTACCGCAGCGACCCGGGCGGCGACATGTGGGAGCTGTACACCACCTCGGCCGACGCGACCGACCGGTCCGGCGACTCGATGGTGCGCAGCAAGCCGGTCGCCAGGACCGGCGAGTGGACGCAGCTCACCGCGGTCTACGACGCGCCGGCCGGGCAGATCCGGCTGTACGTCGACGGCGAGCCGGCCGGTTCGGCCGCGCGCAGCGGCGGGTTCGACGCCACCGGCCCGATGCTCTTCGGCCGCGGCCGGTGGAACGGCACGCCGACCAACTTCTGGCACGGCGCGATCGACGAGGTGCGCGCGTACAGCAGGGTGCTGTCCGACGACGAGATCCGCGGCCTGGTCACCCAGGACGGGGTCCCGCAGGGCCAGTGGAAGCTGGACGGCAACCTCCAGGACTCGGCGTCGCCCGCGCACGACGGCACCGCGATCGGCGCGCCGGACTACACCGGCGGCCAGTCGGCCATGCCCGACCCGGCGGACCTGGCGGTGCGGCTGAACGGCAGCACGCAGGCGGTGTCCACCGCGCACGTGATCGACGTCGACCGCAGCTTCTCGGTGGCCGCGTGGGCGCGGGTGGAGCAGACCGGCGCGCTGGAGACCGTGCTGTCGCAGGAGGGCGCGAACGACAGCGCCTTCAAGCTCAGGGCGCGCCCGGACGGCCGCTGGGGCTTCGTGATGTTCGCCGCGGACACGCCCGACGACGGCTCCAAGCGCGACGAGGTGACCGGCGGCGCGGTGCAGGTCGGCCAGTGGGCGCACCTGGTGGCCGTGTACGACGCGGGCGCGCACCAGTTGCGGCTGTACGTGAACGGCGCGCTGGTGGGCACGGTCGCGCACACCCAGACGTACGACGTGACCGGCGGGCTGCAGATCGGCCGCGCCAAGTGGGCGGGCGCGCCGGTGGAGTACTTCCCCGGCTCGGTGGACGACGTGGCGGTGTACCAGCGGGCGCTGTTCGCCTCGGAGATCCAGACGATGGCCGGGCGGGACCTGAGCCTGGTGCACGAGTACCGGCTGGACGAGACCGGCGGGCACAGCGCGGCCGACGCCGCGGGCGCCCGGACCGGCACGGTGGCCGGCGGGGCGAGCTTCTCCCCGGCCGGGTCGGTGACGCGGTGACCACCGACGGGAGCACCGGCGCGGTCACCACCACCGGCGTGGACCTGCGCCTCGACCAGGCGTTCACCGTCTCGGCGTGGGTGCGGCTGGCGTCCAAGGACTGCGACCTGGGCGCGGTGGCCGCGTGCAAGGTCGACGCGG
Source organism: Actinacidiphila sp. DG2A-62 (assembly GCF_035825295.1). Classification (NCBI taxonomy): domain Bacteria; kingdom Bacillati; phylum Actinomycetota; class Actinomycetes; order Kitasatosporales; family Streptomycetaceae; genus Actinacidiphila; species Actinacidiphila sp. DG2A-62. The sequence goes on from NZ_JAYMGI010000002.1 coordinate 405,414, forward strand.
TCAGCGTGGACGGCGCGCACACCAGCAAGTTCCGGCTCGGCCACGTGGTGGACTCCGACGAGAACCAGTTCGGCGCGTGGACGTTCGAGATGCCGGAGTCCGACGCGGACGACGCGGTGGTCACCAAGGCGGCGGTGTCGACGCTGCCCACGGAGGTGAACACCTGGACGCACCTGGTGGGCGTCTACGACCCGTCGGTGAAGAAGATCTGGCTGTACGTCAACGGCACCCGGGTCGGCGACGGCACCCTCAACTCGCCGTGGCAGCCCGGCGGCGGTCTGGCCATCGGCCGTGGGAAGGCGGGCGGCGCGGCGGCCGAGTTCTGGCCCGGCGGCGTCGACGACGTCCGGCTGTACACCGGGCAGCTGGACAAGGACCGGGTCAGCGCGCTGTACCGCTCGTACCCGGCGATGACGGCCGCGGCGCTGCCGACGGCCGACGCGGCCCGCTGGACCTTCGACGAGAACACCGGCACCACCGCGGCGGACTCCAGCGGGCGCGGCAGGACCGCGACGCTCTCCGGCGGCAGCAGCTGGATCGGCGGCAGGTCCGGGTACGCGGTGTCCTTCGACGGGACCACCGGCTACGCGCAGACCGCGGGACCGGTGGTGGACACCGCGGCGAGCTTCTCCGCCTCGGCGTGGGTGTACCTCTACCGGGCGGGCACCGCCAACGCCTCGGTGCTGGCGCAGGACGGCAGCCGGCTGAGCAGCTTCATCCTCGGCTACAACGGCGCGGCCGGGAAGTGGACGGTGACGCTGCCGCCGGCCGACAAGGACGACCCGGGCTCCTCGGTGGTCAACCTGAACTCCACCGAGGCGGCGGTGGCCGGCGCGTGGACCCATCTGACGGTGTCCTACGACGCGGACCTGCACCAGGTGCGGCTGTACGTCAACGGACTGCTGTCAGCCGCGCAGGTGGGGGTGAGCGTGCTGCCCTCGACCGGGCCGATGACCGTCGGCGCGGGCAAGTGGAACGGCAACCGCTCGGCGCTGCTGCCGGGCGTGGTGGACGACGTGCGGGTGTACGCCAAGGCGGTCTCCGACGGCGAGGCGCGGCTGGTCCACGACGACGTGACGGACGCGGACCTGGGCTACTACCGGTTCGACGACGGCACCGCGAAGGACTCCACGTGGCGGGGGTACGACGCGACCGCGAGCGGCGGCGTCGGCTACGTGGCCGGTGACGGCGGCGGCAAGGCGGCGCAGTTCGACGGCTCGACCGGGGCGCTGACCACGCCCTCGGGGCTGCCGATGCGCGACAGCTTCACCGTCTCGGCGTGGGCGCGGCTGGACCGCGACGACCGGGTGGCGACCGCGGTCAGCCAGGACGGCGAGCGGGCCAGCGGGTTCGTGCTGCAGTACCGCCCGGACCTGAAGCGGTGGGTGTTCGGCGCGGCGGTCTCGGACACCGACGGCGCGCCGCAGGTGTACGCGGCGTCCACCGCGCCGCCCGCGCTGCACCAGTGGACGCACCTGGCCGGCGTCTACGACTACGCGGCCCGGCAGTTGCGGCTGTACGTCGACGGGCAGCCAGCGGCAGCCGCGACGACGTGGTGCTGTGGCGGGCCACCGGGCGCCTGGTGATCGGCCGCGGCAAGAGCGACGGCGCCGCGTCGGGCTACTTCCCGGGCGCGCTGGACGAGGTCAGGGCCGGTGAGGGCGTCGCCACCGACGCCTCGATCGCGGTGCGCGGCGGCTGGTCCGCCCCGCGGCCGGGCGAGCTGGCCCGGTTCGCCGACGCGGCCGGCGACCACTACACCGGCAGCACGGACGCGGTCAGGGACGGCTACCACTTCGAGGCGGCGCTGGGCCTGGCCGCCGCGCCGGGCGACGACACACGGATGCTGTACGCGTGCCGGACCGGCTCGGACGGCTTCACCTCGCAGCAGCCGGACTGCGAGGGCAAGACCGTGGTCGGCGACCTCGGACTGGTGTACACGCAGCCGCCGGTCAACGTCCCGACGCTGCCGCTGTACCGCTGCGACACCGGCGCCGACCACTTCGAGTCGCGCGACGTGACCTGCGGCGGTGCCGTCAACGAGGGGACCCTCGGCTACACCGTGGCGTACGCGCAGCTGTCCCGGTACCTGCTGCCCGGCTTCGACCACACCACGAGCATCGACGGCTCGCCGCCGGGCTACCGCAACGAGGGCCCGCAGGGCTATGTGGTGCTGGCCGACCGGCCGGGCACCGAGCAGCTGTACGACTGCCGCGACGGCTACGACCGGTTCGTGTCGACCGACGCGGCCTGCGAGGGCGGCACGCTGACCGCCCCGCTCGGGGGGATCTGGACGCAGCCGCCGGACGGCACGGTCACCAGGGCGCTGTACCGGTGCCGGATCGGCGGCGACAGGTTCGTGTCGCTGTCGCAGGACTGCGAGGGCTACCCGCTGGACCGGCTGCTGGGCTACACGCTGGCGTCGGTGCCGGTGGAGACGGCGGTGTTCGGATGAGGGCCACGACGGCGAGGACGGCGGACACGAGGAGGACGAGGGTGCGCACGCTGCGCCGGGCCGTCGCGGCGGCCCTGCCGTCGGTGCTGGTGGCCGCCGCGCTGACGCTGGCGGGGCCCGGCCGGGCCTTCGCGTCGGAGCCGTCGGTGCCGCTGTCGCCGACCGCCTCCACGCCGGTCGTCCAGCAGACGATGGACAGCAGGCCGACCGACCAGGCGACCGCGAACGAGCTGCACGGCGACCAGCCGGCGAGCACCGGCGCCAAGGACGGCGGCGGCACGTACAAGGCCACCCCGCTGGCGCCGTCGGCCAGCTGGCAGGTGTCGGAGCAGACCGGCGACTTCAGCTGGACCTATCCGCTGCGCACGCCGCCGTCGGCCGGCGGCCTGGACCCCGACCTGTCGCTCGGCTACTCCTCCTCCAGCGTGGACGGCCGCACCAGCGCGACCAACAACCAGGCGTCCTGGGTCGGCGACGGCTGGGACCTGTCGGTGGGCTTCATCGAGCGCTCGTACATCCCGTGCGCCGACGACGTGCACCCGGTGAAGACCGGCGACATGTGCTGGCGCAGCGACAACGCCTTCGCCTCCTACGGCTCCGGCGGCGGCGAGCTGATCCGGGACGACGCCACCGGCGCCTGGCACACCCGCGACGACGACGGCGCCCGCATCGAGCACCTGACCGGCGCGGCCAACGGCGACGACAACGGCGAGTACTGGCGCATCACCACCGTGGACGGCACCCAGTACCTGTTCGGCGACCGCAGCGAGGCGAACTCCACCTGGACGCTGCCGGTGTTCGGCAACGACGACGGCGAGCCCTGCCACGCGGCCTCCTTCGACGCCTCGCACTGCACGCAGGCGTGGCGGTGGAACCTGGACAAGGTGATCGACCGGCACGGCAACGTCATCCGGTACGACTACGACGCCGAGACCAACTCCTACGGCATGGACGGCAAGGACGCCGCGGTCCCCTACGTCCGCGGCGGCACCCTGAAGGACGCCGAGTACGGGCTGCGGGACGGCGACGCGGGGCAGGCCGGCGAGCGGGTGGTGTTCACCGTCGCGGACCGCTGCGTGCCCGGCAGCGACTGCACCCCGTCGAAGAAGGACAACTGGCCGGACGTGCCCTGGGACTCCCAGTGCGCCGGCGCGACCTGCCCGGACGACCACGCGCCCACCTTCTGGACCACCAAACGGCTGGCGAAGGTCACCACGCAGGTGCTGGACGGCTCCTCCTACCGGGACGTGGAGTCCTGGAGCCTGGACCAGGAGTTCCCGGTCAACGGGGACGGCGAGAAGCCCGCGCTGTGGCTGAAGGCGGTGACGCACACCGGGCTGGCCGGCGGCACGCCGGTCGCGCTGCCCGCGGTGCGCTTCGAGGGCACCAAGTTCCCCAACCGGGTCGACACCGTGGACGGCCTGGGACCGCTGCTGCGCTACCGCGTCACCGGCGTGGTCTCCGAGGCCGGCGGCGTCACCACGATCAGCTACGCGCCGCCGGAGTGCGCCGCGGGCCACGAGCCGTCCGACGCCGCGACCAACACCATGCGCTGCTTCCCGCAGACGTGGGCGAAGAAGGACTTCTCCGAGCGCACCGACTACTTCAACAAGTACGTCGTGGCGCAGGTGACCCAGTCCGACATGATCGCCGCGAACACCGAGCAGGTCACCAGCTACGCGTATCTGGACGGCGCGGCCTGGGCGTACGACACCTCGGAGTTCACCAAGGAGGCCGACCGCACCTGGAACGACTTCCGCGGCTTCGGCCGGGTGCGGATCACCAAGGGCGAGCCGGACGACCCGGCGGGACCGCGGACCATGACCGAGAAGCGCTTCTACCGGGGCATGGACGGCGACAAGCAGGCCACCGGCACCCGCTCGGTGACCGTCACCGACTCCGAGGGCGGCTCGCACCGCGACGACCTGTGGCTCCAGGGCTTCGGCTACGAGACGCAGACCCACGACGGCACCGGCGAGGACATCGTCGCCAAGACGATCACCACGCCGGCCGTGCAGGGCCCGACGGCGACCCGCGGCACGCTCAAGGCGTACGTCGTGCGGCCGGGCACGGTCACCACGTACACGACGCTGGGGTCCGGCGGGCGGCGGGTGACCCGCACCGAGAACAGCTACGACGACCTCGGGCAGATCACCGCGGTGAACGACCTCGGCGACACCTCGACCGCCGCCGACGACCTGTGCACCCGCACCTCGTACGTCCGCGACACCGCGCGCTGGCTGGTCTCGCTGCCCTCGCAGAAGGAGACCGTCGCGGCGGCGTGCACGGCCACGCCGGTCTACCCGCGCGACGCGGTGTCCGGCACCCGCTACGTCTACGACGGGCAGCGGTTCGGCGACGCGCCGACGGCCGGCGACGCCACCACCACGCAGACCCTGGACTCCCGGCCGGCCTCCGGCGCGGTGTACGTGACCGCGTCGACCGCGAGCTACGACGCGCTGGGCCGGGTGACCGCGTCCGCCGACGCCCTGGGCCGGACCACCACCACCGCGTACACCCCCGCCGCCGGCGGCCCGCTCACCCAGACCAAGGTGACCGACCCGGCGGGACACGCCACCACGACCACCCTGGACCCGGCGTACAACCAGCCGGTGAAGGTGGTCGACCCCAACAACCGGGTCACCGAGACCGCCTACGACGCGCTCGGCAACCGCACCCAGGTGTGGCTGCCGAACCGCCCGCGCGCGTCGAACCCGGACGGCAACTACATCTTCTCGTACACCTATCACAACGACGCGCCGAGCACGGTGACCACGAAGAAGATCGGCCCGAACGGCGACTACACCTCCACCACCGACCTGTACGACGGGCTGCTGCGGCTGCGGCAGACCCAGGCGCCGGCCTCCGGCGGCGGACGGCTGATCACCGACATGAGGTACGACTCGCAGGGGCGCCGGCACAAGGTCACCCAGCCGTACTTCAACGACGCGGCCGTCGACGACAAGCTGTGGGTGGCCTCCGACGTGGACGTGCCGCAGCAGACCGTCACCGAGTACGACGGCGCGGGCCGGGCGACCGCGGAGATCGTCGAGGGCGGCGCGGACGAGCTGTGGCGGACCACCACCTCGTACGACGGCGACCGGAGCACGGTGACCCCGCCGGCCGGCTCGACCGCCGTGACCACGGTGACCGACGCGCGCGGCCGGGTGGTCGAGCGCGACCAGTACCACGGCGACAAGCCCACCGGCCCCACAGACGTCACCCGCTACACCTACACGCCCGACGGGCGGATCGCCTCGACCACCGACCCCGCCGGCGACGTCTGGCGCCGCGGCTACGACCTGCACGGCAACGAGGTCGAGGACACCGACGTCGACAAGGGCACCACGCACATGACCTACGACGCGGCGAACCAGCTCGTCACCAGCACCGACGCGCGCGGCGTCACCCTGTGGCACGCCTACGACGCGCTGGGCCGGCCGACCCAGCTGCGCAGCGGCTCGGCGACCGGGACGCTGCTGTCGGCCTGGACGTACGACACGGTGCCGCTCGGCAAGGGACTGCCCGCCACCTCCACGCGCTACGTGGACGGCGCCGCCTACACCTCCTCGGTGCTGGGCTACAACGCGCTGAACCTGGCGACCGCGACCCAGCTGACGGTGCCCTCCGCCGAGCCGGGGATCTCCGGCACGTACACCACGTACACGAAGTACGACGTGGACGGCAGCAGATCGAGCGCCACCTACGCGGCGGCCGGCGACCTGCCCGCGGAGGCGGTGCAGTTCTCCTACGACGACCTCGCCGAGCCGACCACCGTGACCGGCGGCTACGGCGGCACGACCGCCGACTACGTCACGGACACGCAGTACACCCGCTACGGCGAGGCCGCCCGCACCCAGCTCGGCGACACCGGCCACCGGGTGTGGCTGTCGGCGTTCTACGACGACCACACCCGCCGGGTGAACCGGACCATCGTGGACACCGAGACGCCCGCGCCGATGCGGTCCGACACCCACTACAGCTACGACCCGTCGGGCAACATCACCTCGATCGCCGACACCCCGCAGGGCGGCACGCCCGACACGCAGTGCTTCCGGATGGACTACCTCCAGCGGATCACCCAGGCGTGGACGCCGGCCGGCGACTGCGCGCAGGACCCGTCGGTGGCCGCGCTGGCCGGCCCGGCGCCGTACTGGCAGTCCTTCACCTACGACGCGGTCGGCGACCGGCTGACCGCGACCGACCACACCGCGGCCGGCGACACCGTCGCCACCAGCGACCTGCCGGACACCGGGCACGAGCTGACCGCGGTGACCACCGCGGGACCCTCCGGCGAGAGCACCGCGCGGTACGCCTACGACGCCACCGGCAACACGACCAGCCGCCAGCTCCCCGACGGCACGCAGCAGTTGGACTGGGACGCGGAGGGCCGGCTGACGAAGGTCAGCTCCGGACCCGCGGTCACCTCGTACGTCTACGACACCGACGGCTCCCAGCTGGTGCGGCACGACCCCGAGGGCAGCACGCTCTACCTCGACGGCCAGGAGCTGCGCTGGACCAAGGCCACCGGCGCGCTCACCACCACCCGCTACTACGCCACCGCCGGCGGCGCCACGATCGCCGCGCGCACCGCGGCCGGGGTGACCTGGCTGGCCGGCGACCTCCAGGGCACCACGCAGATCGCGGTGGACAGCACGACGCTCCAGGTGAGCGTGCACCGCCAGACGCCGTTCGGCGGCGCGCGCGGCGCGGCGGTGGACTTCCCCGGCGACCGCGGGTTCGTCGGCGGCGCGGAGGACCCCACCACCGGCCTGACCCAGCTCGGCGCGCGGACCTACGATCCGGGGCTCGGCCGCTTCCTGTCGGTCGACCCGCAGATGAGTCTGGACGATCCGCAGCAGATGCAGGGCTACTCCTACGCGGACAACAGCCCGATCACCAAGTCCGACCCATCCGGCCAGATGTGGGGCTGGCTCAAGAGCGTCGGCAACGCGGTCGCCAAGGCCGGCAACGCGGTCCACGACTGGGTGAACGCCTCGCCGTCGCGCAAGCTGGGCCTGACGCTGGTGCTGGGGATGGCGGCCGTCGCCCTCGCCCCGCTGGCCGCGGCGGGCTTCGCCGCGGCGACGGTGGCCACCGGGGCGGTGATGGTGGCAGGCGCCGGCATGGCGGTGATGGACATGAAGGACCTCACCGACGACAAGCGCAAACGCGAGGCTGCCGGGCAGAGCACCGGCAAGCAGAACCTGGAGTTCGCCTTCGACGCGGCGGGCATGGTGCTCGGGCCGGTCGCCAAGGGCGCGGGCAACCTGCTGGAGCGCGGCGCCGAGTGGTCGCGGAGCGTGCCTGTCATCATGACCGGCAACCAGGCCGCCGCCGGGGCGCGCGCGGTGGAGGAGGGCGCGGACACCATCAACCTCGCCAACGGGGTCGGCGTGTCCGGGATCTACGACAGCTGCCAGGACCCGGCGCCCAACGCGCCGATCCCCTGCGGCCAGCAGGCCGCGGTGCCGGACCCGAGCCAGTACCAGTACTGCAAGCCGGGCACGAACATGTGCGTGTGCGTCGCCCCGCCCATGGCGTCGGTCAAGGCCCGCGGCGGCAGCGGCAGCGGGCGCGTCGGCGGCGGGGGCGGCGGGTCGCGCCCGTCGTACAACCTCGGTCCCGACAAGCCGGGGCCGGGCTCGCCGACGTGGGGCAGCGCCAAGTCCAAGGAGCTGGGGATCTACCAGACCAGCGACGGGCTGTACCACCGCAACGACGGAAAGGGGCTGGCGTTCTTCTGACGGCGGGCCGCGGCGGCGGGCGCGGGCCCGCCGCCGCGGCCGGTGTCCGGCGCCGGCCGCCGCTCAGGGCAGCGAACGGTAGGCGACGCCGCTGGAGTTGGGGACCGTCCCGGTGTAGAGGCCGGTCGGGGCGGTCCCGGTGGACAGGGTGAACCAGGCGGACTTCTCCACGAACGGCAGCGTGTCCAGCATCGCCGCCGAGGAGCGGACGAAGTCCGCCTGCTGCTGGGCGGAGGGGTAGCGCGGGGTGCTGCCGGAGAAGTCGGTGAGCGCGTACTCGGTGAGCCAGATCGGCTTGTGGTAGCGGTCGTACACCGCCTGGAGATAGCCGCGCAGCTCGCCGGCGGCGGCCGAGGAGAAGTCGCCGCCGTACCAGTGCAGCGGGATGAAGTCGACGCGGTAGCCGCGGGCCGCCGCGCCGGACATGAACTGGTCCAGCCAGCCGCCGGGGGTGTCCCCGCCGTACGCCACGGCGGGCGCGCCGAGCCGCAGCCCGGTCGACTCCAGTCGCGGCCACAGGTCCAGGGCCTGCTGCACGGACATCTGCGCCTGGCCGCTGAGGTCGGGCTCGTTGAAGCCGAGCAGCTCGGTGCCGTTCTGCCGGGCCTGCGCGAGGCCGGCGTCGGTGACCGAGGCGGCGCCCCAGATCATCGGCACGAACTCGGTGCCGGCCGGCGCGGTCACGCCGCCCGGCGTGGTGGCCCAGTCGTAGTACCAGTGCGCCCCGACGTCCGCGAGCGCCTGCGAGGCCCCGGTGACCGAGGTGACGCTGACCCCCTTGCGTCCGGCGGTTGCGCCCGCCCCCGTGCCGGCCGCGCCGGTCGCGTGGGCCGGCTGCGGGCGCAGGGCCGCTCCGGCGAGGAGGATCAGCGCGACGGCCAGCAGCCGCCACAGGCGTCGGGGCGGTGCCGCCGCCGCGGTGCGGGCCGCTTGCGCGGGGCTCGCGGCTGCCGCGGTGCGCGGGGGTGCGACCGGGGCGGGCGTGCCAGGTCGTGCCACGGTGCGCTCCCCTCAGTGGAAGGTGACGGTCATGCCGGAGCAGGAGGTGCAGTCGCGCACGACCTTGTTGCCGGGCACCTGGTCGGCCTTGGACCAGGAGTAGGCACGCGGGCAGTGCGAGCCCATCGCGTCGCTGTAGGAGGTCTGCGCGTCGCGATTGGGGTTGACGCAGGTGCTCAGGCCGGTGCCGGCGTCGGTCCGCAGGTCGGCGGACGGGCAGTAGGGCAGCAAATTGTCCGGGCAGCCGCCCTCGGAGCAGGCGCCGTCGGGCGGGACGGTGGTGCCGGTCGGGTCGATGGTGACGGCCACGGAGAAGGCGTTGACGTAGCTGACGTCGTACCAGGGTGCGAGGCTGTCGGAGGGGTCGAAGTTGAACTCGGCGAGGCTGACCGGCTGTTCGCCGGTGGTGCAGCGGTCCGCGCGCGGGCCGCAGTCGCCGAGCACACAGTGGAAGGTGCTGCCGTCGGCGCCGGTACAGCCCTCGCGGGCGAAGAAGGTGCCGCGCCAGTGGCCGGCGCCGGTGGTCTCCGGCACGGTCAGCGTGGCCGAGGCGCCGGGGGCCAGGCTCGGCAGGCCGGTGAGGGCGGCCGAGCCGTCGGCGTTGACCTCGCTGCCGACCCAGATCTGCCGGCCGGTCCTGTTCACCAGGGTCACGGTGTGCGGGACCGACGCGGGCGAGACCGCGGCGGGGGCCGCGGCGGCCGGGTGGGCGGCGACGGCGGCGCGGGCCGCGGACGTCGGCAGGTCCACGGAGGCGTGCGCCGCCGGGGCGGAGGCGGCTGCCGGATGCGCCGGCGCCGCGGACGCGGAGGTCCCGGCCGCGGTGGTGAGGCCGCCGACCGCCAACGCCAGGGCGCACAGGAGGGATCGCATGCGCATAGGGGCTCCTACGGGTTCCTACAGGAACGGGGGATTCCCCATGATGCGCCGTGACCCCACCTGCCACATCCGCCTCGTACGGTGCAACCGTCCGTCCTCGGCCAACCCCACACGACCGGTCGCCGTCGCGGTCCGATCGGGCGGCGTCGCGGTCCGATCGGGCGCGTCGCGGTCAGCGCGCGGCTGATCCGAGGGGTGCGGGCGCGGGTGCGGAGGCCGGCGCGGGCGCCGGTGCGGCCGGGGTCCCGGGCGCCGGCGCGGAGGTGGGCGCGGGCGCCGGCGGGTCCGCGGTGCCGGGGCCGGGCTCCGGCTCGCGGGAACGGCTTTCCTCGTCCCGGAAGCGGCCGGGCGCGGTCCCGAACTCCCGCTTGAACGCGTGGGCGAAGGCGAAGGCGGACGCGTAGCCGACCTGGCGGGCGACCGCCGCGAGCGCGAGGTCGGACTCACGCAGCAGCCGGGCCGCCAGGGTCATCCGCCACTGCGCCAGGTACGCCATGGGGGCGAGCCCCACCAGCGCGGTGAACCTGCGCGCGAGCGTCGCCCGGGACAGCCCGACCTCGGCGGCCAGCTCCGCCACCCGCCAGGCCCGGTCCGGAGCGGCGTGCAGCGCCTCGAGCGCGGCGGTGACCTCGCGGTCGCGCAGGACCCGGGGCCAGCCGCTGTCCCGGTGCTCCTCCAGCCAGGCCCGGATCATGTAGACGAGCAGCAGGTCGAGCAGGCCGGCGATCGCCGCGTCGCGCCCGGGGCCGGCGCCGTGGTCTCCACCGCGAGCAGGTCGACGGCGCCACGCAGCTGCCGGTGGTCGCCGGCCCTGGCCGGCAGGTGCACCACGTCCGGCAGGGCCGCGAGCAGCGGATGGGTGCGGCGGCGGTCCAGGCGGTATTTCCCGCACAGCAGCTCGGTGCCGCCGTCCGGGTCCGCGACGGCCGTCTCGAAGGGCACGGCGTTCGCGCCGTCGGGCGTCTGCGCGAGCACGTGGGCGCGCCCGGCCGGCAGCAGCACCGCGTCGCCCGGGCCGAGCCGCACCGGCGGCTCGCCGCCGGCCAGCAGCCAGCAGGCGCCGCTCACCACCACGTGGAAGCCGGCGCCGTCGTACGGCGCGAAGGCGTAGCTCCAGCGCGGGGCGCCCACCCGCAGCCGGCTGGCGGTCGGCCGCCCGGTGCGCATGACGCCGGCGATGTCGCTGAGCAGGTCCACGCCGGCCACCCTACGCCTCCCGCGCCGCGGCAGCGCTCCGGTCGGCTGAGAGGATCACGCATGGAATCGCGCCGGTGGAACATTCAGCCGCTCACCGGCGGCGCTTACGTTCGCCGTATGACTGATTTCATGGTGGGCGACGTCGAGGTGACCAGGGTGGTCGAGTGGTCGGGCGAGATCGCGCCGGCCCGGTTCGTCGTGCCGGACAGCACGCCCGAGGTGTGGCGGGACAACGCCGCGTGGCTGGCGCCCGACCACTGGCGGCCGGCGAGCGACTCCTACCACGCGGCGGTGCAGACCTGGGTGCTGCGCAGCGCCGGCCGCACGGTACTGGTCGACACCGGGGTGGGCGACGGCCGCGACCGGCCGCAGATCCCGCTGTTCGACCACCTCGCCACCGGCTTCCTCGACCGGCTGGCCGCGGCGGGCGTGCGTCCGCAGGACGTGGACGTCGTCGTCAACACCCACGTCCACTACGACCACGTCGGCTGGAACACCCGCGGCGGCGAGGACGGCTGGGAGCCGGCGTTCCCCAACGCCACATACCTGATCCCGGCGGTGGACCAGCGGTACTTCGCGCCGGAGAACGCGCACCGCCGGCGCGCGCCGCGCAGCGAGCACGAGCGCCTGCGCCAGCAGGGCAGCCTGCTGGTCTACGCGGACAGCGTCGCGCCGGTGCTGGGCCGCACGGTGTTGTGGGAGGACGCCCACCGGATCGACGGGAACCTGACACTGGAGAGCGCGCCCGGCCACACCCCGGGCTCGTCGGTGCTGCGGGTGCGCTCCGGCGGGGACCGCGCGGTGTTCGTCGGCGACGTGCTGCACAGCCCGGTGCAGATCCTGCGGCCCGACTGCAGCAGCTGCTTCTGCGAGGACCCCGGGCAGGCCGCGGCGACCCGCCGCCGCCTGCTGGAACGCGCGGCCGACGAGAAGGAGTTGGTGGTGCCCGCGCACTTCGCCGGCCCGGGCGCCGCCGAGGTACGCCGCGACGGCTCGCAGTTCCGCGTCACCGGCTGGGGCGAGAGCCGCCGGCCCGCGTGAACCGCCCGGCCGGGCCGCCGGTCGGGTCCCGCGGTAGGGGGCCGTGCGGGCGGGGTATGACGGGGTGGGCAGCATGCCGCCGCCGCGCGGACGGCGCGGGCGGGGAGAGGGGGACGCCGTGGAGGCGGAGCGGACGACACCGGCGGGGACGGACACGGAGGCGGCCGGCGGCGCGGCGGCCCGCACCGCCGGAGCGGGACCGGACGGGCATCCGGCGGTGCGCGCGGCGCGGGCGCAGGCGGACGCGCTGGCCGCGTCGGCCGGACTCGGCGAGCGGCTCGGGCTGTTCGACGTGGCGAGCCGGCGCACCGGTGCCGGACTGGTCGGCGTGCTGGCCGCGCTGCCGTTGCTCGCGGTGGGCATCGGGCTGCTCGCGGGCGGTTTCGGCGCGGGCCTGGCGGCGGTGGGCGCGGTGCTGACCGCCGCGGGCGTCGCCGCCCCGGTGCTCGGCCTGCGCGCCGAGGGGCGCGCCGCGGACCGCATGCTGCGCCTGCACCTGTTCCGCGGCGGCCCGGTGCTCACGGGTCCCGCCGGGGTCTTCGGGTGCGCCTGGGACGAGGTGCGGCTGTCCCGGACGACCGAGTCGGGGCGCTACGGCAGCGGCGGGACGCCGTACAGCTCGCAGTGGCTGGTGCTGGAGACCGCCGAAGGGGTGCGGCTGTGCCGGCTGAACGCGGCAGGCCCGGCCGCGGCTGCCGTGGAGCAGGCCGCGGCCGGACCCGCCCGGGAGGCGTGAGACTCGGTTCGCCGGGACCCGCCCAAGAGACCTGATCCTCGACTCGCCCGGACCCGCCCAAGAGACCTGATCCTCGGTTCGGTGCGCGCTCCCGCGCGCAGTGCCCGGACGGCGCCGACGGCCCACGGCGCGCGGAAAGGCGTGCGCCGCCGTGCCCACGTCGCACGGCGACGAGCCGCGGCATGCGCGGGTCCACTGCCCGGACGAGGTGCTCATACGATTCAGCGGCTCTGAACGTAAGGGCCCGGGCCGATCCCGTCAATACTCCCGGCGCCGCCGATTTTCCCTCCACGAATGTCATCCAGAGGGTTGACGGGCCGTTGGCCGTAACCTAGCGTCCAAACCGCTGAAACGTTAGAGCAGCTGAACGGCCCCCGTGATCCCGGCCGCGGGTCCGAGGAGAGAGGGGTGTCGCATGGCGGACACCGAGTCACCCGCCGAGCCGTGCGCCCGGCCCCGGACGGCCACCGCCGGCTCCCCGGCCGCGCCGGCCGGAGCGGGCCGATGACGGCGGCCCGGCGCACCAGCGTCACGCTCAAGGACGTCGCCACCGCCGTCGGGATCTCGCAGAGCGCGGTGTCGATGGCCCTGTCGGACCACCCGCGGATCAGCGAGAGCACCAAGGAGGCGGTGCGGGCGGCGGCGGCCCGGCTGGGCTACGTGCCGAACTCCGCGGGGCGGGCGCTGCGGGCCTGCCGCTCGACGTCGATCGCCATGGTGGTGCCGCAGACCGGCCAGCACGTCTTCGGCCACCCGTACTTCATGCACCTGCTGGTCGGCGTCACCGCGGAGGCCAACGCGCGGGACGCGGCGCTGATGGTGTCGACCAACCCCGACGAGACCCACGGCGTCGCCGCCTACGAGCGGGTGCTGCGTTCGCAGGCCGCGTCGGGGGCGATCGTCGCCTCGGCCGCGATCAGCGACCCGAACGTGAACCGCATGGTGGAGGCCGCCCTCCCGGTGGTGCTCATCGGGCGGTTCGTGCACCTGCCGCACGCGGTGAGCGTCGGCATAGACGAGATCGCGGGCGCCGCCGCGATCACCCGGCACCTGGTGGAGGACCACGGCCTGACCCGGATCGCGCACATCAGCGGCCCGCTCAACCACCAGACGGCGGTGGACCGTTACGAGGGCTTCCGCGGTGCGCTGGCCGAGTCGGGCCGCCCGTGCACCCACACCCTCGCGGTGGGCGACTTCAGCGAGGAGTCGGGGCGGGCGGCGGCGCGCGAGGTGCTGGACAGCATGACCGACCTCCAGGCGATCTTCGCCGCCAACGACGAGATGGCCTACGGCGCGATGCTGGAGATCCGCTCCCGCGGGCTGCGCATCCCCGAGGACATCGCGCTGGCCGGCTACGACGACTTCGGCGTCTCGCGGCTGACCACCCCCGGCATCACCACCGTGCACGTGCCGGCCGAGGCGCTCGGCCGCAAGGCCGCGGCGGTGCTCTTCGACCTCCTCGACGGCACGGCGCCCGACCCGGTGCACACCGTGCTGCCGTTCGACCTCGCCATCCGCGAGTCCTGCGGCGCCCACCCCGGCTGAGCACGCCGCCCGCCCGCCGCCACACCGGCCGGCACGGACGGCCGCGGCACCTGCCGGCGGGACGGCCGCCGGAACGACCGCCCGACCGGCGGTCCGCAGAAGGAGACAGACCTATCGACCCTCCCGCCCCGGCTTGCGGGGCACCGGACGAAACGGAACGATCATGCGCGTCAGCCACAGCAGACACCTCCGCCCCGGCAGAGCGGCCGCGGCGGTGGCCGCCGCCACCGCGATCCCGCTGCTGCTCGCCGGCTGCGGCGACAACGGCGGGAGCGGCGGCGGGACCTCGGCCGGCGGGGTGGTGAACCTGACCGTGCTCACCGGGTTCACCGGACCCGACGCACCGTCGTACCAGGCGCTGGTCAAGCAGTTCAACGCCACCCACCCCAAGATCCACGTCACCATGACGGCCGAGCCCTGGTCCGCCATCGGCCAGAAGCTGCCCGCCTCCTGGGCCACCGGGCAGGGCCCGGACCTGGCCACCCCCAGCTCCGACCCGGGCTCGATCTTCACCTACATCAAGACCAACTCGGTGCTGCCGCTGGACTCCTCGGTCGGCACCGGGCCGAACCAGATCGACTCCGCCGCGTTCCCGCCCTCGGTGAAGTCCGCCTTCACCGTGGACGGCAAGCTCTACGCGGTGCCGGCCAACATGGCCACGCTGGTCCTCTACTACAACAAGGACATGTTCGCCGCGGCGGGCATCACCCGGCCGCCCGCCACCGAGGCGGAGTTCATCGCCGACGCCAAGAAGCTCACCACCGGCTCCGGCGGCAAGCCGAGCCAGTACGGCCTGTCGCTGGCGGACAACAACACCATCCAGATGTGGCCGATCCTGCAGTGGATGAACGGCGGCGACATCGTCGGCCAGGACGGCTGCGCGGTGGTGAACAGCCCGGCCAGCGTGGCCGCGCTGACCCGGTGGAGCCAGTTGGTCGACAAGGACCACATCAGCCCGGTCGGCCAGGCCGGCGCGGACGCCGACACGCTGTTCTCCTCCAAGAAGGCCGCCATGGAGATCAACGGGCCCTGGGCCGCGGCCGGCTTCCGATCGGCCGGCGTCGACCTCGGCATCGCCCAGGTCCCGGTGGGCTCGGCCGGCCCGGTCACCCTGGCCTCCACCGTCCCGCTGATGGTGGCGCGCACCAGCAAGCACCAGGAGCAGGCGAAGGAGTTCCTCGCCTGGTACACCGGCAAGACCGCCCAGGCGCAGTTCTCCAAGCTCTCCGGCTTCCCGCCGGCCAGGACCGACCTGGACGCGGCGAGCGCCGGCAACCCGACGGTCGCGGAATTCGCCAAGGCGCTGCCGCACGCGAAGCTGTACCTCGCCGGGCAGTCGAACGCCACCCGCATCGACACCGACGTCTATGTCCCGCTGATCCAGAAGATCGAGCGCGGCGCCGACGTCAAGGGCGCCGCGGACGACGCGGCCAGGACGATCGACTCGCTCACCGGATGCCACAAGAACTGAGCCGCACCATGTCGAGCACCCGCCTCTCCCCCGCCACGCCGGCCCGGCCGCGTGCCCGCGCACGCGGCCGCCGGCCCCGGATCAACAGCGCCTACCTGTTCATCGCGCCCAGCGTCGTGCTGATCGGCGTGTTCATCGCCGAGCCGATCGTCCAGTCGGCGTGGATGAGCCTGCACGACTGGACGGTGGGCGAGTCCCACCACACCTTCGTCGGCCTGGACAACTACACCGCGCTCTACCACGACCACCGGTTCTGGAACGCGCTGCGGGTGACGGTGGTGTACACCGCCGCCGTCACCGTCGGGCAGGTGCTGCTGGGTCTGGCCATCGCCTCCCGGCTGCGCCGCACCACCTGGTACACCTCGCTGCTGCGCACCGCGTTCTTCTTCCCGTTCATCGCCTCGCTGGTGGTCAGCGGGATCGTCTGGAAGTTCCTGCTGGACCCGCAGGTCGGGCTGGTGGACGCCTGGCTGTCCAAGGTCGGGGTGAGCGCACCGGACTGGCTGCAGTCCACGTCGCTGGCGCTGCCCACGGTGATCGCCGTGGGCATCTGGAAGAACGTCGGCTTCACCATGATCGTGCTGCTGGCCAGCATGCAGCAGATCCCGCCCGACCTGTACGAGGCGGCGGCGCTGGACGGCGCCGGGCCGTGGCAGCGGTTCCGCCACGTGACGCTGCCCGCGCTGCGCCCGGCGCTGCTGTTCACCACGCTCATCGCCACCGTCACCGGGCTGCAGCTGTTCGACCTGGTCTTCGCGATGACCGGCGGCGGCCCGATCTTCCACACCGAATCGGTGGTCATGTACCTGTACCAGAAGGGATTCGTGGAGTTCCAGATGGGCTACGCGAGCGCCGTCGCCTGGGTGCTGTTCGTGGTGATCCTCGCGATCTCCTCGCTCCAACTGCGACTGTCGAGGTACCGCGATGCCGACTGACACCCTCCGCCCGCGCTCCGCGCCGGCCGACGGCAAACCCCGGGACAAGGGGCCGCGCTCACCGGGCGCGCTCCGGCTGGTGCTCGCGGGGCGGGTGCTGGCCCGCGGCGGCGCGGCGCTGTCCTGGGTCGCGGTCACCGTCGCCGCGCTGGCGACCGTCGTGCCGTTCCTGTGGATGCTCGGCGTCGCCTTCCGCACCAACGCCGACCTCTACTCCGACCCGGCGCGGCTGGTGCCGCGGCACTGGACGCTGCACGGCGTGCACGCGGTGCTGAACCAACTGCCGTTCGGGCGGCTGGTGCTGAACACCTTCGTCTTCGCCGGCGGCACCACGGTGGTGCTGCTGCTGTTCGACTCGATGACCGCGTTCGCGCTGGCCCGGCTGCGCTTCCGCGGCAGCAACGTGGTCTTCCTGCTGATCCTCGCCACGCTCATGGTGCCGTTCCAGGTGACCCTGGTACCGGTGTTCCTGACCCTGTTCCACCTGGGCTGGCTCAACTCCTACCAGGGGCTGATCATCCCCCGCGCGACCAGCGCGCTCGGCATCTTCCTGCTGCGCCAGTTCTTCATGCAGCTGCCGCGGGAACTGGACGACGCCGCGCGGATCGACGGGGCGAACGACTTCACCCTGTTCTGGCGGATCATCCTGCCCAACGCCAAGCCCGTGCTGGCCTCGCTGTTCATCATCCAGTTCGCCGCGCTGTGGAACGACTTCCTGTGGCCGCTGGTGGTGACCAACAACGTCGACATGCAGACCCTGCCGGCCGCCCTGACGCTGTTCTCCAGCCAGGGCGGGGTGGACCACGCCGCGCTGATGGCCGGCGCGGCGATCTCGCTGAGCCCGCTGGCCCTCGCCTTCCTCGTGCTGCAGCGCTACTTCGTGCAGAGCGTGGCGACCACGGGCATCAAGTGAGACCCGCCGGCACCACACGACCGTGACGCTCCCCCGGGAGCGATCCCAGAGAAATCGGAGACAGGTGTGCTCACCTGCACTGCAACCATCGATCCCGCCTTCACCGTCGCACCCGTCCCGCCGCGCCTGTTCGGATCGTTCGTCGAGCACATGGGCCGCTGCGTCTACGGCGGCATCTACGACCCCGGCCACCCCGAGTCCGACGTGGACGGGCTGCGGCTCGACGTCATCAAGCTGACCCGCGAGCTGGGGGTGAGCGCGGTGCGCTACCCCGGCGGCAACTTCGTCTCCGGCTACCGCTGGGAGGACGGCGTCGGCCCGCGCGAGCAGCGGCCGCAGACCCTCGACCTGGCCTGGCGGTCGGTGGAGCCGAACACCTTCGGGCTGAACGAGTTCATGTCCTGGGCCCGGCAGACCGACATCGAGCCGATCATGGCGGTCAACCTCGGCACCCGCGGCGTGGAGGACGCCTGCAACCTGCTTGAGTACGCCAACTTCCCCGGCGGCACCCGCTGGTCGGACCTGCGGATCGCGCACGGCGTGCGCGAGCCGCACGCGATCAGGACGTGGTGCCTGGGCAACGAGATGGACGGCCCCTGGCAGATCGGCCAGAAGACCGGCACCGAGTACGGCCGGCTGGCCGCCGAGACCGCCAAGGCGATGCGCCGCATCGACCCCTCGATCGAGCTGGTCGCCTGCGGCAGCTCCAACGAGCGGATGCCGACCTTCGGCTCCTGGGAGGCCCAGGTGCTGGACGAGGCGTACGACGTGGTCGACTACATATCCCTGCACGCCTACTTCGAGCAGCACGGCGACGACCGGGTGGGCTTCCTGGCCTCCGCGCAGGTGATGGACTCCTTCATCGAGGGCGTGGTGGCCACCGCCGACCACATCGGGGCGAAGAAGCGCTCCCGGCGCCGGATCAACCTGTCCTTCGACGAGTGGAACCTGTGGTACGAGAGCCGGTTCGCCGGCCAGGAGAACCTGGACTGGGCGCGCGCGCCGCGGCTGATCGAGGACGAGTACACCGTCGAGGACGCGGTGGTGCTCGGCAACCTGCTGATGAGCCTGCTGCGGCACAGCGACCGGGTGACCATCGCGTGCCTGGCCCAGCTGGTCAACGTGATCGCGCCGATCAGGACCGAGCCGGACACCGGCGCCTGGCGGCAGACCATCTTCCACCCGTTCGCGCTGACCGCCCGGCACGCCCGCGGCGAGGTGCTGCGGGTCGAGCCGGTCTCGCCCTCGCTGCACTCCACCACGATCGGCGACGTGGACGCGGTGGACGTGACCGCCACCCGGGACCCGGAGACCGGCGAGATGACGATCTTCGCGGTGAACCGGGACGACCGGCAGGCGGCCACGCTCCAGCTGCGGCTGGTGGGCGACGAGCACGAGGTGGTCGAGCACGTCGTGCTCGGCGGGCAGGATCTGCTGGCGACCAACTCCAGGACCGCGCAGCGCCGGGTCGAACCGCGCAGTTCCACCCGGCACTTCGTGGAGCCGACGGGGCTGTCCGCGGAGCTCCCGCCGGTCTCCTGGTCGATGATCCGCACCGTCCCCCGCTCGGCGACGGCCGGCTAGGGCGGCAGGCCCCAGGCCCCGGCAGGCCGGGCCCGTCGGCGGGTCAGCGCCGCGCGTCCAGCCAGTCCTGGTAGCGGGTGCGGGCCAGGCGGGCGTCGGGGCCGCCGATCAGCACGTCGCCGCGGACGACGGCGAACATGCCGGCGGTGTCGTCGGTGACCACGCCGCGGCCGTCGCCGCGGGCGGCCAGGGTGATCTTGCCCAGCTCGTCCAGCGGGAAGACCTCGGGGCCGGCGACGTTCCTGATGCCGTTCAGCGGCGCGCCGACGGCGGCCTCGACCACCGCGGCGGCCACGTCGGCGGCGGCCATCGGCTGGACGCGGGTGGCGGGCAGCCGCACGGTGGTGTCGTCGGAGGTCCAGGAGAACACCGCGTCCATGAATTCGAAGAACTGGGTGGCGCGCACGATGGAGTACGGCGTCGGCCCCTGGCGGAGCAGCTCCTCCTGGAGCGTCTTGGCGCGGTAGTAGTCCAGCTCGGGCACCTGGTCGACGCCGACGATGGACAGCACCACCTGGTGCCGGACGCCGGCCCGCTCCCCGCGGCCAGCAGATTGGTCATGGAGGTGCGGAAGAACTCGGGGGACGCCTCGTCGAAGGTGGGCGAGTTCGCCAGGTTGAGGACGGTGTCAGCGCCGTCGAGCGCCTGGTCCAGCCCCTGGCCGGTGAGCAGGTCGACGCCGGTGGACGGCGCCGCGGGCACCGCCTCGTGGCCCGCCGCCCGCAGCGAGGCGACCGCCTGCGAGCCGATCAGCCCGGTCCCGCCGATCACGGTGAACTTCATGGTCTCCGCCTTCCGCGTCCGCGCGCACCCGGGCATGCCGAGCACCCGCACCCCGATCTCGGACATTTTTTATCCGAGTCACCTGTGATGATAGTCGGATACTCTTTGTCCGAGTCAACCGGGAGAGGCGGGTCGCGCGGAATGAAGCTGTCCGGCGGGGTCGAGTGGGCCCTGCACTGCTGCGTGGTGCTCACCACGGCCGCGGAGCCGGTGCCCGCCGCGCGCCTGGCCGAGCTGCACGACGTCTCGGGCAGCTACCTGGCCAAGCAGCTGCAGGCGCTGTCGCGGGCCGGACTGGTGTCCTCGGCGCAGGGCAAGGCCGGCGGCTACGCCCTGACCCGCGACCCCGCGCAGATCTCCGTGCTCGACGTGGTCCTCGCGGTCGACGGTCCCCGGCCGGCGTTCGTGTGCACCGAGATCCGGCAGCGCGGCCCGCTGGCGGCGGCGCCGGAGGCCTGCACCCGGCCCTGCGCGATCACCCGCGCGATGGCGTCGGCCGACGCGGCGTGGCGAGCCGCGCTGCGGGAGATCTCCATCGCCGACCTGGCCCGCGACGTCGACGCGGACTACGGGCCCACGGCGCTGGCCGGCATCGGCGCCTGGCTGGCACAGGGCGCCGACGGCCAGGAGTGAGCGGGCCGCACCTTGTGAGAGCGCTCCCACGGGCGTCATGATGGGCGCCATGGTCACGCCCGCCACCATCCGGCCGTACCGGCCCGCCGACCTCGACGCCGTACGGGACATCTGCGTGCGCACCGCCCTGGACGGCGGCGACTCCCGCGAGGTCTATCCCGATCTCGACCTGATGCCCAGCATCTTCGCCGCGCCGTACGTGCACCTGGAGCCGGACGTGGCGTTCGTGGCGGACGACGGGCGGCGCGCGGTGGGGTACGTGCTGGGGACCGCCGACACCGCGGCGTTCGTCCGGCGCTACCGCGACCAGTGGCTGCCGGGCCTGCTCGACCGCTACCCCGCGCCGGCCTGCCCCGCACGCCGGCCGAGGTCATGGTGGGCCTGATGCACGACCCGGAGCGGATGATCCTGCCCGAACTCGCCGACTACCCCGCCCACTTGCACATCGACCTGCTGCCCAGCCACCAGCGGGCCGGTCTCGGCCGGCGGCTGATGCACGCGTTCCTGGACCGGCTGCACGACAAGGGCGTCCCCGCCGTGCACCTCGGCATGGTCACCGCCAACACCGCGGCCCGGGCGTTCTACGACCGGCTCGGCTTCCACGAGATCGCGGTGCCGGACCCGGGTCCGCTCACCTACCTCGGCCGCGCGACGGCACGCGAGGACCGCGACGACGGCTGAGACGGCGCCGGGGCCCGGGGCGGCGGGGGGCCTGGGCGGCAGCGGGACCCGGGGCGGGCGGCCGGGGTAAGGCCGCCCCGGCGCCCGCCCCAGGCGCGCCTAGCAGTCCGGGATGACCGTGCCGTTGTTGTCCTTGGCCTCGTCGTTGCCCCAGCGCGAGAGGTAGTACGCCGAGACGTACTGGTTCGCGGGGCCGCTGTCCGGGTCGGTGCGCAGCCACCAGTGGTTGTACGTGGTGCTGTTGCCGATCATCCGGCCCCACGCCTTGCAGTAGACGTAGTTGGTGCCGCCGTAGAGCGTGCCGGTCTGCGTGGTGCTGGTCGGCGAGGCGTAGACGGGCGCGTTGGCGAAGGTGTCCACCCAGTACTTGGTGGCGGGCGGCGGGGTGCCGCCGGTGTCGAAGGTGACGGTGACCCAGCCGTTGTCGGTCATGCCGAGGCCGTCCCAGAAGGTCCCGTCGGCGAGGTCGATGCCGGCCGGGTTGGACACCGCGCGGCCGAACTGGTCGTGACCGCCGTTGTACCCGCTCTGGTACGCCGCCTGCGCCTCGGGCGTGCCCTGCGGCAGGTCGCCCCAGGACTCGCGGACGCCGGCCGGGTTCCAGTAGTCGTCGGTGGTGTTCCACGGGCCGACGTCCCAGATCGGCGCGGTCTCGCAGCGGCTGCCGTTGCAGACCGTGACCTGGTACGCGCGGCTGCCGTTGGCGTCGAGCAGCCGGCGCGAGGGCAGGGCGACGAAGTGGTCGCGGCTGGCGATGACATGGCCGTTGGCGGTGGTGCCGCCGACCAGGCCCTCGCGGGTGGCGTACACCCGGTAGGTGGCCGTGGCGGCCGGCGCCGCGGTCTGCGACGGGGCCGCGCCCGCGGGGGTCGCGGCGGCCCGGAGCGTCACGGCGGAGACGGCGGGCGCGGCGGCCCCCGCCGGGGCGGTGAGCACCAGCCGGACCTGCGCGGCGGTCACCGGGGCGGCGAAGGAGAGCACGGCGCCGGGCGCGGCGGTGGTCCACTGCGTCCACGCGCCGGTGGCGTCCCGGCCGCGCACGTCGGTCTCCACGGCGGAGCCGGTCGGGCGGACCGCCGCCGTCGCCACGGTCAGCGCGGACACCGCGCGGCCGAGCGCGGTGGCCGGCGCGGTGTACTCGCCGTAGGCGCGGTCCGCCGGCATCGCGGCGGGGTGGGCGCGCGGGTCGGCGAGCGTCACCCGGCCGTGCGCGGAGGCGGTGTTGGACCGGTCGGCCGGGGCCGCGCCCAGGTCCACGGACCACGTCCCGCCGGCGGCCCGCGCGGCTGTTCCCGGGTCCGCGGCCGGCGCGGTGCCCGCGTGCGCGGTGGCCGGCGTCACGAGCGCCGCGATCACCGCGCCCAGCGCGGCGGCCAGGGCCGGCCCGCGCCGCGCGAGCCGGCCGCGCGCGGTGCCGCGACTGCCCTCCCGGGACCGTACGGAAGCAGGGCGTCGTCCGAGGTGCATCTGTCCCCCCATGGGTGTCGACCGCTGCCGCACAGCGGCCGGCAGCGCACTCGTCCAGGTGCCGCACGGACCCTAACCGCGCCCGCGCGACCCGGACAAGGGCTTGACCGATACATGGCAATTTCTCGTCCGCGGAGGTCCGTTCGGACGGGTTCCGGCGCAGGGGCGGCCCGAGGAGCCGGTACGGAGGCGGGGTCCGGGGTGCCGCGACGCCCGGCGCGAGCCCGGCGCCGCCGCCCGCGGCCGGCTCGGCTTTCGGGCATGCCGCTGGGCTGCCGACGTGCCGGGCTGGTGCGCGCGGGCGTCCGACTCGCCCGAGCGGGGCGGCTCACCCGAGCGGGGCGGCTCGCCCGAGTGGGGCGAGTCACCCGAGCGGTTATGGCTCGCCAGCGCGGTGCGACTCAGCCGCGCGGGGCGGCTCAGCCGCGTGCGCTGTCGCGTTCCCGCTGCGTCGTCTGCGCGTCCAGCCACGCGTCGAAGGTGACCGTGCCGCGCGGGCCAGGGCCGGCGGCAGGAGTCCGCCGCCGGTGAAGCCGCGGCCGGCGCGGCCGGGGATGCGGAGGGCGAGGACCGGCCGGCGGGCGCCGCGGGCCCGCGAGAGGCGGCGGACCATGTCCTCCATGCGCAGGTGCTCCTCCGGCCCGGCGAGTTCGGGCGCCAGCCCGGCGGGCTCCCGCAGGACCAGGTCGACCAGGTGCCGGGCGACCTCGGCGACGGCCACCGGCTGGCAGAGCATCTTCGGCGCGATCGTCACCGGCCCGCCGCGGGCCAGGCACTGCGCGGCGAACTCGTGGAACTGCGTGGCGCGCAGCACCGTGCCGGGCACCGGGCCGTTCAGCACCAGCTCCTCCTGGCGGCGTTTGCCCGCGTAGTAGCCGAAGTCGACCCGGTCGACGCCGACGATCGACAGCGCCACGTGGTGGGCGACGCCCGCCCTGCGCCCGGCCTCCAACAGGCGGCCGGTGGCGGCCTCGAAGAACGCGATGGACCTGCGGGCACCGGTGGTGGCGACGTTGCTGACGTCGATGACGGCCCGGACGCCGTCGAGCTTCTCGTCGAGCCCGGCGCCGGTGGTCAGGTCGACCCCGGCCGAGCGGGCGAGGACGACGGGTTTGTGGCCGTCGCCCCGCAGGGCCTCGACGACCGGGCGGCCGGTCCAGCCGGTTCCACCGGCGACTGCGATACGCATGATTGCTGTGCCTCTCGTGGGAACGCTTCCGCACTCATGACCACCCGCGCCGCGCCAAGTGTGACATCGCCCGCCCCCACACCCGGACACCCGCACGACACCCCCGCCGATTCGCCCCCTCCCCCGGAGGTTGCGTCCGTGGAAGTGCGGTAGCGGGTTCCGCCTGATCCCACCGTCTGTCCTGGCGTTGGGGTGGGTGCCCGAATAGACAGACGGCCACAGGCTGATCTGCGAAGTGTCAAGCCTCGAAGAAGATCAGCACGATGGCCGCACCTGACAGTGCGCCCCTGCACGCCCTGATCGAGGAGAACCTGGCCTCGGCAAGTCCCGATCTGCTGCGCGCGATGATCAAGACGTTCGCCGACGCGTCGATGTCCGCCGATGCCGACGCGGTCTGCAATGCCGAGTACGGCCAGGTCAGCGACGAGAGGGTCGACCACCGTACCCCGTCTGGCTGCTGGAACGTGCCGCCGGGCTGAACAAGCCCTCATCTCGGTGATCGCCACCGCCTATCTCTTGGGCGTCAGCGCACGCCGGGTCGAAAAGCTCGCCGAGTCCCTCGGCGTCACCCAGCTGTCCAAGTCCCAGGTCAGTGGCATGGCCAAGCACCGGGACGAGCAGGTGGCCGCGTTCCGCAACCGACCCCTGGACACCAGCCCCTACACCTTCGTCTGGATCGACGCCCTGACGCAGAAGGTCCGCGAAGGCGGCCGGATCATCAACGTGCACGCGCTGGTCGCGGTCGGTGTCATCCCCGACGGGCACCGCGAAATCCTGGGCATCGACGTGGCCACCGCCGAGGACGGAGCCGGCTGGTTGGCCTTCCTGCGCTCGCCTTCGCCGCGTTCCCGCACGATATCTGGCGGCAGATCTGGTCGAACAACCCACGGGAACGGCTGAACAAGGAGATCCGCCGCCGCACCGGCGTCGTCGGGATCTTCCCCGACCGCACCACCCTGATCCGCCCGGGTCGGCACCGTCCTGGCCGAACACAACAACGAGTGGACCGAAGCCCGCCGCTACATGAGTCACGACCTGCTCGCCAAAACCCGCCTCCACCCGAACGAGTCAGAAAACAACGAGACCGTCCTACCCACCGAACTCACCGCATAGCGCCGAAGAAGAGATCACGGAGTGACCGTCGACACACCACGCCACAGGACGTGACTTACCCTCCAGTGACGTCGCGGCCTGCGCACCGGACAGGAGACAGCTGCTGACCCCGCGGTCCCGGGTGCCAGACCGGTTCCCACGCGCGGGTGTGCAGGCGCTGCCAGTAATCCTGGCGGATGATCGTCGGCCTCCCGCTGGTACCCGCATTCGCGGGGATGTGTCCGCCTCCCGGCAGCGTGCCTCCCAACCGCGCGCACCGCGCCCCGACGCCCTCAGCTCCTGAAGCCCTCATGACGTCCGCCCCAGATACCCGCTCGATCAGCGAGCCCGACGACGCTGCGCCTCTCGTGCCGGATTTCGTGCGCAGGCAACTGGAGGCGAAGACCAACCGGCTGCCGGGCCGTGAACGGTCGGCGTTCAACATGCCTGCTGCGACGGGGCGTGATTCGGCCTGCCACTCAAACGGACCGCGGCACCGTCGGCCGCCTCCGAGCCAAGAGCCTGGCCCAACTGGTCGTGTTCGGACGAAACCTGTAGGTCGGGGAGCTGTCGGACCAGTCGGGCACATGGTGGGCCACCGTGCAACTGCCGGCTGTGCCCGCCGCCGCGCCGGCGACAGCCGATGACAAAGCGGCGATGGAACTGGCGGTACGGCGGCAGGGCGTTTCGACGCCGGGCGGCACAACGGGGATCACGGCTACGACTACGCCTACGTGCTCGACGAGTCCGCCGCGGCCCTGGGACTGCGCTACCGCAGCACCCTGGGCGGGCACGGCTGGGTCACCGTCAGCGACCGGCTGTGCCCCGAGATGGCGCAGTCGGCCAGCCGGTGTGCCCGCAGCGGCTGTTCTCCCCCACGCCCACGCCGGACAGCACGGCGCTCACAACGTCCCGGACGAAGGACTGCTCCAGTTCTCGATGGCCGAACAGGGCGCGGAAGACGACGGGCGCGACGAACAGGTCCAGGAGCAGATCGACGTCGAGGCCGGCGCGAATGTCGCCGCGTGCCTCCCCCTTGCGCAGCGATACGGCACATGCCTCGCGGCGAGGCTGCCAGACCACGGCGAGGAAGTCGTCCCGCAGTTCCGGATCGTCCGCCAGGTCCGCTGTCAGCGCCGGGAGCACATGACCGAAGGCAGGGTCGGCCATTGCGGCCCGGAGCGCCTCGAGATGGCCGACGAGGTCGCAGGAGGTGCACCCGGTGTCGATCTCCACGACCCCGGTGCGTTCCTCGGCCAGAGCCGCGACCACCAGGTGTTTCTGGTTCCTCCACCGGCGGCGGATGGCGGGCTTGGTGGTGCCAGCGCGCTGGGCGATGGCCTCCATGGTCAGCGCCGGATATCCGACCTCCCGCAGAAGCGCGGCCACTGCGGCCAGCACGGCGCGATCGATCCGCTCGTCCCGTTGGCGTGCCATCGAACTCTCCTGCCCGCTGCCTCGCAGGGACCGCTGCTATCCCTGGAGCAGGACGACCTTACCGAACGACGTTCCGCTCTCCACGCGCCGGAGTGCGGTGGCTGCCTGCGTGAGCGGGAAGGTCGTGTCGAGCACGGCGGAGAGCCTGCCGTCGGCGAACAGCTCTACCACCCGGTCCCAGGACCGCCGGCGACCTGCGGGGGCCACCGACATGAGACTGAACGCGAGCAGCGTCGGTGATCTGTGGAAGTCACGGAGCAGCAGGTCGAACACCTCGCTCCCCGGCACTCCACCGGCGCCTCCGCACAGGACGTAACGGCCGTTGGGACGCAGCAGTTGCAGGTACTCGCCCACCTGCGGGCCGGCCACGGTGTCCACCACGACGTCATACGTGTCCTCGGGACGGTCGGCGCGGGTGCGGTCGATGACCTTAGCGGCGCCGAGCGTCCGCAGGCGTTCCGCCTTTTCGGGAGAGGAGGTCACCGCGGTGATCTCGGCGCCGCGAGCGTGCGCGATCTGGGTGGCGAGTACGCCGATACCGCCGCTCGCGCCGCGGACGAGCACCCGTTCCCCGGCGGCCAGCCCGGTTCGATGCAACGCGCCCTCGGCGACCAGCGCATTGAGGCCTAGGGCGACCACCTCGACCGGGTCGGCACCTTCCGGCGCGGGAAGCAGCCGGTCGGCGTCGGCCGCTACCCGCTCGGCGTAGCCACCGGAGTCGGGCAGGGCCAGCACTCGCTTGCCGACGAGTTCTTCGGCGACGCCGGAAGCCGCCCTCACACGGCCGACGACCTCAAGGCCGAGCACCGAGCCCACGCCGGGAAAGTGCGCGTCGTCGCCCCGCCGTGCCATGACGTCCACGTAGCCGACGCCGATTGCTTCGACCTCGACCAGGGCCTGCCCGGGGCCAGGCGCCGGTTCCGGCACCTCGGCCAGGGCGAGTTCCCGGGACGGCTCGACGATCATCGCTTTCATGTGCGACCCCTCACTATAACGTTCCGATCCGGACTGGAACATTATAGTAGCGTGAGTTCCCCGTCACGGTCAGCCGGGCATGACCGTGGGACACGAAGACCTCCATGCGGTGCAGTCCTGGACAGCTCCACTGCACGGGAGGTCGCCGTGATCAAGCCGCACGAGTGTCAACAACGCTCGTGATCAATCCACCTCGCCCCCGCAGGTCAGTCGGGCGTCGCCCCAGTCGCCGTGGTCGAAGTTCTTGCCGTCTCCGCCGTCGCCGACGACCAGGCTGAGCGTGTGGACCCCGGTGAGGTCCGCGGTGAGCGGGACCGCGGGGCTGCCGCCGCGCACGACGTCGGACGCGGCGAGCTGCCGGCCGTCGCCGAGGACGGTGAAGGTGACGCTGCCCTGCCCGCCGGCCTCGTCGTCCACGCCCACCTGCGCGTCGAAGCGGGTGCAGACGCCCTGGACGTCGATGTCCACGCGGGAGTCGGCGTTGGCGCCCAGGCCCTTGGCGTAGACGGTGCCCGCGACGGTCAGCGGGCCGCCGTCGTGCGTGCCGGTCTCGCCGTTGGAGCGGTCGCGCTCGACCGGGCCCCAGCCGTTGGACTCCGCCACGAACGGCTGGTCGCTGACGTGGACCGTGCCGTGCAGCGGGACGCTCACCCGCAGGACCTGCTCGACGTGCACCGGCGGCGCGTCGCCGCCGGCCGGGTTGGCGTACTCGACCCAGACCGGCACGTCGAAGGCGCCGCCCGGCTGGTCCTCGCCGACCGTCACGGTCCAGTGGCCGGTCAGCGCGCGGCCCGCCGGCAGCGTGCCGGTGACGGCGTCGCGGCCGGAGGCCGTCCAGCCGGCGGGCAGCCGGCCGCGGTCGAGCGTCATGCGCAGGCGGTGCAGCGGCGCGCCCTGCGGGAGGGTGAACCGCGCGTCGACCGTCACGCCGGCGCCGGGCCGGCGGTCGCCGTGGCCGGGGTGAGCGCGAGGGTGGTCGCGGGCGCGGTGACCACCGGCGTGTCGCAGTCGGTGCGGCCCTCGGCCGCGGGGCAGGCGATGGCGGCGAAGCCGCTGTCGTGGGCCGCGGCCACGGCGAGGGTGTCGCGCGAGGTGACCGTGCGCACCGTGCGCTCCAGGTCGCCGCCGCTGTCCTGGACGGTCTCCAGCAGCCACCGGCCGTGGCCGAGGAAGCCCAGCGGTGCCCTCATCGTGTCGGCGGTCCCGGCCAGGATGCCGCCGACGAACCAGCGGTCGCCGCTGCGGCGGGCCATGACCACCTGGCGGTCTCCGGCCGGCTGCCGCGCGGGGCCGCCGGAGACCAGATGGGTCTCGTCCCAGACAGTGGGGAGCTGTTCGAGGTAGCGCTCGGCCACCGGGTGCGCGGCGAAGCCCTCGGGGTGGTCGCCGAGGCTGGTCCAGCCGGACTCGAAGACGACGGGCAGCGCGAGTTCGCGTGCCAGGGTGTCCTGCCGGCCGGGGCGGGAGAACCACGTCGGGGTGTAGTCCATCGACCCGACGACGTTGCGGGTGAAGGCCAGGAAGACGTCGCGGGTGGGGTTCTGGCCGTTCTCCTCGCCGCGCACCCCCTCCACGCTCATCACCTGCGGCCAGGTGCGCTGCAGCCCGCGCGGGATCGTCGCGCCGTGGAAGTCGACCATGAGCTTCAGCCGGGCGGTGTCCTTCAGGATCGCGTCGTACCACTGGAAGGTCGACTGGCTGTCGGAGTACATGTAGTCGACCTTGACGCCCGCAACGCCCCACGCCTTGACCTTGGGCAGCCACGCGTCGCGCTGCGCCTGGGTCCTGAGATCGTTCCAGTCGAACCACAGCAGCACGTCCACGCCCTTGGCCCGTGCGTAGCGGACCAGTGCCGGCACCCAGCTCTCCTGCCAGCCGGCGTCCACCAGGGTGTACTCCAGGCCGTGTGCGGCGGCGTAGTCCACGAAGTCGCGCTGCCGGTCGGCGTTCCCCGGGCTGTCGCCGTCGCTGAGCCAGGACCAGTCGTCCACGCCGGGCCGGATCCACGAGGTGTCCTTGACCTTCGACGGCGGCGCGAGGTCGTCCACCAGGGTGGAGCCGACCACGGTGTCCAGGCTGCCGACGATCGCGGTGCGCCACGGCGTGGCGAGCGGGCCGGGCGCGGTGACCGGCGCGCCGTCGGCGAGCGCGACCTGGTAGGCGCCGCTGCCGTCGCGGTGCTCCAGGTGGCTGCCGGAGTAGCGGCCGTCCACGTCGGCCTCGGTGAGCAGCACGTACGAGCCGCCCACGTCGAACAGCGTCGGGTAGCCGAAGGAGCAGGTGTCGCCGGTGCAGGTCTTCGGCTGCGCGTCGTTGGCGGCGCCCGCGGTGGTCTCGGTGCGCTCGTTCTCGTAGCTGGTGACGTAGGGCTGCACCCACGCCTCGGCGTCGGTGGGCAGTTCGAAGGTCGACGCCTCCTGCCGGACCGGCACCTGGCCGATCCCGTCCAGCAAATAGCGGTAGGCCACAGGCCGGTGGTCAGGTCGTGCCGGTCGGTGCGGACGCCGAGCCTGCCGGGCAGCAGCACGGGCGCGCCGCCGAGGTCGACGGCCAGCCGCAGGTCGCCCGCGGCGTCGAGGCCGAGGCGCGCGGTCGGTCCGGACCGGGTGGGGCCGGTGAGCGTCCAGGAGTGCGCGGAGTCGTGCGCGCCCGCCGAACCGCCGGACCGGACGACCGCGCCGCCCGCGCCGACCGCGCCGGCCGCCTGGGCCGTCGCTCCGCCGGCGAGCGCGGCGGCGCCGGCCAGCGCCGCCACGGCCAGGCCGACCACCGCCCGCCTGGCCCGCCGCCATCGTGGTGCCGTTCGCCTCATCGTGCCGGCCTCCTCGCGTCCGGCTCACTACGGAGGCTGGTCGCCGCGCCGGTCCCCCCACGAGCGGATCAACAACATCGAACGCATCTGAACGAAACGCGTCACATGACATCGTTGTTCCAGAGGCCAGTCAAGAGTTCTGACACAGAGGTTGACCGCAAATCAAACAGGACGGAACACTGTCGGCCGTCTTCCCGAGCGACGAAGGGCGCCCACTCATGCCCAAGTTCACGGCCCAACAGACCCTCCTCCCGGCCGGCAGACCGGCCCTCGTCAGAAGGCTCACCGCGCTCGCCCCGCTGTGGGTCCTCGCGCTGCTCGCCGCCCTGCTGGCGGTCGGCAGCGCACCGGCCCACGCCGCACCCGACACCTCCATCACGGTCGACGGCGCCAAGGGCGGCCGGACCTTCGACGGCATCGGCGCGATCAGCGGCGGCGGCGGCAACTCCCGCCTTCTCAGGGACTATCCGCCCGCGCAGCAGTCCCAGATCCTCGACTACCTCTTCAAGCCCGGCTACGGCGCGAACCTGCAGTTGCTGAAGCTGGAGATCGGCGGCGACGCCAACTCCACCGACGGCTCCGAACCCTCGGTCGAGCACACCCGCGGCGCCGTCGACTGCGACGCCGGCTACGAGTTCTGGCTGGCCGAACAGGCGAAGGCCCGCAACCCGGACATCAAGCTCTACGGGCTGGCGTGGGCCGCGCCCGGCTGGATCGACGGCGGCTTCTGGTCCGACGACACCATCGACTACCTCCTCACCTGGCTCGGCTGCGCCAAGCAGCACGGCCTGCCGATCAGCTACCTCGGCGGCTGGAACGAGCGCGGCCACGACGACGCCTGGTACGTCAAGCTCCGTGCGGCGCTGAACTCCCATGGCTACAGCGGCATCCAGCTGGTCGCCGACGACACCGGCTGGAACGTCGCCGACGACATGGCGAAGGACCCCGCGTTCGCCAAGGCGGTGTCGATCATCGGCACCCACTACAGCTGCGAGGGCGGCGACGGCGGCAGTGCCGACACCTGCTCCAGCACCCAGGCCGCGCGCGACAGCGGAAAGCCGCTGTGGGACAGCGAGAACGGCTCGCAGGACATGAACACCGGCGCCCCGGCGCTGATCCGCGCCATCACCCGCGGCTACATCGACGCCAAGATGACCACCTACTTCAACTGGCCGCTGCTGGCGGCGATCTACCCGAACCTGCCGTACGACACCGTCGGCCTGGCCACGGCGAACTCCCCCTGGTCGGGCAACTACACGGTGGGCGCCAGCACCTGGGCCACCGCGCAGGTCACCCAGTTCACGCAGCCCGGCTGGACGTTCATCGACTCCGCCTCCGGCTACATCGCCGGCGACGAGGCCGACGGCAGCTACGTCAGCCTCAAGTCACCCGACGGCAAGGACTACTCCACCGTCCTGGAGACCACCACGGCCAGCACCGACCAGACCGTCCACGTCCGGATCCGCGGCGGCCTGTCCACCGGCGCCGCCCACGTCTGGGCCACCGACGTCGACACCCCCTCGCCCGCGACCTCGTTCGTCCGCGGACAGGACGTGACGCCCTCGGCGGACGGCACGTACTCGCTGACCCTGCACCCCGGGTGGGTCTACACCGTCACCACGACCACCGGACAGGGCAAGGGCACCGCCGCCCCGCCCGCCGCCCACGCGCTCGCCCTGCCCTACAGCGACTCGTTCGACCGCTACCGGGCCGGCCAGGAGGCGACGTTCGTCTCCGACATGCAGGGATCGTTCGAGGCGCAGCGCTGCGCGGCCGGCCGGCGCGGGATGTGCCTGCAGCAGATGGCGCCGGTCAAGCCGATCGAGTGGCAGGACGACTCCGACGCGTTCACGCTGGTCGGCGACACCACGTGGACGGACTACACGCTGCGGGCCGACGCCGAACTGGCCGAGCCCGGCACGGTGGAGCTGATCGGACGGGCCGGCGCCCAGAACCGCCCGCAGTCGCACCAGCAGGGCTACTTCTTCCAGATCTCCGACACCGGCGCCTGGAACATCACCAAGAGCGACGCGGACGGCAAGCGCACCGTGCTGATGCGGTCCGCCACGACCGCGCTCGGCACCCGGACCTGGCACCGGCTCGCGCTGTCCTTCGACGGGCCGACCATCACCGCCTCGCTCGACGGCCGCGAACTCGGCACCGTCAGCGACGGCAGCTACTCCGCGGGACAGGGCGGCCTCGGCCTGACCTCGTACCGCACCGACCAGTTCGACAACCTCTCCTTCACCCCGGTGCGGCACGCCGCGCCCGCCGCGTCCCTCAGCGTCGTCCCGGCGCCGGCCGCGGTGCAGCGGGGCAAGCAGCTGACCGTCTCCACCACGCTGTCGGTGCCGCGGCAGGCCGCGCCCGCCGAGGGCGTCAACATCACGCTCAGCGCGCCCGCCGGCTTCGTCTTCGACCCGCTGGCCCAGGTGTTCGGCTCGGTGCGGCCGGGACAGAGCGCGACGGCCGTGTGGCAGCTGACCGCGCCGACCGACGCGGCCTCCGAGCCGACGCTCACCGCCACGGCCACCTTCGCCCAGCGCGGTGTGGCGCGGGTGCTGCGGCAGGGCGCCCGGGTGGCGGTGACCAACCCGCCGCCGCCGTCGGGCACGAACGACGTCAGCGACCTGGAGTTCGTCTCCTCGACCAACGGCTGGGGCCCGGTCGAGCGGGACCAGTCGGTCGGCGGCACCAACGCCGGCGACGGGACGCCGCTGACGATCAACGGCACGGTCTACGCCAAGGGCCTGGGCACCAACGCGGTCAGCGACGTGGCGATCTACCTGGGCGGGAACTGCTCGACGTTCACCGCCACGGTGGGCAACGACGACGACGCGGGCGGCCAGGGCTCCATGACCTTCAGCGTCCTGGGCGACGGCACGACGCTCGCCTCGACCGGCACGGTGCGCGGCCATGACGCGGCGCAGCAGATCAGCGCCGGCGTGACCGGTGTGCAGACCCTGGACCTGGTGGTGGGCGACGCCGGCGACGGCAACGCCTACGACCACGGCGACTGGGCGACGCCGAAGCTGGTCTGCTCCGGCTGACGTCCGCCCCCGGCCGGCGGACGTCGCGGGCGGGGTGGTCCGGTCGCGCGTCCGGCCGGACCACCCCGCCCGTGCGCTCCGGGCCCGAGGCGGGTCGCGGGTGTTTCGACCGCCCGCGCGCGGGTCAGGCGGACAGCGATGCGCACAGACGGGACGGGCGGGCGGCGCGAGCGCCGCGGCCGGGGCGGGGCCGGCGCAGGCGCGAGCGCCGCGGCAGCCGGCGGGGACGGCGCGGCCTCCGCGGCCTCATGGGACGCCGCGACCTCGAAGGACGCCGCGGCCGGCGACCGCTCGCGGCGGCTCGTCCTGCTGGTGATGTGCGTTGGCTACTTCCTGGTTCTGCTGGACGTGACCATCGTCAACGTCGCCCTGCCGCACATCGCCTCCGGCCTCGGCACGGGCGGCAGCGGCCTGCAGTGGGTCGTGGACGCGTACACCGTCGTGCTGGCCGCGGGCATGCTCGGCGCGGGCACGGTCGGCGACCTGTACGGGCACAAGCGGGTGGTCCTCGGCGGCCTCGCGGTGTTCGGCCTGGCCTCGCTCGGCTGCGGCCTGGCGCCGGGGCCGGGCTCGCTGACCGCCTTCCGCGCGGTGCAGGGCGCGGGCGCGGCGCTGCTGCTGCCCGGCACCTGGCGGTGATCACGCACGCCTTCCCCGGCGACCGCGAGCGGGCGCGGGCCATCGGGCTGTGGGCCGGCATCGGCAGCGCGGCGCTGGCCGCGGGGCCGCTGCTCGGGGGCGCGCTGGTGCAGTGGCTGGGCTGGCGCGCGGTGTTCCTGCTGAACGTGCCGGTGGTCGCGGTCGCGCTGCCCGCCGCCGCGCGGCTGGTCCGGGAGACCTCCGAGCCGCGCGGGCGCCGGCTGGACTGGCCGGGCATGCTGCTGGGCGCGGTGGCGCTGCTCGCGGTGACGTACGCCTTCATCGAGGCCGGGCGCTCCGGTGCCGGCGCCGCGGTCGGCGCGGCGATCGGCGTCGCGGTGGCGGCGAGCGCCGCCTTCGCGGTCGCCGAGCACCGGCGGGAGCAGCCGATGCTGCCGCTGCGGTATCTGCGCGGGCCGGTGTTCACCACCGCCAACGCGGTGGCCGGCGTGATGAACCTGGGCACCCTCGGGACGCTGTTCGTGCTGACGCTGTTCCTCCAGAGCGTGCAGCACCGGTCGGCGCTCGCCGCGGGAGCGGCGGTGCTCCCGCTGTTCGCGCCGCTGAGCGTGCTCGCGCCGCTCGCCGGCCGGCTGACCGCGCGGCTCGGCCCGCGCCTGCCGATGGCCCGCGGCCTGCTCGTCTCCGGCGCCGGGCTGGCCCTGCTCGGCCTGACGCACGCCCACTCCCCCTACGGTGTGCTGTTCCCGGCCCTGCTGCTGTGGGGCGTCGGGCTCGGCCTGCTCACGCCCGCGGTGGTGGCCGCCGCGATGTCCGCGGTGCCGGGCGAGCGGGCCGGGCTGGCGTCCGCGGTCAACAACACCGCCCGGCAGACCGGCGGCGCGGTCGGCATCGCCGCGCTCGGCGCGCTGGCCGGGAGCGCCGGGCACCCCGCGTCCTTCCTGGTCGGCATGCACCGGGCCGCGTACGTCTCCGCCGGTCTCTACGCGCTGGC
The DNA here is from genome assembly GCF_035825295.1 of Actinacidiphila sp. DG2A-62. Lineage (NCBI taxonomy): Bacteria > Bacillati > Actinomycetota > Actinomycetes > Kitasatosporales > Streptomycetaceae > Actinacidiphila > Actinacidiphila sp. DG2A-62. The sequence continues at coordinate 440,629 of NZ_JAYMGI010000002.1, forward strand.
CGCGGTCGCGACCCTGGCGGTGGTGCCGGGCGCGCTCGTGCCGGCCGCGGGGCGGAGGCACGCGGCGCGGCAGGGCTGTGACCCGCAGGACGCCGGGTCGCGGGACACGGCCTCGCCGGACGCGGCCCCTCCGGACGTGGCCCCTCCGGAGAGCGCGCCGCCGACCGCGGGCCCGCGCCGGGACTGAGCCGAGGGCCGCCCGGCCCGGGTGTCGTCCGCAGCCCCGCCGTCAGCGCTCCCCGGCCGGCTCCGGCCCCCTCTCCGCCTCGGGCTCCGGGTCCGGCCCCGACAGCGGGCCCGGCTCCGCCGGAGCCCCGGCGCCGACGAGCGCGCCGAGGGTCTCGGCGATCAGCCCGCGCAGCCAGCGGTGCGCCGCGTCGCGGTCGTGGCGGGCGTGCCAGGCCAGGACGGCCGGGACGGCCGGGGTCCCGCCGGGCAGCGGGTAGGCGCGCAGGTCCGCGGGCAGCACCGGCGCGGTGAGCGTCGCGGGGACAACGGTGAGCAGCGGCTGCGCCGCGACCGCGCCCAGCGCCAGAGCGAGGGTCGGCACGGTGAACGCCACGCGGCGGCGCAGGCCCCGCGCCTCCAGCAGGTCGTCGATCCGGTCGCGGGTGCGTCCGCGGCGGGTGACCACGACGTGCGGCGCGGCGGCCAGGCCCTGCCAGGTCGCGGGGTCGCGCCCGGGATCGTCCGCGAGGTCGCGGCGGCCGACCGCGGCGAGGGTGTCGGCGAAGAGCGTCGCGGAGCGGGTGTCGGCGTGGTCGGGCGCCTTGTCCGCGATCTGCAGGTCCACCCGGCCGCGGCGCAGTTCGTCGGCGGTCGTGGCGGCCTCCGGGAGCAGCCGCAGGCAGACGCCGGGGGCCCGGCCGGTCAGCGCCGCGGCCAGCGGCGGCAGCAGCGCGGCGGCCACCACGTCGTTGCACTGGAGGGTGAAGGTCCGCTCCAGCGTGGCGGGGTCGACCCGCTCGGCGGGGGTCAGCACCGCCTGGGCGCGGGTGACGATGCGGTGCACCTCCTCGCGGATCTGCTCGGCGTACGGCGTGGGCAGCATCTCGCGCCCCGACCTGACCAGGATCTGGTCGCCGGTCGCCTTCCTGATCCGGCTCAGTGTGCGGCTCATCGCGGGCTGCGAGAGGTGCAGCCGGTCGGCGGCGGCGCCGACGCCGCCCTCGTCGAGCAGGGCGTCCAGCGCGGTCAGCAGGTTCAGATCCATATGCATCAGAGTAATGAGTTACATCAGAAGCATGCATTTGATGTTATGCGCGGCTGCTCGTTGACTGGTGTCCGGGCGCCGGCGGCGCCCGGACCGGGCCGGACCGCGGGCCGGTGGGGAGCGGGACTTCGAGGAGGCAGCCATGCGGACGGTCATCGCCGGCGGCGGACTGGTGGGACTCACGGCAGCGGCGTCGCTGCGGCTGATCGGGCACGAGGTGACGGTGCTGGAGCAGGCGCCGGCGGTGCGGGCGGTGGGCGCGGGCATCGGGCTGTGGCCGAACGCGCTGCGCGAGTTCGACCGGATCGGCGTCGGGGAGCGGCTGCGGGCCCTCGGCGCGCCGATCGAGACCTGGTTCTACGACCCGGCGGGCCGCCCGCTGCGGGCCGCGGGCTACGACGCGGACGACCACCGGTTCCTGCTGGTGCCCCGGCCCGCGCTCAGCGACCTTCTCGCCGACCGGGTCGGCCGGCGGAACATCCGGCAGGACGCCCGTGTCACCGGCTTCACCGAGACGGACCGCGAGGTGGTGGTCCACCTGGCCGACGGCACGGACCTGCCCGCCGACCTGCTGATCGGCGCGGACGGCGTGTACTCGCGGGTGCGCGCCGCGCTCGTGCCGGGCAGCGACGCCGTCGAGCACGCGGGCCACATCGCCTGGCGGGCGATCGTGCCGGCCGGGCGGGAGCGCCCGAGGGGCACCGTGGTCACCGTCGGGCCGGCACGCACCCGCGGCGGCTACGCGCCGGTCGCGCCGGGCCGGACCATGTGGATGGTCAACCAGTTCGACGCGGGGCGGCTGGACGGCTCCAAGCGGGACCGGGCGCTGGCCAGGGCCGGTCACCTGGCCGAGGCGGGCTGGCACGACGAGCTGCTGGAGATGATCGCCGCGACGCCGGAGGAGGCGATCCTGGAGAACCGGATCATGCTGGTGCCCGAGCTGTCGCGCTGGACCGGCCGGCGGGTGGCGCTCGTCGGCGACGCCGCGCACGGCCTGTCGCCGCACATCGCGGCGGGCGGCACCCTGGGCGTCGAGGACGTCGGGGTCCTGCGCTCGGCCCTGTCCGCCGAGCGCGACCCCGCGACGGCCCTGGCCCGCTACGAGGACGTGCGCGCCGCCCGCTTCGTGCGGGTCCGCGAGCACTCCGCCGCCGTGGAGAAGGCCGCGGACGCCGCGGAGTTCGCCGAGCGCTACGCCGCCTTCAGCCACTGGATGCTCACCACCGCGCCGCAGACGTGAACCCGGCGGGCGGGTGCGGACCGCGAGCCGGCCGGGACGCCCACGGGCCGGCCGTGCGCGTCTCGGGCGTGCGCGTCTCGGGCGTGCGCGTCTCGGGCGTGCGCGTCTCCGCCATGAGACCGCCGGGCGGGGCGTGACCCGCCGGGGAGACGTGACCCTCCGGCAGCGCACGGTGTCGGCGGGCGCCCGATCCGTACCCGGGTGGGCGGCCACGCCCGCCGGCCGGCCGCCCACCGCCGCCGTCTCCGCCTCGCGGAGACGGGTCCCGGCCCGGGCCCCGTGACCAGAGGGCGCGCGGCCCGGAGACCCCGTGGCCCGGAGGCGCGTGGCCGCCGCTTCAGCCGCGCAGCTCCGCGAGATCCTCCTCGGTCAGGACGAGGTCCGCCGCCGCGATGTTCTCCTCCAGGTGGTCCAGCGATCCGGTGCCGGGGATGGTGACCACGACGGGCGAGGAGGCGAGCAGCGCCGCGATCGCGACCTGTGCGCTGGTGGCGCCGTGCCGGGCGGCGACCTTGGCCAGGGCCTCGGCCCTGACCTGCTCACGGCCGCCGCCGAGCGGGAAGTACGGCACGTACGCGATGCCGTCCGCCTCGCACGCGGCGAGCAGTTCCTCGTCGCCGGTGAACCGGTTCTGCACCGCGGCGACCGGCGCGATCCGCCGCGCCTCGGCGAACTGCTCGGCGTCCACGTGGCTGACGCCAAGGTGCCGGATCAGTCCCTCGGACCGCAGCTCGTCCAGCGCCGCGAACCGTTCGGCGATGGACACGCCGCCGGGCTCCGCCGTGCCGCCGACCCGCAGGTAGACCAGGTCGAGCCGGTCGAGGCCGAGGGCCCGCAGGTCGGCCTCGACCAGTCCGCGCAGCTGCTCGGGCTTCGCCTCGCCGCTCGGCCAGCCGTCCGGGCCCATCAGCGGCCCGACCTTCGTGGCGATCACCAGGCCGTCGCGGTAGGGGGCGAGCGCGGTGCGGATCAGGTCGTTGGCCCGTACGTCCCCCCGGTTGTAGAAGCCCGCGGTGTCGATGTGGTTCACGCCCAGCTCGACGGCGCGCCGCAGCACCGCGACGCCCTCCTCGGGCGCGCGGGCCGGTCCGGTGAAGCCGCCGGCCGCCGCGAGGCGCATGGCGCCGAAGCCGAGCCGGTTGATGGTCAGGTCTCCGCCGAGGGAGAAGTCAGTAGTGGTCATGGGTCCATCGTCGGCGCGGCCGCCGCGCGCGGCGAGGAGCTGGCAGTTTGCTGCCAGACTGGAGGGGTGCGCAGCGACGAGACGCGGGACCGGCGGGTACGGGACGAGGTACGGCACGAGCAGGTGATGACCCTGCACGGCGACGAGGAGCTGGTCACGCGGGGCGGCCATCTCTTCGCGGCGGCGCGGACGGAGTTCCTGTGCGCCGCCCGCGACATGGCGACGTGGTCCCAGCCGGAGGCCCGCGCGTCGGTGGTGAGCCGGATGCGCACCGGCGGGCCGGAATTCGCCGTCCACAAGCTGCTCAGCCCGGTGGCGCTGGCCGACGAGGGCACCCGCGCGCATCTGCGGCAGGTGCGCGGCCGGGGCGCGCAGGTGCGGATCAGCAGCTCCCCGCTGCCGTACGAGACCATCCTGATCGACCGGCGGGTGATGATCCTGGCCGGGCAGGAGACCGCCGGGGGCCGCCAGTACACCGTCACGACGTCCCAGGACCTGGTGCACGGCGTCCACTCGCTCTTCAGCGCGGTGTGGGACGCCTCGCGGGAGTTCGACGACTATCTGCGCGAGGACGTCCCGCACCTGGACGGCGACGGCCGCACGATCCTGCAGTCCCTCGCCTCCGGTCTCACCGACGAGGCGGCGGCCCGCCGGCTCGGCGTCTCGCTGCGCACCTACCGGCGGCGGGTGGCGGAGCTGATGGCCGCGCTGGAGGCCGGCTCGCGGTTCCAGGCCGGCCTGCGCGCGGGCGAACTCGGGCTGCCGCACTGACCGGCGGCCCGGGCCGTCCCGTTCGACGACCCGGGCCGGCCGGGGCCGGGCGCTCAGGGCCCGGTGCTCGCGGCCCGGGACTCGCGGCCCGGTACTCGCGGCCCGGTACTCAGGGCCCGCGCCACGGCGCGCGCTCGGCGACCGGCGCGCGCAGGGCCCGCAGCGCTCGGGGCATGCCGATCCCCACGGCGGCGCACACCCTGCCGCCGCGTCCGAACAGCGCGGTGAAGCGGCGCTCGGCCGGATCGCCGTCGACCACCCGGAAGGCGTCGGCGCCGCGCGGCAGCCCGTACACCTGCACGCGCAGCCCGTACTGGTCGGACCAGAGGTAGGGCACTGTGCGGAACGGCGGCGGGTCGTCGCCGGCCAGCAGGCCGCGGGCCACCGCCAGGCCCTGCTCGGAGGCGTTGGTGCGGTGTTCCACGCGCAACCGCCCGCCGCCGTCCGGATCGGGCCAGGACGCCACGTCGCCGCACGCCCACACCCCGGGGGCGGCGCGCAGCGCGGCGTCGCAGCGCACCCCGTCGGCGACCGGCACACCGCTGCCGGCCAGCCACTCGGCGTTCGGGGTGCTGCCGACGCCGAGCAGCACGGTGTCGGCGGCGAGCCGGCGGCCGTCGTCCAGCCGGACGCCGGTGGCCCGGCCGTCCCGGGCGAGCACCGCCTCGACCCGGGCGCCGGTCACCACGCGGACGCCGTGCTCGCGGTGCACGGCGGTCAGCAGCGCGCCGACGCGCGGTCCGAGCGGGCCGGCCAGCAGCCCGTCGGCGGCCGTCACCACAGTGGTGTCGCGGCCGAGCGCGCGGGCGACGGCGGCGGCCTCCGCGCCGACGAAGCCGCCGCCGGCCACCACCAGCCTGCCGCCGCCGGCCAGCGACGCGCGCAGGGCGACCGCGTCGGCCAGGGTGCGCAGCACGTGCACGCCGCGCACCCCCCGCGCCCCCGGCAGCCACCGCGGCCTGACCCCGGTGGCGACCACCGCGGCGTCGCAGCCGACCCGTTCGCCGCCGTCGAGCAGCACCTCGCGCCGCCGCGGGTCCAGGCCCACCGCCCGGCGGCCGAGCCGCAGGTCCAGACCGAGCGCGTCCAGCGCGTCGGCGTCGCGCAGCCGCAGCCGCTCGGCCGCCCAGGTCCCGGAGAGCAGTTGCTTGGACAGCGGCGGCCGGTCGTACGGCGGCTCCGCCTCGTCGCCGATCAGCGTGATCCGGCCGTCGAAGCCCTGCCGTCGCAGGCCCTCGGCGCAGGCCAGGCCGGCTGCGGACGCTCCGACCACCGCGACCCGTGCCGGGAGCGCGGCCGTCACCAGGCGACCGGCAGCTCGTGCACGCCGTAGATCAGCATCTCGTCGCGGAACGGGATCTCGGCCAGCTCCCGGTCCAGCCGCAGGCCGGGGAAGCGGCGCAGCAGCGCCGGGTAGGCCAGCCGCAGTTCCAGCCGGGCCAGGTTCTGGCCGAGGCACTGGTGCGGGCCGGAGCCGAAGGCCAGGTGGCGGCGCGCGGCCCGGTCGACGTCGAGCCGGTCGGGGTCGGGGAAGACCTCGGGGTCGCGGTTGGCGAGGTCGTTGGCGAGGATCACCCCCTCGCCCTCGCGGATCAGCACGCCGCCGACCTCGATGTCGGCGAGCGCGGTGCGGCGCCGCCCGAGGTGGACGATGGTGAGGTAGCGCAGCAGTTCCTCGACCGCGCCGGCCACCCGCTTGTCGTCGCCGTCGCGCACGGCGGCGAGCTGGTCGGGGTGCTGGAGCAGCGCGCAGGTGCCGAGCGCGATCATGTTCGCGGTGGTCTCGTGGCCGGCGATGAGCAGCAGCCGGGCCTCCTTGGCGCACTCCTCACGGGTGGCCAGGCCGGTGCCGAGGTAGTCGACGGCGAGCCGGCGCAGCAGGTCGTCCGCGGGGTTCTCGGCCTTGGCGGCGATCAGGTCGGAGAGGTAGTCGACCAGGTCCTGCGAGGCGCTGAGCGCCTCCTGCGGGGTGCTGCGCATGTCGATCAGCACCCGGCTGCGGTCCTGGAAGAAGTCGTGGTCGCCGTAGGGGACGCCGAGCAGCTCGCAGATGACGAGCGAGGGCAGCGGCAGCGCGAAGGCCGACACCAGGTCGGCCGGCGGCCCGGCCGCCTCCATCGCGTCCAGCAGCCCGTCCACGAGCGCGCCGACGCGCGGCCGCAGCGATTCGATCCTGCGCACGGTGAACTCGCCGGTGAAGCGCAGCCGGTGCTCGTTGTGCTCCGGCTCGTCCATGGTGATGAAGGTGCGGTTGTGCAGCCGGGTGGCGTGGCTGCCCTCGCTGACCGCGGGGTAGTTGGGGCGGCGGTTGTCGGCGCTGATCCGCTCGTCGCGCAGCAGGGCGACCTGGTCGGCGTGCCGGGCGACCAGCCAGGCGGCGTTGCCGTTCCACAGCGACACGCGCGTGGGCGGCGCGGCCGGGCGGTCGTCGGCGGGCAGCAGGTCGCGGTGCGCGGGCGGCGGGTCGAACGGGCAGCCGGCGGCGCGGGCGGCGGCGTACGGCGCGAGGGCCTCGTGGGCGGGGGCGGTCATGAGCGGGCCTCCTCCAGCTCCAGGACGATCGCGCCGGCCGGGCAGACCTGCGCCGCGGTCTCGACGTCGGCGCGCAGCTCCTGCGCGGGGTGTTCGGTGAGCAGGACGACGATGCCGTCCTCCTCGCGCTGGTCGAAGACGTCGGGGGCGGCCAGGACGCACTGTCCTGCGCCGCAGCACTTGTCCGTGTCCACGGTGATCCGCATGGCGGTTCCTCCCTGGGGGGCGGGATGGACGGTGGGATTACTTGCCCGAGGTAAGTAACCGTACGCAACGCTACTGCTGCGGAACGCACTGAGCCGCGCGGGATGGATGTAAAGACCACCTTTCCGGCCACGGTGCCCCGCCCCCTCTCCAGCCCCTTGCCGCCGGCCGCGCGGGCGCCGTCGCGTAGCCGCTGGTGGGCGCGGGCGCGGCGGTACGGCGAGGCGCGGCGAACATGGCCGAGACGGCGGGGCGCGAGCCGGCGCGCGGCGCGGGCGCGGGGGCGGATACCCGGCGCGGGCGCGGCGCGGGCCGCCCGCCCGGTGGCCGCCCGGCGCGGACGCGCGGGCGCCCGCGACCCGGACGGCCATCCCCGCGGGAGGTCCGGGCACGCGGGCGCGCGCGGTGTAGCGGTGTGCGGTGCGGGACGTGCGACGTGCGACGTGCGACGTGCGACGTGCGGGCTCTCAGGTCAGGACGGCAGGCCCCAGCGCTGGGCGTTGGTGCCGTTGCAGTCCCAGATCTGCAGCTGGGTGCCCGCCGTGGTGGTGCTGTTCGGGTCGTCGAGGCACTTGCCGGAGTTGGGGTTGTACAGCGAGCCGTCGGAGCGCGGCTGGAAGACCTGCGCGCCGGTGCCGTTGCAGTCGTAGAGGTCGACGGTCGTGCCGTCGGCGGTCCCGCTGTTGTTGACGTCCAGGCACTTGCCCAGCGCCTGCAGGGTGTTGCTGGACGTCACGGTCCACTGCTGGGCGGCGGTGCCGTTGCAGCCCCAGATCTGCACCGGGTTGAAGTTGTCGGTGCTGCCGGAGCGGTCGTCCAGGCAGAGCGAGGAGGACACGCCCGAGGTGATCGGGCCGGTGCGCGAGGCGCCGGCGCCGCTGCCGTTGAACGCGGCGAGGCCGTTCGGCGCGCCGAGGCCGGTGGGGCCGTCGTCGCCGGCCGCGCCGTTGCACAGGTAGGACGGGCTGCACGAGCCGTTCGAGCCGGAGGTCACGTCGTAGAGCGAGGAGGAGTGCGCGTACAGCACCGACGCGGCGGCCGTGGACGGTGCGCCGGCCAGCGCGTAGACCGAGGCGATGATCGGCGAGGAGGCGCTGGTGCCGCCGACCACGAACCAGCCGCCCTGCCCATAGGTGTCGTAGACCGCGACCCCGGTGGCCGGGTCGGCGACCGCGGCGACATCGGCGACGGTGCGGTGGCTGCCGCAGCCGGTGTCCTTCTGCCAGGACGGCTTGGCCTCCCACGAGGAGCAGCCGGAGCCGGAGCCGGACCACACCGTCTCCGACCAGCCGCGTGCCGAGGAGTCCTGCCGCAGGGTGGTGCCGCCGGCCGCCACCACGTACTGCGAGGTGGCCGGGAAGCTCACGCCGTAGCCGCCGTCGCCGGAGCTGGCGACATCCACCACGCCGGCGTGGTTGAAGTCGGCGTCGGCGCCCGCGTCGCCCGAACCGTCGCCGGTGCCCCAGCTGTTGGAGATGAAGTGGGCGCCGAGCGAGACCGCGGTGTTCTGCGCGGCGGACAGGTCGCCGGCCTCGACCACGACGATGTGGCACTTGGGGCAGATGGCCGAGACCATGTCGACGTCGAGGGACGCCTCGGTTCCCCAACCGGTGTCACCCGGAGGGTAGTTGCCCTGCTGGCCGCTCTGGTTGACCTTGCGGAAGCAGCCGTTGGCGGTGGTGCACGCCGGAAGCCCGTACTGGGCGCGGTACGTGGCCAGGTCCGACTCCAGGTTGGGGTCGTCGGCCAGCTCGGTCACCGCGACCGTCGCGCTGCCGCCGTTGGAGGCGGCGGCGGAGCTGAGGTTGTACGCGCGCTGCAGGTCGGAGGGCCCGTAGCCCGAGGGCGTGGCGTCGGGCCGCAGCGCGTCGGCGTGCACCGCGTGCAGGTCGGTGCGCACCAGCGCGTAACAGACCGGGGCGCCCGGGCGCAGCGGCTCGGAACACGCGTGGGACGTGGTCACCTGGCCGGACGAGCCGGCCGGGGCGGGGGCGGAGGCCTGCGCGACGACCGGCGACGCCACGGCGATGCCCGTCGCGGCGGTCAGCGTCAGCACCCACTGGACGATACGTTTCACGGATTCACCTGCTCGTATGAGGCGGTGGGGGGTGATCCGCACGACCTGTCCCGGCGGCGCGGCGGTCCGGCGACGATCGCCCGACAACGTTGCCAAAGCGGCTCGGCGCCCAGACCGTGACAAGCCTGACCTGGTCGGAACCGCCACCGGGGCCGGCCGCTCGGAATGGGGCGGGGATGGCCGTGCCTTACGGAGAGCGCTTACCGAAGGTAGTGACTAGGCATGAACGCGTCAATGGTCTGGACTTGCCGCGGCCGTGGGCGGGGGTCGCGGTGCGGGGGCGGCGGGGAGGCGGCGAGGTTCGGTGTCGCCGTGCGCCTCCACGCGGCCGGCGCCGGCGAGGAGCCCGGCGTCGGCCGCGTCGGCGGAGGCGGAGGTGGAGGTGGAGGCCGCTCAGGACGCCGTCAGCGCGGCCAGGGCGCGGTCCATCGCCGCGTTGAACTCCTCCGGCGCCAGCGGCAGCCGCGCCTTGACGTCCCGGCTCCACTGGTCGGCGAGGACCTCGGCGGAGCCCGCCTCGACCCCGTCGAGCGCCGCGTCGGCCAGGTCCGACGGCGCGATCTTGGCCACCGGCCAGCCCGCGGCCATGTCGGTGTCGGCCAGGCCCAGGTGCACCGCCGTCACCAGCGTGCCCCGCTCGGCCAGTTCCAGGCGGACGCCGTTGGTCACGGCCCACGCGGCGGCCTTGGTCAGGTGGTACGCGCCCGCGCCCCTGCCCCCGAACCACGACATGGCGGACAGGACGTTCACGATCGCTCCCCCGCCGTTCCTGGCGAGCGCGGGTGCGAACTCGCGGATCATCGCCAGGTGGCCGAACACGTTGGTCTCCAGTTCGCGGCGTACGTCGTCCAGCGAACCGGTCACCAGGTCGGTCCCGGTCTGGATCCCCGCGTTGTTGACCAGCAGCGAGACGTCGGGGGCGGCCTCGGCGGCGGCCCGCACCGACGCGGGGTCGGTGATGTCCAGGGGCAGCACCACGGCCCCCGGCAGATCCACGGTCTCCGGCCGGCGTGCGGTGGCGTAGACCTTGCGGGCGCCCCGTTCGAGCAGACGCTGGGCGAAGGCGCGGCCCAGGCCGCGGTTGGCCCCGGTGACCAGGGCGACTGAGGTGTCGATGTCCATGCCCGGTACGCTAGAACCTGACGTCGGCGTCAGAGGCAAGCGCTGATCCCCGGGACCGGAGGCAGGGCCGGTCCGAGGCTGGATGCAGGGTCGGCGCGGGACCGGGCCGGCCCCGGAGCGCGCCGCAGCGAGAGGAGTCACCATGCCCGTCACGGAGCCCGCGACCCGGCGGCTGATGCGCATCGGCGAGGTGGCGCGGGGCGCGGGCGTCTCGGTGCGCGCGGTGCGCTACTACGAGCAGCAGGGGCTGCTCACCGCGGAGCGCAGCCCCTCCGGCCAGCGCCTGTACCGGGAGGACGCCATCACCCTGGTGCGCTTCTTCCAGCAGATGTACGCCGCCGGCCTGTCCAGCCGGAGGATCGCGGAACTCCTCCCGTGCTGGGACTCCGGGCACACCGACGCGGAGCAGCGGGCCATGCTGCGCGCCGAGCGCGCCCGCATCCAGGCCAAGGTCGACGACCTGCAGGCCGCCCTGGACCGCCTCGACGAGGTCATCGCGGTCTCGGACACGCACCCGTAGGCGCGGAGCAGCCTCACCGACCGGCCGTCGCGGACACGCACCCGTAGGCGCGGGGTACGGTGACCGGTGAGGGACCGGCCGGGCGGGGCCGGCCGAGGGGGAGGAGAGCCTGCGTGGCGGGCAGCCGGGGACGCTGGGCGGCCGCCGCCGTCCTGATCACGGGCGCGGCCGTGATCGTCGACGCTTTCACCGGGCTCTACGGCTTCGGCGGGCACCACGCCGGGCGTCCGCCGGCGCACCGGACCGCCGCGCGGGACGTGCACCTGACCGGGTGCACGGTCACCGGCGGACGCGCGGTCGCCCGGCTGCGGGCGGTCAACGGCGGTACCGCGGGCGGCGATTACACCGTGCGGGTCGCGTTCCTCGGCGCCGCCGGTCGGACCCTGGGCACCACGACCGTCGTCCTCGGACCGCTCGCCCCGGCCGACGCGACCGAGACCGACGCGACCGGCCCGGCCGTCGCCGCTTCGACCACTCCCCTGTGCCAGGTCACCGGCGTCGCCTTCTCCGCCGTCCCCTCCGGGGGCACTTCGGCGGGTGCCTCGGGGGGTGCGTCCGGCGCGTCCGGTGCCACGGGCAGGTCGGGACCGCCGCCGGTGGCGTGAGCGGTGGCCGGACCGGCCGGGGGCGGGGAGCCGTCGAAGGGCCGCGTGGAGCCGGACGGCCGGAAGAAGACCGGACGGCCGGAAGAAGACAGGAACAAGACCGGAAGAAGAAGCGGCATCGCGGATCCGGGTGTTAGGTGCGCGCGATCGGGGGCAGGCGGCTGTCACGGGCCCTCGCCCCCCAGCATTCAGGGCCCGTCTCGTCCGGCTTTCCCCCTGCCGGACATGTCGCCGCCGGTCCCGGGCGCTTCACCCCCGAACGTCCGGGACCGGCAGGCCGCGCATGTGCGCCACGCCCTCCGCGAACCCCGCGCCCACGGATGCGACATCGTCGAACATTCACACGCGTGAGGTCGTGGGTCCGGGGCAAACGGCCCGGTGGAGGTTGGTAAACATGGGACCGTTGCTTCTTGTTCTGCTTCTCGCGCTGATTCTGTTCGGCGCCGGCTTCGCACTGAAGATCCTGTGGTGGGTCGCTGTCGTGGTGCTGGTCGTCTGGCTGCTCGGATTCGTGGTCCGGGGCACCAGTTCGGGGGGTGGACGCGGCCGCTGGTATCGCTGGTAGCGCCGTGCCGCCGCTCGCGGCACACCCCATCGGAGACCGGGCTCTTTCGGGAGTCCGGTCTCCTCGACGTTTCCCGGAGTCGATACCTCCGATGATGCGATGAGCTTTTCATCTGTCTTGTAGGCATCTGTCCTGTTCGCCTGACACATGCCCGCTCACCCGTTTACCGTAAGGACCGTGACGAGGGGTGGGGGGCGTCGGATCGCGGCCGTGTCGGCCGTCGCCATGGTCGCCGCCGCGGTTGCCGGCACGGTCTCGTGCCTCGGCCCCGCGGCGCACGCCGGCGCGGCGACCGTGTCCCGCGGCGGGGCGCACAGCGCCGGGATCGTCGTGGTGGTCGGCTGCCTGACGGGGCCCGAGGGCGGGAGAGCCGGCCCCGCGCCGAGCGCCTCGGCCGCGTCGACGAGCGGCGGCGGGCGGTGCGGCGTCCTGGTCGTGATGTGCGCGGGCGACGGGCACACGGTCACGTCCGTCGCCCTCCTGGGCCACGGCGGCTCCGGGCACGGCGGGTTGGTGGTGCGGGTGGGCGCCGCGTGTCCCGGAGGGGCGGGCGCCTCTCCGCCGCCGTCTTCCGCCCCGCCCTCCTCTCCGCCGGCCACTCCGCCCTCGCCCCCGGCCTCCCCGCCGACCGCTCCTCCCCCGGCGTCCTCGCGGCCCGCGACGCCGCCGCCCGTCTCACCGACCGGCCCCACCGCGCGGCCGCCGGCCTCGGGACCGGCCGCACCCGGCGCCCCCTCCTCCGCACCGGCCGGTGCGACGACGGCTGCGCCGCCCGGTCGCGCCCCGGGTTCCGGCGCCGCGTCCTCGAAAGCCGCCGCGGGCGTGCCGGCGGCCCGTGGGCCCGGCGCGTCACCGCCCGACATGACGGCGCCCGACGTGACGGCGCCCGCCGCCGCGGCGCCCGGTCCGCCCGCGGGCGCGTCCTTCGTCGGGGCAGCGCCCGTCGTGCCTCCGTTCGGCGATGCCCGCTCCGAGGACGCCACCCGCTGGTGGCTGCTCTCGGTGCTCTGCGTGCTGTTGCCCGCCGCGCTCGCCGCCGCGTATCCACGCGGCACGGGCCGCCACTCCTGACGCCCTCCCACCCCCCGGGGCCGCTTCGGCCGGCGCTGGCCCGCGCTACCGACCCGAGCCGTCCGCCTCCCACCCGCGCCCCGGCCCCTCGCCCGGGGCCGCGCCGACCCCGCTCCCCCGCGATCCCAGAGCCGATGTCCCCGCGGGCCGCGACGCCGCGTACCGCCACCGACCAGGGAGTGCCACGTTCCTGTACGTCGTGTCGCTGCTGTCCGTCCTCGGCGGTGTCGCCTTCGCCTACCTGACCGGCAAGTTCCTCGGCACCGGACGGCGGGCGCCCGCCGGGGAGTTCACCGGCCAGGCGCAGTCCCTGATCGGCGCGGTGCTGCTCAGCTCGTTCATCCTCCTCACCGGGTTCCAGGTGGCAGGCGGCTGGTCGGCGCTCAGCGGCGCCCGGTCCCGTACGTACGACGAGTCGCGCGCGCTCGCCGACGCCTACTGGGCGGCGGGCGGCCTGGCCGCGGAGGACCGCGCGAGGGTACGGGAACTGCTCCGCCAGTACACCGCGACGGTGCGCACCGTGGAGTTCCCGGACCTCGCGCACGGCAGGACCAGCCCGCGGGCGTGGCAGGACCTGGACCGTACCCGCGCCGCGATCGGCGGGTCGGCCGCGGCGGACCCGGCACGCGAGGCCGCCCGCTCCTCCGCTCAGGACGCGCTGGCGGCCGTCTACCAGACCAGGACCGACCGGGCCGCCCAGGCCGCGGGGCGGATGCCGGGAGTCACCTGGTACGCGATGCTGGTGGGCGGCGCGCTGCTGATCGCCTTCCCCGCGCTGCTCGGCGTGTCGATGACGGTCCGTCAACTCGCCGCGCTGTGCTGCGTCGGCGCGTCGGTCGCGTTCGCGATCTGCCTGGCGGCCCAGCTCGACCGGCCGTTCCAGCGGCCGTTGGGTGTGCGCGCGGGCGCGTTCGCCCTCGCCGAGCGGCGGTTCGACCAGATGGACGCCGAGGGGTACACGGTCTCCGCCGTCCCCTCGCCCTGACCGGCCGGGGACTCAGCGGTCGTGGCCCGCGCGCAGCCACGCGATGTAGTCGGCGGCGGCGCGCTCGGTGTCGTACTCGGGCCGGTAGCCGGTGTCCTCGCGGAGGCGGCCGATGTCGAGGACCAGGTGCGGGCCGCGGCTGCCGGTGGGGAGGTCGACCCGCGCGTCGGGCACCGTCCTCCTGATCGCGGCGGCCACGTCGGCGTTGGACGTGGCATGGCCGGAACCGACGTTGTACGTACGGTGGTTGAGCTTGTCCGCGAGCTGGAGGAGAGCGATGGCGCGCCCGGTGTCCTTCACGTAGTTCAGGTCCAGCGCGTCGTCTGCGTAGGCGGGCGCCATGAGCGTGGACAGGTCGGGCTCGGCGCCCCGGGCGGCGGCGTGGACGAGGGCGGGCGCGGCGAAGAACGGGTCCTCGTGGCCGCCCGGTCCCCAGGTGCCGGAGATGCGGTAGTCGACGATGTCGAGACCGGTCACGTCGGCGAGGTGGCTGCCGAGCAGCTCGCCGATCTTCTTGAAGGCCGGGATGGCGGCCGGCACCGACAGCGACAGCGGTGTGTCCTCGGGCAGCGGCAGGCCGCTGCCCGCGTCCGCGTCCGTCCGGGCGCCGAAGTACACGCCGATCGTGCTGGCGACGCCAAGCCTGCGCACGCCCCACTCCTGCGCGGCCTGCATCACGTTCAGCAGTCCGCCGAGGGTGGCGCGGGCCGCCTCGACCGCGGCCTCGGGCGCGATGCGGGCGGGGCCGGGACCGGCCAGGTGCACGATGCCGGTGACCGCGTGCCGGCGGCCGACGTCGAGCAGCGCGTCGCGGTCGCCGATGTCGACCCGCTCGACCGCGACGCGCGCGCCGGCCAGCACGGGCGGCAGCTCCGTGCTGCGGCGCTGCACCAGGACGCACTCCTCGCCCTGGTCGAGCAGCGCGCGGACGGTGTGGGAACCGATGAAGCCGAGGCCTC
Source organism: Actinacidiphila sp. DG2A-62 (assembly GCF_035825295.1). NCBI lineage: Bacteria > Bacillati > Actinomycetota > Actinomycetes > Kitasatosporales > Streptomycetaceae > Actinacidiphila > Actinacidiphila sp. DG2A-62. The sequence goes on from NZ_JAYMGI010000002.1 coordinate 455,676, forward strand.
CGGTGACGAGGATCATGTCCGGTCCTTCCGGCATACGACAAGGCATACGACACAGGGGTGGCCGTACCCGGCACACGTTGTGCCGTTGCACTGATCATCAGGAGCACTGACGATCAGGCTGCTTTTAGAATAGCTCATGGCTTACGACGACGAGTTCCCCGCACCCGCCGCCCTTCTGGGGTATCTGCTGAAGCACGCGCAGGCCCGCATGGCGGACCTGGGCGACGCGGCACTGGAGCCGGTGGGCGTCACCTCGCGGGAGCTGGGCGTCCTGCTGACCGTCGCCGAGGGCGAGCCCCCCTCCCAGCAGCAGGCCGCGCTGCGGCTCGGCGTGGACCGCACGACGATGGTCGCGATCCTCGACGCTCTAGAGGGCAAGGGCCTGGTGGCCCGCCGCCCGCACGCCCAGGACCGGCGGCGCAACGTGGTGACACTGACCGAGGCCGGCGTCCGGGCCGTGCGGGAGGCGGTGCGCGCGAACGAGGCGGCGGAGGCGGAGCTGCTGGCCGCGCTCGACGCGGACACGGCGCGCAGTCTCAGGGAGGCGCTGCGGCTGATCGTGCAGGCGCCGCCGCACTGAGCGGCCGTACGGGACGCCCGCCGAGGGGTGCTTCACTCGCGACCGCATGTCCGATTTGCAGGCATTTGTCGCGAATGTAATGCTGAAAGCACTTCCGAGACGAAGGAGATGGTCCCATGGCTACGGAGCTGACAGCCCCGGTCGAGACGGCAGCCCTTGCCGCTGAGGTCGAAGGACTGCTGGATTCCGCAGAACCGGAAGGCATCTACCGCGACACCCGCGAATGCGGCGGCGGTCTGCTTCTCGCGGCCCTGCTGCTCATTTCGCCCCCCACCCCCCGCGCGCCGAAGACGGACGCCCGCTGACGGCCGGGAGGACACGTTGGCCGCACAGGCGCGGGACAACTCCGCACTGAGCACTGTGGTGGCCGATGTCGCGAACGGAGTCGCCCTCGCCCTCGACGGCGGGGGCGACTCCTATGCGCTGTCGGCCCTCCTGGCCCAGGACGACGCGGTGGCCCTGGCCGCCGTGCGGGTGCTGGGCGCCGACGTCCTGGCGCCGTACGCGCTGGGCGCCGGCGCGGCGCGCGACACGCCCGGCGGGACGGGCATCGCGAGCGGCTCGGGCGGCTCGGGCGGTGCGGACGGTCAGGTCGTGCTGCGGGCGCTGGCCGCCTATCCGCCGGGGGCCGACGCCTCGGACGTCTCGCTGTGGACGTACCGGGGCCTGGTCGAGGCGTCCCGGGCGTTCCTGCCGCCGGCCGGCGCCCCGTGGCCGGACGAGCCCGCGGCCGGGGACGCCTGGCTGCACACCGACCCGTGGCCCAAGCTCTCCCACCGCGCGTCGCAGCTGGCCGCGCTCGCGCTGCCCGGGCTCGCCCCGGCGCTCGCCGCCGGGCTCGCGGCCCGCACCGACGACCTGGCCAGGGGCTTCGTCCGGGCGGTCCGCCGGCGCGACTGGCTGCAGGCCGCGGGGGTCGGCCGCTGGCTGTCCCGGGTGCGGGACGTGCCGGCCACTCTCGGGTTGGACACCGGCCTGCTCTACGTCCGCAGGATGAGCGGCGCCGACCCGCGGGTGGCGCTGCACACGGCTGCCGCGCGGCGCCTGCGCGGCGACGCCCGGTGAGCGGCGAGCGGCCGGGGACCCGCACCCGACTCCCCCGCCGCACCGCGCCACCACGACCGCCGGGGGCCGGCCCCGCACCCCGACGCCGAGCTGCTGGACGACATCGCCGTCGGGGCGCTGCGCTGGCTGACCGCGGAACAGTCCGCCTTCCGGCTGCCGGCCGATGTCGCCACCGACGCCGACCCCAACATGACGCTCAAACCCCTGGGTGAGCTGGCGGAGTTGGCGCAGGTCGTCCAGGCGCTGCATCCGCTGCCGGAGGTGCGCGACGCCGCGGCCGGGCTCCTCGCCTTCGCGTGGAAGGAGACCCGCGGCGGCGAGCTGTTCGCCGAACTCGTCCTCGGGGAGCCGCTGGCGACGTACCCGGTGGAGCTGTACGGGGTGTTCGCCCAGGCCGGTCTGCGCAACCCGGGGGCCGAGGAGCTGATCGGGGCGACCACCTCGCTGCGCCGCTGGCGGGTGGCCCGCGAGGACCACACCCGGACCCTCGGCGTGCTCAACGCCGAGCGCCGGATCGGGCTGCCGCCGCACGACGACTTCGACGCGGTGCTGGCGCGGACCGGCCTCGGGATGACGCCGGAACCGTGGGCCCTGGACCTGAAGTCCGCGTACGGCATCACCCACGACGTCTTCCACACCGCCGACTGGGGCCGCCGTCCTGACCGGTTGCCGGCGCCGCTCGCGGAGTACCTGCGGCTGTGGCTGCCCGCCTGGACCGGGACGTGGGCCGAGGAACGCCTGTGGGATCTGGTCGGCGAGTTCCAGGCGGTCTCGGCGTGTCTGCCGGGCGCGCCGTACGACCCGGCGGCGTGGCGGCTGCTGGCGGCGGCGCGCACCGGGAGCGGCGCGCTGCCCGAGTCCGGCGATCCGGGGCAGGGCGGGCCGAGGAACGGCGCCGACAGCGGCGACTCCGCCTCCGGTGCCGGCGCCGCCTCCGACCCCAGCTCCGACCCCAGCTCCAGCTCCAGCTCCAGCTCCAGCTCCAGCTCCAGCTCCAGCTCCAGCGGGACCTTCCACGCCTGCTATCACTCCACGCTCGTGGCCGCGTTCGCCGCCACGCTGGCGCGCGCCCGTCCGCCGGGCCGCGTCCACCCCGATCCCGAAGGCGAGGCGACACCGTGACCGCCGCATCACCCGCGCTCCTGCACCGTGTCGGCGACCGGGCGCTGGCCTGGCTGGACGCCAACCGCGAACGGTTCCGGCTCACCGACGAGGACCTCGCGTCCGGTCGCGGCATCGTCGAACGGCTCAAGCCGGTCGGTGAGTTGGCGATCAACATGCGGGTGCTGGCGCGGGAGGGGGTGGCCGGATCGCGGCAGCACGACAGCTCGGTGCGCCTGCTCGACCACGCCTGGCGCGACCTGCTGGACGGCGGCAACCTGCTGGCCGAGCTGCAGCGCCAGGAGCCGCTGTCCCCCGTGCCGCTGGAGATCTACGCCAGCCTGCACGAACTGGGTCACCGCCACCCGGAGTTGGAGCGCGCGATCGACCTGGCGCGCAGCACCGCGAGCTGGCGGGCGCTGGAGATGATGCCGACCCGGCGGCTCGGACTGCTCAACGCCGAGCGCAAGATCGGCCTGGCGCCCAGCGGCGACGTCGAACAGGCGCTCGCGGCGACCTGGCTGGGCCGGATGCCCGAGCCGTGGACCGTGCAGCTGCACATCGCGTACGACATCACGCACACCGTCTTCCACCTCACCGACTGGGGCGCGGCGCCCGAGCGCGTACCGCAGGAGATCGCCGACTACCTGGCCCTCTACCTGCCCGCGTGGACCGCGGACTGGGCCGAGTTGGAGCACTGGGACCTGCTCGGCGAGCTGCTGGTGGTGGACGCGTGCCTGCCCGGGCCGGTGCTGGACGCCGGAATGTGGGAGCGGTACGCCGCCGCTCAGGCGCCGGACGGCGCGATGCCGGTGCGCGGCGCGATGCCCGCGGGCGATCCGGACGAGGTCTTCGACCAGGTGCACCATCCCACGCTGGTGGCCGCGTTCGCCTCCGCGATGGCCACCTCGCGCGCGCTGTCCTCGGACGTCGCGGCGTGACCCGCGCGTCGTCGCCGGCGCCGCCCACGTCCCTCGCGTCCGCGCGAGACGACGTGGACGCGGCGGAGCTGCCCGCGCTGCTGGACCGCGCCGTGGCCCGGGTGCGGGCGCCCGACGTCGTGGTGGCCGTCTCCGTCGACGGCCGCCGGACGTACGCCACCGGCGGAACCGGCGCCGCCACCGCCGCCACCACCGCCGCCACGGCCACCGCCACCGCAGTCGCCGCTCCCGCGCCCGCGCCCGACCGCGCGGCAGCGGATCCGAACCCGGCCCCGACTCCGGCCCCGGCCCGTGACCGTCTCGGCTTCGCGCTGGGCTCGCTGACGAAGACCTTCACCGTGCTGCTGCTGGCCGACCAGGCGCGGGCCGGACGGCTCGCACTGGACGATCCGATGGCGGCGTACCTGCCCGGTTCGGCGCTGCCGCGCGGCGACGCCCGCCGGATCACGCTGCGCCATCTGGCCACCCACACCGCCGGTCTGCCGAGGGTGCCGCGGGACATGGTCGCGGGCGCGCTGCTGCACCCCTACGCCAACGGCTACGCCGGCTACGACCGCGAGCGGCTGCTCGCGGCCCTCGCCCGGACCCGTCTGCGGCACTCCCCCGGCGCCCGCTGGCACTACTCCAACCTCGGCCTGGCGCTGCTGGGGCCGGTGCTGGAGCGCGCGGCGGGCGCGGCGTTCCCCGATCTGCTCGCCGCACGGGTGCTGCGGCCGCTGGGCCTTGAGGCGACCGCGCTCACCGTCGGTCCGGGCGGGCGTCGCGGCGACGACCGCGAGCGGCAGGCGCCGGCGGCGTTCCCGGCCGCGACCGGCTACCGGGCGGACGGCCGCACCCCGCTGCCGGCCACGGAGATGGCCGCGTTCGCACCGGCCGGCGGGCTGGTCGGCACCCCGGGCGACCTGCTCGGCTATGCCGAGGCGCATCTGCGGGCGGCCGGCGGACCGCACGCCCGAGCCCGTACCGCGGCCCGTACCGCGGCCGGCGCGCGGGCCCTTCCGCCCACCTTGGCCCAGGCGCTCGGCGACGTCCAAGTCCCCCAGCTGCGGCGCGGTTCGGGCCACCGCGAGGAGACGCACACCCTGACCTGGTACCGCCACCCGGCGGCCGGCGGGCCGCTGCTCTTCCACGCCGGCGCCACCTTCGGCCAGCAGTGCTTCCTGGGCTTCCACCCGCCGACGCGCACCGCGGTGGCCGCGTTCGCCACCCGGCACGACCGCACCAGCGCGGTCGTCGGCTCGGGCTACGCGCTGCTGCGTCTCCTGGCCGGCCGCGGCGGGCCAGGAGACGGCACGTAGCGCCTTCCACCGGCCCTCCCGGGCGGGTGCGCACCCGCCCCAGGAGCCCCAGCCGTCCGTCGAGAAGTATGGACATGCCAAGCGCGTCTGTGCTCTCATGCCTCTCGGCGCTCTCTTGCATCGTTGCAATACGCCCCGGCCGGGTCCGCCGCGCCCCGGGCCCGGGTGCCGCCCACGCACGCGCCACGTCCGTTCTCCGCCGCGCAACCACCGCAGGAGGCACGTCGTATGCGTACTGGGACACCGTCGACCCCGCCCGCTCCGCCACGTCCGCCGCACTGGCGGAAGCCGCCCGCGCCGCCGCGCGAACGGCTCGCGCTCGTCCTGTGCGGCCTGCTCGCGGCGGTCCTGGGCGTCGCCGCCGCGGCGACCGCGGGACCCGCCTCCGCCGCATCGGCCGCCTCCACGGCCCGCGCCGCGAAGGCGGGGACCGGGTCCGCGGCGCCCGCCGCGGTCCGCCCGGACGCCACCGGGACCGCGCTGCGCAGCGGCACCGGCCTGTACCCGCGGGTGATCAGGCTCGCGCACTCCGGCTCCGCCAACGGCCAGGTCATCGCCTCCGTGGTGGACTTCGACGCGGCCGGCGGCGTCGGCCGCGTCTACCACAGCACCGACGACGGCGCCACGTTCCGCGAGATCGGCGACGTCCACGACCCGGCGACCGTGAACGGCCTGTGCTGCTCCACGCTCTTCGAACTCCCGCGCCCGATCGGGGCGATGCCCGCCGGCACGCTGTTGTGGGGCGCCTCGGTCGGGCAGACCCCGGCGGACCGCAGGATGTCCATCGACGTGTGGCAGAGCCAGGACCACGGCGTGACCTGGTCCCCACTGCCGCCCTGCCAGACGGCGCAGAACACCGGCGGCCTGTGGGAGCCGGAGTTCGCCGTCGACTCCGAAGGCGACCTGGTGTGCCACTACTCCGACGAGACGGACCCCGGCGCGCACAGTCAGTCGCTGGAGGAGCGGTTCTCCTCCGACGGCCGCACCTGGGGGCCGGTGCATCCCACCGTCGCGCCGTCGAACGCGGCGCTGCGCCCCGGCATGGCCACCGTGGTCCAACGTCCCGACGGCAGCTTCTACATGACCTACGAGGTGTGCGGCACCGGCGACGTCCACGACTGCGCCGCGCACTACCGCACCTCCGCCGACGGCGCGGACTGGGGATCGCCCACCGACGTCGGGCCGCTGATCACCACCGCCACCGGGCAGTTCTTCACCCACGCGCCGACCGTGGCCTGGCTGGCCAACGGCACCGCCGCCGGGCGCCTGGTCCTGGTCGGCCAGCAGTTCCGCGAGGCCAACGGCGCCCTCGCCACCACCAGCGGCCGTACCGTCCTGGTCAACACCGAGAACGGCACCGGCCGCTGGTTCGCGATCGACGCGCCGGTGGCGGTGCCGAACCCCGACGGCAGCTACTGCCCCAACTACAGCTCCCCGCTGCTGCCGTCGACCGACGGCACCCGGCTGCTGGAGATCGCCACCGACTACGTCGGATCGGTGTGCCAGCCGTTCTACGCCACCGGCTCCTCGCAGGGGACTCAGAACTCCACCGGCGCGGGCCTGGCGTCGGGCGGAACGTACCGGCTGATCAGCGTCATCAGCGGCGACTGCCTCGACGTGTCGGCGGACTCCCGCGTCTCCGGCGGCAACATCCAGCAGTGGACGTGCAACGGCCTGGGCCCGCAGAACTTCCTGTTCACCAAGGCCGCTTCCGGTGACTTCACCCTCAGGGGCCAGAACTCCGGCCTGTGCGTGACCGTCGCCGGCGCGAGCACCGCGGCCGGCGCCAACGTCGACCAGGAGCCCTGCACCGGCTCGGCCGCGCAGCGCTGGGTCGCCCTCAACCAGGGCGACGGCTACTGGACCTGGCGCAACACCGGCAGCGGCCTGTGCCTGGACGTGGCCGGCGGCTCCACCGCGGCCGGCGCCAACGTCGAGCAGTGGACGTGCAACAAGCTGTCCCCGCAGATCTGGAAGCTCGAACCGCGGTAGTCCGCACGGCCGGGCGCTCAGCCGCCCGGCGCGGCTGCCGGAATGCGGGCGAAGGTCAGCGTCTCGTACGGGGAGGACGCGCCGGTCTCGTAGAGCAGCCCGACCGTCGTCGGGGAGAGCGCGACCAGGTCGCTGTACGCGGCTGGGTCCGCGGACAGCACCAGCGCCGTGGCCCAGTCGCGTCCGCCGTCGTGGCTCACGCGGACCGCCATGGCCGCGCGGGCGTCGGGATCGCTGGGCCCGGCGAACAACAGCGGCCCGTCGGGGACTTGGAGGACGCTGCCTTGAACGACCGGGCCGACGAGCCCGGTCTGCGGGGCGTAGGGGCGCAGCAGCGTCCCGCCGCCGTCCGCGCTGCGCGCGTCGACCCGCACGCCGGGCGCCGTGCCGCCCTGGTTGCGGGCGTTGAAGTAGACCAGGCCGTCCGGGAGTTGGGCGGCGCAGGATTCATTGGCGTTCACCACGCCGTCGGGGGTGTCGTCGACGAAGCCGATCCGCCAGCTCTCGCCGCCGTCGTCGCTGATCAGACAGTGTCCGCCGTAGTAACGGGGCTCGGCGCCGGTGTCGGCGGAGCCGACCGGCGGCGGCGTGGAGTGGTTGGCGGGGGCGACCAGCCGGCCCGGTGGCGTCCGGTGGTCAGGGCGATCGCGTGGCCGGGACCGGTGGCGTACCAGCGCCAGTCCGGGTGCTTGGCCTCGGCGGTGATCTCGCGCGGCGGGGTGAAGCCGCGTGCGTCGTCGATGCCGCGCTGCACCCACACGCGGCGGCCGTCGGCGGGCGGCACCTGCCCCGCCATGATCGCGGTCTCGGTCGCATCGGCGGCGTTGGTGCAGGTCAGCAGGACGATGTCGCCGGTGCGCGGGTCCACCACGGGACAGGGGTTGCCGTGGGTGTCGCTGCCGTCGCCGGCCACCACGGCGAGCGGGCCCCAGCTGCGCCCGCCGTCCTGCGAACGCTTGGCGACCACCACGATGCTGCCGGTGTCCGAGCCGCTCGCCCGCGCCTCGGCGAACGCGACGAGGGTGCCGCGGCCGGTGCGCACCACGGCGGGGATCCGGAACGTGGCGTACCCGTCCGCGCCCGCTGTGAACGGCACGGACGTCTCCACCGCGGGGCGCTCGCCGCCGCCCCCGTACGCCCCCGCGCCCGCGCGCGGCGCCTGCCCGCCCCCGCCCGGCCGGCTTCCGCCGCCGTCCGCCGGGGACGTCCCGGCCGCCGTCGCCGCCGACGCGGGCCGACCCGCCCACGCCACCGCCCCCGCGGCGAACGGAAGGACGAGGAGCCTGCGTCGGTCGAACATCATGGAACGCCTCCTGAAGGTCGGTGTCCTGTTCACGAATTCGACGCCCCCGGCGACAGGGCGTCCGCCCGCCGGACCGGGCCCAGGCCCGCCGAGTCCAGCACCGCGGCGACCGCCCGGGACTCCTGCGCGGTCAGCGGCAGCAGCGGTGACTGCGTGGCCGGATGGGCGATCACCCCGCGGTGGGCCAGGGCGGCCTTGAAGGCGCCCAGCGCGGCGGAGATCCGGCTCACCCTGCGGCGGTCGGCGACCTCCACCAGCGCGAAGAACAGCGCGGTCAGCCGGCGCTGCTCGGCACGCGCCGCTGCCTGGTCGCCGCGGCGCGCCGCCTCGTAGAGCCGGACGTAGCCGTGCGGGTCGACGTTGCCGAGGCCCGGCACGATGCCGTGCGCGCCGCGCGCCATGGCGAGATCGGCGAGCGTCTCTGAGCCGGTCAGGCATGCCGCGCCGCTGTCCTCGGCGGCGTCCAGCAGCCGCTGGAAGGACTCCAGGTCGCCCGAGGAGTCCTTGACCGCGGCGATCGTCCCGGCCCGCGCGAGGTCGCCGAGCAGGTCGGGCGACAGCTTGCGGCCGACGTTGGACGGAATGTCGTAGGCCACGACGGGCACGTCCACGGCCGCGTGCAGCGCCTCGTAGTGGGCCCGCGTCTCGCCCTCGGCCACCCCGACGTAGAAGGGCGCGGTGGCCACCACCGCGTCGGCGCCCGACCGTGCGGCGCGGCGGGCGTGCTCGATCACCCGCCGGGTGCCGGTGTCGATCACTCCGGCCAGCACGGGGACCTGTCCCGCGGCCGTGGCGACGACCGTGCGCAGCGCGGTGTCCCGCTGCGCGTCGGTCAGTTGGGCGACCTCGCCGGTGGAGCCGCCGACGAACAGGCCGTGCACGCCCGCGTCGAGCTGGAAGCCGGTGAGGCGTTCGAGCGACGCGGTGTCCACCTCCAGGTCCTCGGTCAGCGGGGTGCACAGGGGAGGAACCACTCCGTGGATCATCAGACCTTCTCACTCGTGGAATCGGGGTTCGGGCGCCGCTCTGCGGCCCCGTCACCGGGGTCGCCGGGACCGCGGGCGTCGTGCCGCGCGTCGGCGAAGTCCTGCACCCGCCGCGGCACGTCGAAGACGATCAGCAGCACGACCAGCACGGTCACGCCGAGGGCGAGCACACCGATGGCGGTGCCCAGGCTGAGCGGCTCGGCGAGCCGGGCGCCGAGCACCGGGGCCGCCGCGCCGCCCAGCGCGCCGACGTTGTAGCTGAATCCGAGCGCGGCGGCGCGGATCTCGATCGGGTAGTGGTCGCTGACGTACTTGGGCAGCACGCCGGACGCGCCGGAGCTGGTGCCGACCAGCAGGAACAGCAGCACCCACAGCGCCGCGGTGTGGCCCTGGCCGAGCGCGAACACCGGGTAGACGAAGGCCAGCGACGCGACCAGCATCGTCACGTAGCCGGCGCGGGTGCCGAAGCGGTCGCCGAGGTAGCCGACCAGCACCGAGCCGGCCGCGTAGCCGAACCCCGCGTACAGCAGCGCGTCGGAGACCTGCGCGGGGTCGTAGTGCAGGTCGGTCTTGAGGTAGGTGGGCAGCAGCGACTGCATCGGCCACGAGTACAGGAACGCGCAGAACACGGTGACCATCAGCGCCACCACCACCGGCCACAGTCGCTGGGCGAACCGTACCGACATCGCGACGAAGCAGGCGGTGACGACCGCGACCAGCGCCAGCGTCACCGGGACGGACTGGCCGCGCAGCACCACGACCAGGCAGACCGCGGCCACCAGGCAGACCGGGACCGTCCACAGCTTGGCCCGGCCGCCGAACAGCCGGGCGGTGGCGCTGACCCGTGTCCGGCCGGCCTGGTTCGCCTGCTCCCAGTCGGCGGCCTCGGGCAGCCGGCGGCGCAGGTAGATCGCGAGGACGACCGGTACGACGCCGATCCAGAACAGCACCCGCCAGCTGGTGTGCGGCACCACCCAGGCGTAGGTCTTGGCGGCGAGCACGCTGCCCATCGGGTAGCCGCACAGCAGCATGCCGCTGGCGGTGTTGCGTATCCGCCGCGGCCAGCTCTCGATGATGTACGTGGTGCTGGCGCTGTACTCGCCGGCCATGCCGAGTCCGACGACCATGCGGAACGCGAACAGCGACCAGTAGTCCCAGGCGAATCCGCACAGCACCGAGCCGACCGCGTACAGCCCGATGCTCAGCAGCATGGCCGGGCGCCGGCCGAAGCGGTCGCCGAGGGCGCCGATCGCGAGGCCGCCGAACCACCGTGACACGAAGGCGGCCGAGACCAGGGTCGCGGCGCGCACGGTGGACAGGTGGAAGTCCTTGCCGATCTCGGTCAGGACCAAGGTAATCAGGACGAAGTCGAAGCCGTCCATGGCGTAGCCGAGCCATGCGGCGGTGAAGGACTTCCAGTCCTGGGCGGCCAGCGTGGCCCGCCAGCGCAGTGGCGGCGGGGCCGTGGAGTCGGTCATGGGGCTCGCATCCTCGGGAGCGGGGGCGGTACGGGCACGGTAGGCGGGCGGGTGCGGGACGGGCCGCGGGACGCGGTGGCTCCGCGGGCCGGACCAATGTAGGACGTAGGATGTCCGACGTCCTACTGGAGCGGTAACGTATGCCTCATGTCAGCGCAGCGCAAGCCCCCCGCCCCGGTGTCGCCGCCGGAACGGCTGCGGCGGCCCACCGTGCAGGACCAGATCGTCGAGCTGGTCCTGGGCATGGACCTCGACCCGGGCGACCCGCTGCCCGCCGAGCCGGAGCTGATGCGCACGCTCGGCGTCAGCCGCAACTCGGTGCGCGAGGCGCTCAAGGGGCTGCAGGCGCTGGGCATCGTGGACGTCCGGCACGGCTACGGCACCTACGTCGGCACCGCCGCGCTGCGCTCGCTGGCGCCGGGGCTGCTCTTCCACTCCCGGCTCGCGGCGCGCCGCGACGACCCGCGGGCGCTGCTGGACATCGTGGAGGTGCGGGCACTGCTGGAGAGCGGACTGATCCGGCGCTCGGCGCTGGAGCTGTCCGACACCGATCTGGCCCAGTTGCAGGCCGAGTTGGGAGCGCTGGAGGCGGACGGCGACGCGGGGCGGGCCGGTCACGACCGGCGGTTCCACGAACTGCTCTACGAACCCCTCGGCAACGCCCTGGTGCTCCAGCTCATCGGACTGTTCTGGGACGTCTACCGGCAGTTGGAGGCCGACATGGCCAAGCCGCGCACGGACCACGCGCATGTGGTGCGCCAGCACCGGCAGGTGCTGGAGGCGCTGCGGGCGCGCGATCCGCAGGCCGCGGCGGCCTCCATCGCCGAGCACTTCGCCGACATCACGGCCCGCATCGAACAGTGGTCGGCCGGACGCCGGCCGGCCTGACCCGCCGCCGCGGGGAGCCGGGGACCCGCGGCCACGCCGTCGCCGCCGCGGGACTTCCGCTGCCGCGGGACTTCCGCTGCCGCGGGACCGCCGCCGCGGGATCGCCGCCGGGACGCGACGCACCACCGCCGCCGCGGGATCGCCGCCGGGACGCGACGCACCACCGCCGCCGCGGGATCGCCGCCGGGACGCGACGCACCGCCGCCGCGGCGGGATCGCCGCCGCGGGGTCAGTACAGGCCGGTGTCCGTGCCGAGCAGGCGGCCGTCCGCGGCGTACACCCGGACCGCGGCGATGTGCCGGCCGGAGGGGACGGCCACCGCCCAGCCGCCGTACGCGGTGCCCGGGACGGTGGCCGCGGTCGCGTGCAGGCTGCCGCCGCCGGTGAGGGCGACCACGGCGGTGGCGACGCCCGGGGCGGCCGGCGCGATCACGATGCGCGGTCCCGACAGCCCCTTGTCCTGGAAGCCGTAGAGGGCGGCGCCGCCGGCCCGCCAGACCGGGTCGGCTGTCCCACGGACCGCCTGGCAGTCGGCCCACGGGCCGCCGGCGGCGTCGACCAGGCTGCCGCCGATCCACATCCGCACGCACAGCACGGCGGGTCCCGGCGCCCCGGCCGGCGCCCGCGGGTAGAACCGCAGCGCCGCCGACCACGGCACGCCGCCCGCCTCCCCCTGGCCCAGCGGGGTGCGCACCACCCCGGCCGGGCTCGGCGAGGCGGACGTGGCGGCCGGCGCCGGTCCGGTACGGGCGGGCGGGGCGGCCGGCGCGGTCCGCGCCGGGGCGGGCGCCGGTCCCGACCCGGCCGGCCGGTACAGCGGCACGGTCAGCCCCGCGGCGGCCACCGACGCGGCGACCGCGGTCACGACCGCCAGCCGCCGGCGCGACCGCCGGGCCCGGCCGGCCGCGAGGATGCGCCCCACCGGGGCGGAGGAGGGCTGGACGCCGTCCACCGCGCGGGCGAAGGCGGCGCGCAGCAGTTCGCTGTCGCCGCGGTCCCCCCGCTGTCCTGCTGGGTCATCGGGGCTCCCCGAGTCTGCCGGCCGACGGGTGGCCGGCGAGGGCGGGATGGTCCCGCAGCTTCACCAGCGCGCGGGACGCCTGACTCTTGACCGTGCCGACCGAGCAGCCCAGCGCCCGGGCGACGTCCTCCGCGCCGAGGTCCTCCCAGTACCTGAGCACCACGACGGTGCGCATGCGCACCGGGAGGTCGGCGAGCGCCCGTAACAGCACGTCGCGCTCCTCCCCCGCGGCGGACGGGTCGGCGTCCGCCGCCGGAGAGGCGGAGTCCGGCAGCAACGGCACCAGGAACTGCGCGATCCTGCGCTTGCGGTGGGTGTTGACCAGGCAGCGGCGGACATAGCTCTCCGCCGTCTCCTGACGGATCCGCCCCCAGTGCGGGTAGACCCGCACCAGTGTCGCCTGCACCAGGTCCTCGGCCTCGTGGAAGTCGCCGGTGAGCAGGTACGCGGTGTGCGTCAGGGCACGCCAGCGGGCGGCGACGAACATGCTGAACCCGCCGTCGTCGTCCCACCGCCCCGGCACCGCGGCGCCCTCCCCGCCGTCCACGTCCGCGCGCGGCCCGCCGTCCTCCCGCCGGACCCCCTGCGTCACCGCCAGTCGGTGTCGTGGCTGATCAGGACGCCGGCCGCGTCGTACGTGTCGAGGGACTCGATGACCCGACCGTCCGGGATCGCCACCGCCCAGCCGCCGAAGACGGTGTGCGCCAGCGTGGTGACGCGGTCGCGCAGCACGGTGCCGTCGTCGAGCGTCACCTCGACGCGGGCCGCGCCGGGGTTCGGGATGCCGACGGACAGCCTGCTGCCGGACAGCCCCTTGTCCTGGCAGCCCCACAGGCCGGTGCTGCCGTTCCCGTAGGTGTCGCCGGGACCGGTCACACCCCAGCAGTCCGACCAGGGACCGCCCTGGTGGTCGACGCGTACGCCGCCGATGTACATCCGCTGGCAGACCACGCCGGTGATCGTACGGTCGGGGTCCGCGTCGTAGCCGGCCGGGACGTAGGCGTAGTACTCCAGCGACACCGACCACGCCGTGCCGTCGACCACGCCGTGGGACACGGGCAGCGTGCGGACGCGCCGGGAGGCGGGTGCGGCGGCGGGGCGGGCGGCCTCGGCGGGGCGGGCCGCGCGGGTCGCGGGTGCGGGGTGCACGGCGGGTGCGGCGGGTGCGGTGAACGCCGCGCGGACGGTGTGCGCCGGGTGCGTCGTGTGCGTCGCGGCCGAGGCGGGCGTGCTCGCGACGACTCCCCCGGCCACGGCAACGGCGAGCGCCCCGCCCATGGCGAACGTGCTGATCCTGCGGTGGGCCACGATGTCTCCCCTGTGTGCGGCGTGTGCGTGAACGTCCGACCGTAGGTACTCCCGCGAGGGCCGCGGTGGTTGCACGGTCCGCCGGGTCGATCCGCACGACCCGCGCGACCCGCGCGACCCGCGCCCGGCGGCCCCGGCCTCCGGGCCGGGCGTCTGTACCGGGACATACCACTCCTGTACCGGCGCAGGCCGGGCGCGACCGGCGTCGGGCCGCCCGCGGGCCTGGTGCGGCGCGTGCCGGGGAGGTTCCGGCCCCGCCGCGAGGAGTGGGGGTTACCCCGATGCTGGGGCCCGTCGCCGCTGCGAGATTGAGGGAGCGCCGCAGCCGGCGCGAAGCCCCGACGAACAGGACGGCCCGATGGCGGAGTTCTCCCTGTCCGGCGTGGTGCGCGCCGTCCTCGACCGCGCGGCCGCCGACGCGACGACGAACGGCCCGGCGGCGGGCGGCCCGGCGCCGGGCGGCACGGTCCGTACGGGCGGCCCGGCGGCGGACACGGTCCGCACGGGCGGCGTCGCGGACGCCGTCGTGCGCACCGGGGAGCACAGGACCTGGTCGATGCGCACCGGCGAGACGTGGTGCCACGTCGAGCCCTCGGACGCGCCACGCCGCCGGCAGGGCTGGAAACTGCACGTGTCCGCCACCCGGCTGTCGTTCCCGGAGGTGCTCCACCGCACCGCGGAGGTCCTGGTGGACGCCGGATGCGCCTTCAAGTTCGCCCGCAGCCTCGACCTCGTCCAGGAGATGACCTCGCACCGCTACGACCGCGCGCAGTGCGGCAAGGTGATCACCGTCTATCCCGCCGACGACGCTCGACTGGCCGCGCTGGCCCAGGCGTTGGACGAGGCCACGGCGGGGCTGCCCGGTCCCGCGGTGCTGTCCGACCGGCCCTGGCGTCCCGGCAGCCTGGTGCACCTGCGCTACGGCGCCTTCGACGGCACGCCGGTGCTCACCAACGAGGGCTCCTTCGAAGTGATGCTGCGCGATCCGGCGGGACGCGCGGTACGGGACGCGCGCAAGCCGTGGTTCACGCCGCCGGCCTGGCCGGCCTGCCGCTGCCGGCCCCCGGGCGCCCGCAGGCGGCAGCGGCGGACCCGAGCGACGCCGCGGGGACCGCCGGCGGCGGAGCAGCGGCCCGGGACGTTCCGCGCGGCGCCGCCGGACGGCCCGCCGTGCGGATCGCCGACCGGTACACCGTCCGCGAGGCGATCCGGCACTCCGCGCGCGGCGGCGTCTTCCGCGCGGTCGACGACCGCACCGGAGCGCGCGTGATCGTCAAGCAGGCGCGCGCCCACGTCGGCGCCGGGCTGCCCGGACAGGACGCGCGCGACGCGCTGCGGCACGAGTACGAGGCGCTCGGCGCGCTGCGGGGCGTCGCGGCCGAGCCGCTGTACTGGCACGAGAGCGGCGCCCACGCGTTCCTGGTGCAGTCCGAGGTGCCCGGTGTGCCGTTGGCGCGCTGGGTGCAGGAACAGCGGGGCGCGACCGCCGGCGGGCTGCCCACGGCGCGGCTGGTCGAGCTCGGCCGACGCCTGGCCGACCTGCTCGGGCGCGTGCACGCCCGCGGCCTGGTCTTCCAGGACTTCACGCCGAACAACATCATGATCGCGGCCGACGGCACGCTGACGCTGATCGACGCCGAGCACGCCGCGGCGCCGGGCGCGCTGACCCTCCGCGCGTTCACGCCCGGCTACGGCCCGCCCGAGCAGACGCGCGGCCGAAGGATCGGGCCCGCGTTCGGCCCCGCGGTCGACCTCTTCGCGCTGGGCTGCGTGCTGTGCTACGCGGCCACGGGCCACTCTCCCGCCTTCCTGCCCGACACCTCGCCGGCCCGCCCGGTCGACGGGCGGATGGCCCTGCTCCTCGCCACCGCGGCCGTCGACGACCCGGCGGTTCGCGCCCTGGCCCCGGCCATCGTCGGACTCACCCGCGAGACCCCCGGGGCGCGCTGGCCGCTGTCCCGGCTCCGCGCCTTCCTCGACGGGCTCGCCGAAGGGAGCACGGACGCCGAGGCCCCCGCCGACGCCCCCGCCAAGGCCCCGGACGGCGGCCGGGTCGCGGTCCGGCCCGTCGCGGACGTCCCCGCCGCGCCCGCCGCGCGGGAGGCCGAGACCTCCGGTACGGGCTCCGGGCACGGAGCCGCGCGGGGGGCCGCGGCGACCGCGAACGCCGTTGCGACAGCGGACGGCGTTGGGAACGGGCACAGCACCCCGGGCCCGGACGTCGGAGCCGGTGGCACCGACACGACCGGCGGGACCGGCCGGACCGGCGATCCCGGCAGGACCGGCGTCACGCGCGGAACAGCCGGCGCGGACGACGCCGTGCCGGAGTTCGAGGCGTACGGGCCGGCGGTCCGGGACGCGCTGGTGGCGGACGGCCTGGCGCACCTCGTCGCGACGATGGCCGACCCGGCCGGCGACCCCGAACGCCTGTGGTCCAGCGGCGCGTTCGGGCGGACCACCGATCCGTGCAATGTGCAGCACGGGGCGGCCGGGGTGCTCGCCACGCTGGTCCGCGCGGACCGCGTGCTGGACCTGCCGCGGGTGCGTGCCGCGGCCGCCGCGGCCGGGCGGTGGATCGGCGGGCGCCTCGACGACGTGCCGCGGCTGCTGCCCGGCCTCTACTTCGGGCGGGCCGGAACGGCATGGGCGCTGTACGACGCGGCGCGGCATCTGGGCGACGAGGAGCTGGCCGCGGGAGCCCTGCGGACCGCGCTCACCCTGCCGGTGCGCTGGCCCAACCCGGACGTGTGCCACGGCGCCGCCGGGGCCGGCTTCGCCCAGCTGCACCTGTGGCGGGCCACCGGCGACGAGCGCTTCCTGGCCCGGGCGCAGTCCTGCGCCGACGGTCTGGCCGAGGCGGTCGAACGGGACGGGGACCGGGTGTTCTGGCCGGTGCCCGACGACTTCGACTCGGCCATGGCGGGCATGCGGCACTTCGGGTTCGCCCACGGCGTCGCGGGCGTCGGGGCCTTCCTGCTGGCCGCCGGCACGGCGACCGGCCGCGCGGACCTCCTGGACCTCGCCGTGGCCGCCGGCGACACCCTGGCCGCGGAGGCCGAGCGCGGCCCGTGGGGCGCGCGCTGGCGCGACGGGCGGGACAGCGCCTTCGGCCAGGGCATGCTCTACCACTGGTGCAGCGGCGCCTCGGGCGTCGGCACCTTCCTGATCCGCCTGTGGCGGGCCCATGGCGACCCCCGGTTCCGGCAGCTCGCGGAGGAGGCCGGCGCGGCGGTCCGGCACGCCCGCTGGGTCTCGCCCTCCGCGACCTGTCACGGCCTGGCGGGCAACGGCCACTTCCTGCTCGACCTCGCCGACGCGGTCGGCGGGCCGTATCGGGCCTGGGCCGACGACCTCGCGGCCTGCCTGTACACCCGGCACGGCCTGGCGGACGGCCGCCGTGTGCTGCCCGACGAGTCCGGCGCCGAGGTCCGCGCCGACCATCAGACCGGGTTGAGCGGCTGTGTCGACTTCCTGCTGCGCCTCGCGCACGGCGGGCCCCGGCCCTGGCTGGCCGACGAGGACGGCCACGGGACGACCCGGTCGCGGGACGCCGCGGAGCGGCCGGCGCGCGACGGCCGCGCGGGCGGCTCGACGAGCGCGGACGGCGTGCCCGGTCCCGCGGTCGCGCCGTCCGCCGCGGGCGGCGCCGTGCCGTCAGGGGCGGCGCGGAGAGGACGGGCCACGTCGGCAGGCGCCCCGGCGTCCGCCGGAGCCGACCCGGTGCCGACCGGAGCCGGCGCGTGACGACCGCCGCCACGGACACCGAAGCCGCGGCCGGCACGACCGCCGCCGGGCCGGCCGACCTGGCCGACGCACCGGCCGACCTGGCCGGCGCACCCGACGCACCGGGCGCGCGCACGCCGGTCCTCGTCCGGATGGGCTTCCGCTTCTCCGCCGACGGCACGCGCCTCGCGTGCCTGGCAGCCGACTCCCGGCACCGCTGGCACGTGGAGTCGTGGGTCCTGACGGCGGACGGCCCGCGCCGCCTGTCCCGATGGCCGCACCCGGGCGAGGCCACGTACTCGACCGTGCTTCCGTTGGAGGGCGGCCGGGTGCTGCTGTCCCGGCACCGGCAGGGCGCCCAGGTGCTGGACCTGCTCGACGCCCGCGGCGGGGTGGCGGCGTCGGCGTCCTGGACCGAGCGGCCGCTACGGCTGCTGGTGGGGGCGGGCGGCGGCTACGCGGTGGGGTCCGACCCCGACGGCCGTACCACGGTTCACCGATTCCCCGCAGGCGGCGCCGCGCCGCGGGCCCTGGTGACCGTGCCGGGCAGGCTCAGCGGCGGAGTCCCGTACGGGCGGTGGCTGCTGTTCACCCGCGTGGACGGGGGCCACGCCGAGCCGGTCGCGGTGGACCCGGACGCCGGCACGGTCACGGCCCTGCGACTCCCCGGACTCACCGGGTCGGCGCGCCTGCTGGCCGCGGGCGGAGGATCGCTGCTGCTGGCCGCCGGGGACGGTCCGCGCCCGCGGCTCGCGCTGGCCGCCGCGGCGGGCGAGGTCCCGGTGCGGGTGCTGCCCGAAACCTCCCCGCTCGCAGCGCTGCCCGGCACCGCCCACCCCGTGGCGCTCGACCCGACCGGGCGCTTCGCCGCGCACGTGGGCGTGCGCGGCGCCCGCTCGGCGCTGGTGCTGCACGACTGGACCCGTGACCGGGTGCACGAAGCGGACCTGCCGGCCGGCGTGCTCTCGCCCGTCGCCGCCTGGGGCGCACGCGGCCTCTGGCTTCCCCTGGCCACCCCGCTGCACCCCGCCCTCCCCTGCTGGCTTTCCCCCGCCGACCTGGCACCGGAGACACCGGAGTCGCCCGAGGCGCCCGAGCCGGTCGGCCGGGGAGCGGCAACTCCGCGGGTCGGCCGGCGAGCGGCACGCGCGGGACGCGGAGGCCCCGGCGTGCCCGGCGCGCCATGGGCGCCGCGCGTGCGGGTGCCGGCCGTCAGCGGCGACGCGCGGGCGGCGCACCCCGGGCGGCTGGAGTCGCTGCCCGGCGCGCGGGGGCCGGTGGAGGCCGTGGTCCACGGACCGGCCTGGGCGCACGCCGAGCGCGTCGTGATCGCGCTGCACGGCGGGCCCAACAGCCGCTGGTCGCTGGGCTACGAGCCGCTGTTCCAGGCGCTCGCCGCGGAAGGCGTCGCCGTGGTCGCCCCCAACCAGCGCGGCAGCACCGGCTACGGCGCCGCGTACACGCTCGCCACGGTGGGCGACTGGGGCGGCCCCGACCTCGACGACGTGCTGGCCGTCGCGGCGCACCTGCGGGCCGGGCGTCCGGCCGGGGCGCCGGCGCCGGCGCTGTTCGGCATCAGTTACGGCGCCTGGCTCGCGGTGCTGGCGGCGACCGCCGAGCCCGGCGGCTGGTCCGGATGCGCCGCGGTGGCCCCCTTCCTCTCCGGCGCGCGCCTGCACGCGGACGGAGGGCCGGGCGTCCGGGACATGGTCGAGCGCCTGGGCGGCGACTCGCCGCGCTCGGCCGCCCGCGACCTGGAACGGCTCGCCCCGCGTCTGGCGACCCCGCTGCTGCTGGTCCACGGACGCCACGACGAGACCGTGCCGGTGGCGCACTCCCGACTGCTCGCGGCGGCTGCCGGCGCGCCCGGGACCGTCGGCAGCCGGTGCGCCGCCGACCCGCACGCGGCCCCCGGCAGCCGGTGCGCCGCCGACCCGCACGCGGCCCCCGGGGCCGCCGGGTCCGCGGTTCGCGCTCCGGTCCGCTTGATCGAACTGCCGGACCGCGGCCACGCCGCGCTCGGCCTGTCCCCCGACGACCCCGTGCTCGCCGAGGTCGTCGCCTTCCTGCGCGCGGCCGCCGTGCCGCCGCCCCGCGACTCCGTGCCGCCCGCCGCGTCCGCTTCATCAAAACGCGCCGGAGGGCACGGGACGGGCGGGTCGAACCCGCCCGGACCGACGTACCGCTGACGGAGGAGAAACCATGACCGAGATCGACTACGACGCGCTGGAGATGCTCCCCGCCGAGGAGGAGCACGCAGGAGCCGCCGTGGAGCTGGCCTGTGCCTCCACCTGCCTGTGGACCTGCAGCTGGACCAGCGTCTCCGGCCTCTGATCCGCGCCGGGCACGGCGCCGGACGCGTCGTGCCCGACGCATCGAGACGTACGTGCGGGATTCCCGCCGCGGCACGACCGCCGGCGGGGCCGGCCCGGGCCACCGGGCGGTCCCCGGACGTATGCGGCCGGCGCGCCCCGCGCCCGTCCGCGTTCCGCTTCCACCCCACCGAGAAAGGTGATCACCATGGCTGAGATCGACTACGACGCGCTGGAGATGCTCCCCGCCGAGGAGGAGCAGACCACTGCCGTCTACGAGCTGCCCTGCACCATGACCTGCAGCTGGACCTGCAGCTGGACCGGCTCGGCGAACTGACCCGACGCCCCCGCGGCGGCTGTCCGGCGCTCCCCGCGAGGGAGCGCGGGCGGCCGCCGCGACACACCGGGGCCGCCGACCGGTCCACGGCCCGCCGCCCGCGGACCGGGACGTGACGCCACGCGCCGTCGCGCGGCCGGGCCGGCCGCGGCGGCGCGGGGGCCACGCCGCGGCCCGCACGTCGGCTTCCGCCCCGACGCCCGTACTCAGGAGGCGATCGCGCATGCAGAGCTCCCCCGGCAGCCGGCTGCTGCGCTCGGCGGCACGCCGGGTGCGCGGTCGGCTCGTCCTGCTGGTGGTCCTCATGGCGGTCCAGGCGGTGGCCGGGCTCACCGTGCCGTCGCTGCTCGCGGCCGCCGTGGACGCGGCTCTGCGCGGCTCCGGCGCAGGACGGGACGCCGTGGTGCTGGCCGCGGCGCTGCTCCTGGCGGGGGTGTGCGAGGTCGCGGCGGCACTGCTGGCGGCGACGTGCACCGCCAGGACCGCGGCCTGGCTGCGGACCCGGCTGGTGGACCGGCTGCTGGCGGCCGGCCCGCGCTCGCGGGTCCCGCACGGCGAGGCGGTCACCCAACTCGCGCAGGCCGCCACGCAGGCCGCCGAACTTCCCACCGCCGCCTCGCAGTGGGGCGTCTCCACCCTCGCCTCGGCGGCGGCCGCCGCCATGCTGTGGGTGATCGACTGGCGGGTCGGCCTGGCGTTCACCGCGGGCGTACCGGTGGCGGTGGCGCTGGCCCGGCGGTTCGTCGCCGGGTCGTCCCAGGCGCAGCAGGACTACTTGGCGGCGCAGGCGCGGGTCGCCACCCGGCTGCTGGCCGCGATGGGGGGCGCCCGCACCATCCGCGCCTCCGGAACGCTCGCCGCCGAGACCCGGCGCGTCCTGGAGCCACTGGCCGAGGTGTCGGCGGCCGGGCACAAGCTGTGGCGACTGCAGCGGCGCGTGGTGTGGCGCTTCGGGCTGCTGCTGCCCGCGGTCGAGGTGGCGGTGCTGGGCGTGGCGGGCGCGGGCGTCGCGGCGCACCGGATCCCGCCCGGCGGCCTGTTGTCGACGGCGGGCTACCTGGCGGTGGCCGCCCAGGCGGTGCAGCAGATCGACACGCTGTTCTCGTTCGCGCAGGCGCGGGCCGGCGCCGCCCGGCTGGCCCGGACGCTGGACGTGCCGGTACCGGTCGGCGGGCAGGCGCCGGCCGCCGCGCCGGGCCGGGGCGAGGTGCGGCTGCGCGGGGTCGTGGTGCGGCAGGAGGGCCGGGCGGTCCTCGACGGCGTCGACCTGGTCCTGCCGGCCGGCACGTCGGTGGCGCTGGTCGGCCGCAGCGGCAGCGGCAAGAGCCTGCTGGCCTCGCTGGTCGGCCGGTTGGCCGACCCGGACGAGGGCGAGGTGCTGCTGGACGGCGTCCCGGTCGCCGCGCTGCCCCTGGCGGAGCTGCGGGCCCGGGTGGCGTACGCGTTCGAGCGGCCGGTCCTGCTCGGGGCGACGGTCGGCCAGGCGGTCGGCTACGGGCTGCCCGACACCCCCGGCACCCACGCGGCGGTGCGCCGGGCCGCCCGCGCCGCGCACGCCGACGACTTCGTGCTGCGCCTGCCGCACGGCTACGACACCCCGCTGGAGCAGGCGCCGATGTCCGGTGGGGAACGGCAGCGGCTGGGGCTCGCGAGAGCGCTGGCGCGGCCGGCGCTCGTGCACGTCCTGGACGACGCGACGTCGGGGCTCGACACGCTCACCGAGGCCGACGTGGTGCGTTCCCTCACCCGCGTGCTCGACGGGCGGACCCGGTTGGTCGTCGCCCACCGGGCGGGCACCGCCGCCCGCTGCGACGCGGTGGCGTGGCTCGACGCGGGGCGGGTCCGGGCGTTCGGCCCGCACGCCGCACTGTGGCGCGCGGACCCGGAGTACCGGGCCGTGTTCTCCCCCGGCCCGGCCGACCCCGATGAGGATTCCGCTCCGTCCGGGGGTCCACGGCCGACCGCGGTGAGCGCCGCCGCGCCCGCGCAGGGCCCCTCGCTCCTGACGTCGGCCGCGGCGGCCCCGTCGGCCGTCCCGTCCACGGCTCCGTCCGGGCCGGACACCGGGCCGGGCGCCGCGACGGCGGGCGCGGACGCGGCGGGGCCGCCGCGGCCGAACTCCCCCGCGGCCGGGAGCGGGACCGGACGCCTGCCCGCCGCGGTCCGGGCCGCGGCGCCGGCGACCGTACGGCACGAGGACGGGAGACGGCACGAGGACGGGAGACGGCGGGAGGCCGCGGTGCGGCGGGACGAGCCGGGCGGTCCGCGACCGCGCCTCGCGGACTCCCCGCTTCCGGCCGCGGCGCCGGACCGCGACGGCGACAGCCGCGCGGCACGCGGACGTACGCAGGCGGGAGGCCACGGTGCGCGGTGAGGAGCGTGGGGGGTTGCGGCTGCTCGCCGCCGGGGTGCGGGGACACCGGCGCGCCGCGTGGCGGATCGCGGGCTGGTCCGTGCTGGAGGCGGGACCCGCGGCGGCCTGCGGGTGGGTGACGGCCGCCGCCCTCGACCGCGGCTTCCTGCGCGGCAGCACCGGTACGGGGCTGGTCTGGCTCGCGCTGCTGGGCGCGTTGTACGTGGTGCGGGCGGTGGCCTCACGCGGGGTGTTCGCCGACCTGGCCGAGGTGGTGGAGGACCTGCGGGACCTGCTGGTGCGGCGGGTGGTGGCCGGCGCGCTGGGCCGGGCCGTGGCCGGCGGTCCGGCTGTCGGGGCGGCCGAGGTGTCCCGGCTCGGCGCGCAGGCCGACGCCGCGCGCGGGACGGTGGCGGCGCTGCTGCGCACCGCCCGCCCCCTCGCGGTGACTCTCGTGGCGACCGTGCTGGGCCTCGCCGCGCTGAGCCCGGAGCTGTCCGCCCTGGTGCTGGCCCCGCTCGCGGTCTCGACGGTGGCGTTCGCCGTCTCGATGAGGGCCCTGACCGCGCGGCGTCGGACGCAGGTGCTGGCGGAGGAGGAGGTGGCCGCCCGCGGGGGACGGCTGCTGGGCGGGCTGCGGGACGTGGCGGCGCTCGGCGCCGAGCCCGTCGCCGCGGCGGAGGCGACGCGGGCGATCGAGGCGTCGGCCGCCGCGGGGCTCGCGGTGGCGCGGGCCGCGGCCTGGCGGGTGCCGCTGGTGCTGGTCGGCGGCTACGTCCCGCTGCTCCTGCTGCTGGCGGTCGGTCCTGGCCTGGTCCGCGGCGGCACGGTCACCGCGGGCGCGCTCGTCGGCGCGGCGACGTACGTGACGGCGAACCTGGTGCCCGCGCTGCGCATGATGACGGGCACGGTGGCCGGGCTGTGGACGCAACTGCGGATCGTACTCGACCGGTTGGCGCTGGCCGGGGCGCCGCCGGACGTGCGGGAGTCCGACACCGTGCGGGAACCCAGCGCCGTGCGGGAGTCCGGGGCCGTGCGGGAGTCCGGGGGTTCGCGTGAGCCCGCGGCCGTTCCGGGGCGCGCGCGGACGGACGAGGCGGTACGGGGGTCCGGGTCCGTAGGGCGGACGGCAGCCGGGCGGGACGCGGCGGCGGACCCGACGGCGGGTCCGCGGGTGCGCCGCCCGGAACGGCTTGATCTGGAGGTCCGCGGACTGACCTTCGCCTACGGGCCACGGGCGGCGCCGGTCCTGGACCGGCTCGACCTCACCGTGCCGTACGGGGACCACGTGGCCGTGGTCGGCGCCAGCGGTATCGGCAAGTCGACCCTCGCGGGCCTGCTCGCGGGCATCGAGACGCCCGGCGCGGGCACGGTGCTGCTCGGCGGCACGCCCGTGGGCGAGGTGGCAGAAGCCGAACGGTGCCGACTGCTCGTCCTCGTGCCGCAGGACCCCTACGTCTTTCCGGGCACGCTGCGCGACAACGTGCGCTACCTCGCGCCCTCGGCCTCGGACGCGGCGCTGGACCGCGCGTCGGAGGCGGTCGGGCTCGGTCCGGTGCTCGGTCGGCTCGGCGGGTGGGACGCCGTGCTGGTCCGCCCGGAGGCGGAGTTGTCCGCCGGTGAGCGTCAACTCGTCGTATTGGCGAGGGCGTTCGTCTCCACTGCGCGGGTCGTGGTGCTGGACGAGGCGACCTGTCACCTCGATCTGGCCGCGGAGGCGCGGGTGGAGCGGGCGTTCGCCGAGCGTCCGGGATCGCTAATCGTGGTGGCGCACCGGCTGTCGTCCGCGGTGCGCGCGCGCCGGGTGCTGCTGCTCGACGGCGACCGCGTCGCGCTCGCGCCGCACGCGCGGCTGCTCGCCACGAGTCCTTCCTACGCGCGGCTGTTCGGCGTCTGGGCGGCCGACGCGCCCCGAGCCGGCGCGGGGCGCTGAGCGGCCCGGCCGGACCGGGCCGCGCGGGCGGGGGCAGAAGAGGGGCGGTCAGGAGAGGACGGCGGGGGCGGCGCCGGAGGCCATCGCGCCGGCCAGCGCCGTGCGCGAACGCACGCCGGCCTTGCGGAAGATGTGGGTGAGGTGCGCCTCGACGGTCCTGGCGGAGATGAACAGCAGTCCGGCGATGTCCGCGTTGGTCAGGCCCCGGCACACCAGCCCGGCGATCTCCTGCTCGCGCGGGGACAGCGTGCGGTCGTCCGCGCCCGTACGCGGCGCCCGCGAACCCAGGACGCGTTGCAGGTCGGCAGCGGAGCGCTGGAGGTACCCGCCCGTGGCGCACCGGTCGGCGTCCGCTTTGAGGACGCCGACGGCGGTCTGCGCCTCGCGCAGCCGTCCGCAGGCGAGCAGCAGGCGCGCCAGCAGCAGCCGCAGCCAGCAGGCGGTCGCCGTCAGGCCCGCGGCGCGGAACGCCTCGGCCGCGCGCCGCAGCAGGTCGACGGCGGTCTCCGGGTCGGACGCGCCCAGGGCGGCGCCGAGCAGCACTTCGTCCCTGGCCGGGGGCGGTGACGGCATCCCGACGGCGAGGGCCGTCGCCGCCCGCACGGCCGCCAGGACCGAGCCGTGCGCCTCGGCCGGCCCGTCCGCGCACCGGGCTGCGGCTGTCCCGGCGGTCCCGTCGGCGCCCTCGGTCAGGGCGACCGCGGCGGCCAGCGAGGCCGCCACCGCGCCGAGGGGGGTACCGGGCCCGGCGTCCCGCAGCAGGCGCTCGACCGGCGCGGCCGCGGCGGCGCCGCCGTCCCTCAGCAGCAGCGCCCAGGCGTGCACAGCGCGGGCCGCCCCGGTCAGCGGGCCGCCCGCGGCCTCGCAGACCAATGCCCGCCGCACCGCGTCGTCCAGCCGGCCCGAGCGCACGGCGGCGCACGCCGCTCCCAGCGCCGCGGCCGGCAGCTCCGCGTCCTGCGCGGTGGCGGTGGCCAGCCCGGCCGCGCGCCCGAACAATCTGCCGGCCGCGGCATCGTCGCCGGCGGCCAGGCAGGCCCAGCCGGCACGGGTCACCGCGTCGACGTGGTCGGCCAGCTCGGCGTCGGTGACGGCGTCGGCCGCCGCGGCGGCTGCCCTGGCCGCCCGGTCCCGGCCGACCGCGTCACCGGCCGCGGCCCGCGCGAGCGCGAGCGTGCCGTGCGCCGCGAGGAGCACGGCGCCGCCCGGCCGGCCCGCCAGCACCCCGCCGGCCACCCGTTCCGCCACGTCCCACGCTCCCGCGGCCAGTTCGAGCGCCGCCTCCTCCACCCGGAGCAGGGCCGTCCGGGCCGCGCGGGTGCGCGGCCCGGACGCGTCCCCGGTCTCCGCCCCCGTCTCCGCCGGCGTGAAGTCCCCGGCCACCGCGGCGACCGCCGCCCCGGACGCCCACGCGCCGTACGTCGCCCCGCCGCTCGCGGAGACGGGCACGGGCACGGGCACCCTCGCGGACACGGGCACGGACACCAGGTCGTCACCGTCCCCCGCCACACCGCCCGACCGCACAGCCCCCACCCACGCCCCCGGCCCCCCGGTGTCCCCACCCACCGCACCGACAGCACCGACCCCCGCCACCGACGCGCGACCAGCCACATCCCACCCGGACATCGCACCGTCCCCCACCCACGGCCCCCCGGCCTCTCCCACCACCGCACGGGCCACACCGACCCCCGCCACGGACGCGGGACCCGTCGCACCGTTCGCAGGCGGCGCGCCGTTCGCGGGAGGGGTCTTCGACCGCGGGGAGGTGTCCCCGGGGACAGCGGTGGCCCGGTGGTCGGCGGCCGGCGCGGCGGGGGTGGGGCCCGTCGCGCGGGCCGCTGCCGTGAGGAGGGCCGCGGCGGCGTGCGGGGCGCCGCTGCGGCGGAGGTGGGCGGCGAGCAGGACGACGGTCGCGGCGGGCAGTTCGGGGCCGGCCTCCGCGACCAGATCGTGCACGGCGGAGGTGTCGGCCGCGCGGGCGCGGGCCCGCAGCAGGGCGGCCGTCGCGCGGCGGCGCAGAGCCGCGGCTGCGCCGGAGGGCGGCAGCAGACGGCGGGCGGCGTCGCACCAGGCGGCCGCGAGCACGGGGGCGGCGGCGAGCACGGCGTCGGCCGCCGCGAGCAGCGTTCCGGCCGCCGCGGTGTCGCCGGGCCGGGCCGTCCTGGCCAGGTGCGGGGCGCGCTCGACCGGATCGGCGGCGGCGAGCGCGGGCGCGACGGCGGCCCGGCGGTGCAGGAGCATCAGGGTGCCGGGCGGGGTCGCGGTCCGCGCCATCAGCCGCAGGGCTGGATGGCGGAACCGCAGGTGGCCGGCGCGGACGGGGTCGGCACGCAGCACGTCCGCGGCGGTCAGGGCGGCCAACGGCCGCAGCACCGCGTCGGGTTCGAGGCCGGCGACCTGGGCGAGCAGGTCCGGCGAGAACGGCGGCGTCAGCACGGCCGCCGCATACGCCAGCGCGGCCGGTTCGGGGTCCAGCCCGGCCAGGTCGCGGGAGAGCGCGCAGCGGACGTCGGCGGGCAGTGCGGTGAGGTCGGGCGCGATGTGGTCGAGCGCGCGCAGGTCGGCGTCGGGCAGCCCGGCGAGGGCCCGCAGGTACAGCGGGTTGCCCTCGGCCGCGCGGTGCAGCAGGGCGCGGCTGCCCGTCGCGCCCCGGCCCGGCGCCGCGCCCGCCGCGCCAACCACGCCCGCCATGCCCACATCACCCGCCGCGCCCACAACGCCCGCCATGCCCCCCGCGCCCACAACGCCCCCCGCGCCCACCGCGCCCACCGCGTCCAGCGGCAGTGGCGCGGGCGCCACCTGGGTGGTGCGCCAGCCGGCTCCGACCGTCGCGGGCCGGGCGAGCAGCCGGGCGTCGGCCTGTCGCGGGCGCACGGTGTAGGCCACCAGCAGGGGTCCGGGGGCCGCGGCGGCCAGCAGAGCGTCCAGCGCCCGGGCGCCGTCGCCGCCCGGCAGGCCCCGGGCGGTGTCCCCGCTCCCCTCCGCGGGAAGCGCCGCGCGGGCGGCGCCGACGGCGGGCAGCCGCCCGTGCGCCGGGTCGGCCGGTCCACCGGCTCGGCCCCGCGCCGGCCGCGCGCCCGCTCCGGCCGCCCCGACCGTGGGGGCCGTGAGCCCCCGGAGCGTGTCCGGCAGACCGAACGGGGAGTCCGCCGCGCGCGCATGAGGGTCCGTCGCCCGCGCGTCGTCCCGCTCCCGCACGGCCACGCGTGCGAGGACGTCGTCCTGCGCCTCCAGCCAGTGCGCGTCGTCCAGGCACAGGGCCGCCGGGCGGCCCTCGGCAGCGGCGGCCGCGGCCAGGCGGACCGCCGCCGCGAGGTCCACGCCGGGTCCGGGCGGCGAGGACGGCTCGCCGGCCGGCGGCGGGGCGGGCGGCGACCATAGGGCCAGGAGCGGCCCGGGTGGGCCGAGCGGTCCGGTCGGCCCCCGACGCGCCGGGACGGCCCGGCCGGTGAGGACGAGGGCGCCCGCCGAGGCGCACCGGGCCGCCAGCGCCTCCAGCAACGCGCTCTTGCCGATACCGGGGTCACCGGAGATCTCGACGAGCTGGGCGCGACCGGCGGACCAGCCGCGTACCGCCGCGTCCAGCAGGGCGTGTTCGGGGCCGCGGCCGGGCAGCGGGGAGGCGGGATCGACGGGACAGTCGGAGGTCACGAGCGGGGATCTCTCCTTCGAGGGGCGCCCCGCGGCGGGGCCGAGACGACGAGGGCGGGGCGGCGACGGGCGGGACGGCGTCGAGGGCCGTGCCGCGCGGTCGACGGACGGGCCGGCGCCGGGCCGGCGACCGCCGCCAGCCGCCGGCCGTGCGCGGCAGCCGGATCACCGAGGCCCGGACTGGCGCAGCAGCCGCTCCAGGCTGCCGACCAGTTCGAGCGCCGCGGTGCGCCCGTCCGTGCTGAGCGCGGCGAACGCGGCCAGCGGGTCGTGCGCCGGCGGGGTCGGGGCGGCGATGCGGCGCTCGACGACCACCCGCAGGGCGGCGGCGGCCTGGCGGGCGAAGAGGGCCAGCAGGTCGAGTTCGCCGAGGCTGGAGCGGGACTGCGGCGCGGGGTCGAGCACCTCGACGACGCCCAGGACCCGGTCGGCGCTGAGCAGCGGGGCCGCCATGATCGCGTCGGGCACGTAGTCGGTGGACTCGGCGAGGTCGCGGGCGAAGGTGCTGCTGCTGGCGAGGTCGTCGACGACCATCGGCTCGCCCGAGGTGACGACCCAGCCGGCGATGCCGCTGCCGGCCGGGAAACGGCGGCCGACGAGATGGCCCTCGCCGCGGCCGGAGACGGCCTGGAAGACGAGTTCGTGGGCGGCCTCGTCGTAGAGGAACACCGAACTGGCCTGCGCGCCGAAGATGGCCCGGGCGACGTCCACCACGGACTGGAGCAGCTCGTCGGACAGGGGGTCGGCGTCGGCGGCAGGCGTGCGGCCACCGGTTCCCGTGCTGATCTCGGTCATGACACACCCCTGGTAGCGGTGGTTACGTTGGCGGCCGACAGGTAGAGGCTGTTCTTGAGCTGGAAGGGCGTCATCCGCGGGTGGCGGGACAGGATGCGCGCGCACATGCCGGCGATGTACGGGGTGGCGAAGCTGTTCCCGGTGGTGCGGATGGTGCGGCCGCCGAGCCAGGCGACCGTGACGTTCTGTCCCGGCGCGAAGAACTCGACGGGCGGATCGGGGTTGTAGAGGTAGAGGTCGGCGTCCTCCTCCTGGTGGGTGCCGACCGAGATGACCGAGGCGAACCGCCAGGGGAAGCTCTCCACGGGGGTGTTGTGGGCCGAGGCGACGATCGTCGAGCGGCGGAAGTACGCCTCGTCGGCGAGCGCGTGCAGTTCCTCGGCGAACTTCACGCGGGTGGTCGACAGGCTGAGGTTGATCACGTCGAAGCCCTGCTCGACCGCCCAGCGCAGCCCGGCCAGCAGGATGTCGCCGGTGCCGGAGAAGCGCTCGCCGAGCACCCGCACGCTGTACACCTCGCAGCCGGGGGCGGTGCGGCGGATGATGCCGGCGCAGGCGGTGCCGTGCCCGCAGGAGTCGCCGGTGGTGGTGGGCTCCACGGTGATGGCGCCGACGTCGTCCTTCATCACGACGTACGAGCCCTGCACCTCGCCGACCAGCGGGTGGTCGCGTTCCACCCCCGAGTCGACGATGCAGACGCGTACCCCCGCGCCGTCCGCGCCGTCCCACGACCACACCGGGGCGAGCCGCTCGCCCTCGGCGGGCACCGGCACGTCCTCGGGGTGCCGGTCGCGCAGGCTCCAGGTCAGCGGCCGCCGGGCGGCGGCCGCCGGGCGCGGCGCGGGCAGCGGCCGGGCGGGCGTCGGGGCCGCGGGAGCGGCCGGCGGCGGTTTCGACGCGGGAGCAGTGGTCACCGTGCTTCCTCCTCGGTTCGGGCGGCGCGGACCGCCCAGCCCTTGACGGCGCGCGCGGCGGCCGCCTCGGCCTCGTCGGCCCGTGCGGCGTCGGCCCGGCCGAACAGCGCGTGCACCGCGGCCCGGTCGGCCCAGGCGGCCGCGCGCAGCAGCGGCGAGTCGGTGCGCATCGCGGCGTCCAGCGCCCGGCCGGCCAAGGCCAGGGCCGTGTCCTGCTCGCCGCGGTGGGCGGCCAGCCGGGCCTGGAGGCCGTACAGGTCGGCGGCGTCGGCGGCGGGCAGCGCGGCGCCCGCGGCGTCGTCGCCGAGCCGGCTCCACGCCTCCCCGGGCCGGCCGGCGTCGAGCAGCGCGCGGGCCCTGAACCGCCGGGTGGTTCGCCGCAGGGCGGTCGCGCCCACCGCTTCGGCGGCCTCGGCCGCCCGGTCCAGCAGGTCGGCGACGGTCTCCGGCCGGCCGGCCAGCGTCTCGACCTCCGCGGCGAACAGCGGCAGCGCCACCTCCGCCTCGGCGTAGCCGAGTTCGTCGGCGAGCCGCCGGGCGGTGGCCAGGCAGCGGCGGGCCTCGTCGAACGCCCCGTCGAGGGCGAGCAGCACCGCCAGCGGGCAGTTGAGCGTGACCCGGACGGTGGGGCGCGGGCCGCCGTGCTCGGCGAGCAGCGACCGGCAGCGGGCGACGGCGGCGGGCACCGGCACCGGTCCCCGCCACAGCGACACCGCCGTGGCGCCCAGCGCCTGGGCGCGTTCCGGCTCGGCGTCGGCGCGCACCGCGTCGGCGAGGGCGAGGGTGAGCAGCGCGTCGGCCTCGCCGTGGCGGCCCTGGAGCTGGCAGTCCTGGGCCATCCTGATCCTGCACCGGGCCTGGCCGAGGTCCGACCCGGCGGCGGCGAACACCGGCAGCAGGTCGCGGGCGGTGGTCGCCAGGTCCGCGAGGTCCGCGCCCTGGGCGGCGGCGAGCGCCAGCACGGCGAAGGCGTGTTCGACGTCGTCGACGCCGGCGGTGGACTCCGCCGCCTCCCCCAGCAGCGCGGCGCCGCGGTCGGCGTGCCCGCGGGCCAGCTCCACCTCGCCGAGCCGGCGCACCGCCCGGGTCCTGGTCGCCTCGCCGGGCCGGCCCAGCTCCACGGCCTTGGTGAGCAGTTCGGCGGCCCACGCGAGGTCGGAGCGGGCCAGCGCGCTGGACCCGGCCGACAGCAGCAGGTCGAGGGCGCGGCCGCGTATCTGCTCGGTGTGCGCGTCCAGCAGACCGAGTTCGGTGCGGTAGCGGTGGGCCAGTTCCAGGTGCCCGGCCGCCTTGGCGTCGCCGGCCGCGCGCACGGCGGGCAGGGCGGCGGCACGCTCGTGGCGCTCGGCGCGGACGCGTTTGGCCATCGACTGGTAGCACACCTCCTGGACGAGTCCGCTGCTGAAGCGGAAGGAAGCCGCGCCGGCGGCCGAGCGCCGCAGCGGACTGACCAGACGGCGGCGGCTGAGCTGTACGAGGGCGGCGCGGGCGCCCCGGCCGGCCCGGCCGGCTCCGGGAGGTACGTGCCACCGCCGGCCGTGGGGGCCGGCGCGTCGCCGGGCGGGGGCTCGGCGGCTGCCGCCGGGGGCTCGGCGGCTGCCGCCGGGGGCTCGGCGAGCGGGTCGTCGGCGATCAGCGCGTCGAGTTCGGCGACGGTGAACTCCCTGCCGAGCACCGCCGCCACGTCCAGCGCCGTGCGCTGCCCGCGGTCGAGCGCGCCGATGCGGGCGCCCAGCAGGGCCTGGAGGGTGGCGGGCAGTTCTCCCGCGCCGACCGGCTCGTCGAGGGCGGTGAGCAGTTGCTCCAGGTGCAGCGGGTTGCCCTCGGCGCGGCTGAGCAGGTCGTCGAGGACCGGGTCGCGGTGGGCGCTGACCTCGGTGAGGGCGGCGGCCATCACCTCCGCCTCGGCCGTGGACAGCCCGGACAGCGTCAGCGACCTGGCGCGCAGTCGGCCCGCGCCCCAGCCGGGGTGCCGGTCGAGCAGGTCCAGCCGGGCGGTGCACAGGAACAGCACGGCGGACCCGTCGAGTTCCT
Source organism: Actinacidiphila sp. DG2A-62 (assembly GCF_035825295.1). Lineage (NCBI taxonomy): Bacteria > Bacillati > Actinomycetota > Actinomycetes > Kitasatosporales > Streptomycetaceae > Actinacidiphila > Actinacidiphila sp. DG2A-62. The sequence continues at coordinate 487,689 of NZ_JAYMGI010000002.1, forward strand.
CCACCAGCCGGTCGAGCACGGAGAGCAGCAGTTCGCCGGCCCAGTGGCAGTCGTCGATCAGCAGCGCCACCGGGCGGGCCGCGGCGAGGACGGTGAACAGCGTGACCAGGGCCGAGCAGGTCTCGTCCACCGAGGGGTGGGGGGTGCCGTCCTGCAGCAGACCGACGGACAGAACGGCCATGGCCGCGTCCAGTTCCTCGCGTTCGGCCGGGTCGGTGACGCCGTACCGGTCGGCGACGCGGCCGGCGGCGCCGGTGCCCGCCGCGCCGGCCGCGGTCACCGCGTCGGCGACGTCGCCGAGGATCTGGCGCACCGCGTCGGCCAGCGGCGCGAGGCTGCCGTGCTCGCCGTAGGGGCGGCAGCGGCCGGTGCCGTGCGCCAGGCCCGCACCGGCCCGGTCCAGCCATTCGCGCACCAGCCGTGTCTTGCCGATGCCCGCCTCGCCGTAGACGGTGACGAGTTGGGAGCCGTCGCCGAGCGACACCGAGTGGTGGGCCAGGTCGATCTCGGCCAGCTCGCGGTCGCGGCCGATGAAGGGCACGTCGAAGCGGCGCATCAGCTCCGGGTCGTCCTCGCCCAGGTCGAGCAGCCGGTAGGCGGTCACGGCGTCGGTCTTGCCCTTGAGGCTGAGCGGGCCGACCGGCTCGGTCAGCGCGGCGGGCCCGGCCGCGGCGCGGGTGTCGGGGCCGATCAGGATCTCGCCGGCCGCGGCGTTCTGCTCCAGGCGTGCGGCGACGTTGACGGTCTCGCCGGAGACCAGGGCCTGCCGGGCGGAGGCGTCGGCGGCCGCAACCACCTCGCCGGTGTTGACGCCGATGCGGATGCTGAGCCGTACGCCCAGGGCGGCCTCCAGGCCGCGGTTGAGGTCGTCCAGCGCGCGGACCATGGCCAGCGCGGCGGCGCAGGCGCGCCGTGCGTCGTCCTCGTGGGTCACCGGGACGCCGAACACGGCCATCACCGCGTCTCCGATGAACTTCTCCACGGTGCCGCCGTGTGCCTCGATCTCGCGCCGCATCACGTCGAAGTACCGCAGGGTGACCGCGCGCAGGGTCTCAGGATCGAGCCGGCCGGACAGGGCGGTGGACCCGACCATGTCGCAGAAGACGAGGGTCACCCACTTGCGCTCCTCGGCCGCCGCGGCCGGGCCACCGGTGGCCGCGCCCGCGCCGGGCGTGCCGCAGGAGGGGCAGAACCGGGCGTCCGGCGGGACGGTGCCGCGGCAGTTCGCGCATTCCATGACGGTGTCCTTGCCTCGGGAGGTGCGGCGTCGGGGACGGGGCGGGGTGCGGGGGCCGCGCGGGGGGGTGCGGGGCGGGCGCGGGGCGGGCGCCAGGACCGCGGCGGGCCGGCCGCGCTCAGAACAGCGCGCCTCCGGCGATCTCGCTGTGCGCCTGCACCTCGGGGCCGACCGCGTCCAGTCGCTCCTTGATGTCGAGCAGCAGGGCCAGTTCCTCGGGCGCGAGGTCGACCAGCACCTGGCGCTGCTCCTCGGTCAGCAGCGCGACGGCGAATCCCCGCGCCTCAAGGTCGGCGAGGACGTCCTCGGGTTCGGTCATGGGGTGCCTCCTCGTGAGAGCGGTGCGGTGCGGCGGTCGGGGGCCGGGCCGACGGGGTCGGCGAGGTGTGCGAAAAGGCGCACCAGGGATCTGAGGGTGTGCAGGGCGCCGACGGTGACCGCGGTGGCCTGGGCGGGTGTCAGCGGCAGGGTGTCCAGCACCGCCTCCAGGTCCGCGGTGTGGCCGGCGTCCAGGGCGGCGTGCGCGTGGACCGTGCGCAGCGCCGCCGGCGGCAGCCCGGCCGTCGCGGCGAGCCGCGGGGCGAGCCAGCCGGCCGGGGCGTTGTGCTCCAGCGCCCACACGTAGCCGAGCAGGGCGACGGGGTGGTGGTGCTCGATCCAGTAGTACTGGGCCCCCGCCAGCTCGGCGACGGCCGGCAGCGGCTGGGCCGCCGCGGCTCGTGCGGGGTCCTCCCCCAGCGCCGCCAGGTCCTCCAGCAGCCAGGCGTCGTGGCCGAGTTCCTCCCGGGCGTGCGCCAGCAGGTAGCAGGCGAGCGGGGCCAGCACCGGGTCGTCCGGGGCGCCCTCGGCGCAGCGGCGGGCGCCGTGCCGCAGCAGCGGCACCGAGGCCCGTACCAGTTGGTGCATCACGGTCAGGTAGACCGGGTAGCGCTCGCGCAGCCCCCGCGGCGCCCACAGCGCCCGGCTGGCGGCGTCCAGCGCCGGCCGCACGAGCACCATGCGGGCGTGCAGGGCGCGCGAGAGCGGCGGTCCGGCGACGGTGGGGCGTCCCGCGCCGGGCGGCGTCATGCGGCGCCCGCGGGCGAGGGGGACGGCAGCGCGACCAGGTCGGCGTAGGGGGCGCAGCCGTGCCGCCGGACCAGCGCGACCGCGCCGGCCTCGTGCTGCGTGCGGCCGGCCTGCGCGTCGAGGAGCGCGCCGACCGCTCCGGAGGCGTCGCGTTCCGCCGCGGCCAGCAGGTCGGGGCGGTCGGCGAGCGCGCGGCAGGAGGCGCAGTAGCCGCCGGCGGCAGGCCCGGCCGTGGACTCGGCCGCGGGCTCGGCGCCGTGCCGGGCGGCGAGGTGCAGCGGGCCGACGGTACGCACCATGCGCAGCACCGGGGAGGCCAGGGCGCGGGCGCGGACCTCCGGCCAGCGGTCGGTGGCGATGTGGCCGAGCCGCAGGTGGGCCGGCGCGGGGCGGCGGTCCACCACGTCCTGGTTGCAGCAGGCCAGCACCGTGCCGTCGGGCGCGATCACCGGCCAGGCGGCCATCGCGCAGGGCAGCGCACGTCGGGGGTCGGGCTCCTGACCGGGGCCGGGGCCAGGGGCGAGTCCGACGCCGGGGCGGCGAGAGGCGGGACCGACGGCGGAGGCGGCGGAGGCGGCAGAGGCGGCAGAGGCGGCGATGGCGGAGACCGGCGCGGAGTCGCGTGCGGAGGCGCGTGCGGAGGCGGCGGGCGCGGCGGTGACCGTGGCGGGGCCGGCCCAGGCCGCGGCCCGGCCCACCGCGCGGGTGCGGTTGACGAGCATGGGCACCTGGTCGCCGAAGGCGCGGCGGACGGCCGCCGTCACGTCAGCGAGGTAGGGGTCGTCGGCGCCGGTGCCGGTGATGTGGAAGCTGACCGGGGTGCCGCCGTCGAGCACGGTGCGCACCGCGCGCAGCACGGCCTCGCGGGGCACCTCGCGTTCGTGGTGCGCGTCCAGGCTGGCCGAGAAGTGGTCCACCGCGGCGATCGCGGCGGCGATCCGGCGCGGGATGCGGCCGGGGTCGGCGCCGCGGACGAAGAACATGCCGCTGAGCAGTGCGGTGCGGAGCCGGCGGCGCGGGCGAGTCCGGCCAGCCGGGCGGTCAGGTTCGGCAGCAGCAGCGGTTCGCCGCCGGTGAGCATCACCACCTCCGGCGGCTGATCGCCGAGCCCGGCGAAGAAGCGCAGCAGCTCCGCGGCCTCCGGCTCCTCGGCGTCGGCGGTGGAGGAGCTGGAGCAGTGGGCGCAGCTGAGCGGGCAGCGGCGGGTGACGCTGACCAGCAGCCCGGCGCAGGGGACAGGGCGCAGGCCCACGAGTTCGTCGAGTCGCATGGTCCGCTCCTGCCTCCCCCGGTGTCCCGGTGCGACACCGCCGTCCGCTTCCCGGAGTGTCGGCGGCGCCGGTTGTCCGATGGGACAGCAACGGTTGACTTTCGGTATGTCCGCAGGTCACAGCGCGGCCCAGGCACGCCTCGCGGACCGCGGCGGTGCGGGCGGCGGGCCGCGCGGGACCGGCCGGGGCCGCGCGAGCTGCGGCTATACCGTCCTCATACCGACTGCGGGCGGCTTTCGGACCGGCGGTGCCTAACGTCACGGCAACGGCGCGAACCGGCGTCCCTCTCCCCAGGAGGCAGTCATGGCCGAGAACACCGAGAACGTTGAGCCGGACAACGAGACCGAGGCCCCCGAGGTCGAGGCGCACGGCGAGTCCGTCCTCGACCTGCAGGGCAAGGACGCCGACGGCGTCAGCCCGGTCGCGGGCGACTGCATCAGCCTGCTGAGCAAGACCTCCGCCTCGGCCTGACCTTCCGGTCGAGGCGCCCCTTCACCCTCTCGTCGCTCCACCATTTCCTTGGAGGCAGTCATGGCCGAGAACACCGACAACGTTGAGCCGGAGAACGAGACCGAGGCCCCCGAGGTCGAGGCGCACGGCGAGTCCGTCCTCGACCTGCAGGGCAAGGACGCCGACGGCGTCGCCCCGGTCTCGGGCGACTGCATCAGCCTGCTGAGCAAGGCGTCCGCCTCGGCGTGACGGCCGTTGTTCCCCGCCCGGGGCGGCACCCGCCAGGGGTGCCGCCCCGCAGCGTTTCCGGCCGCGGGCCGCGCTGTGAACCGTGCTGTGCACCACGCGAGTTGGCAAGGGATCGGTGATCACGTGAAGACGACGGCACAGGAGCCGCGGCCGGCCGGCGAGCCGAAACGGAGGTCGTCGCGGGAGTTCCGGCTGCTGTGGATCAGCGGGCTGCTGGCCTCCCTGAGCGCCCAGACCTCGTCGATCGCGCTGCCGCTGCTCATCCTGCGGCAGACCGGCTCGGCCACGCAGGCCGGGACGATCGGCACGGTCGCGGTCGGCGCCTCGCTGCTGACCATGCTGCCGGCCGGCGCGCTCGCCGACACGGTGGAGCGGCGGCGGCTGATGCTGTGGTGCGGCCTGGGCGGGGTGCTGACCGCCGGCGCGCTCGCCGCGGCCGTCGCGCGCGGGTCCGCGCCGATGCCGCTGGTGCTGCTGGTCGTGACGGCCGGCGCGGTGATCACCGGTCTGTACGGCTCGGCGGCGCTGGGCATGCTCCGCACGGTTGTCCCGGCCGACCAGCTCGGCACCGCCTCGTCCCGGCTGCAGGCGCGCGGCGCGGCCGCCCGGCTGGTCGGTCCGCTGCTGGGCGGTCTGCTGTTCAGCTGGCACACCTTCCTGCCGTTCGCCGCCGAGAGCGTCGGACTGGTGGCGTCGATGGCGTGCCTCGCGGCGATGCGGACCCGGTCCGCGCCTGCCGGGCGGCGCGGCGGCGGCTTCGACCGCAAGGAGTTGACCGCGGGGCTGACCTTCCTGTGGCGTGAGCCGTATCTGCGCACAGTGCTGCTGGTCTTCGGCATCGGCATGAACGCGGCGTTCGGCGCGATGACGTTCGCGGCGCTCGCGGTGTCCTCGGACGGGGGCAGGTCGGGCACCGGCAGCGGGTTCGTGGTGTCGCTGACCGCGGCCGGCTCGCTGGTGGGCGCGTTCCTGGCGCCGCGGGTACGGCCCGAGGAGCACGCCCGCTTCCTGGTCACCGCGACGTGCTGGGCATGCGCCGGCGCGGTGGCCGTGCTGATCGTCTTTCAGCAGCCGGTGGTGATCGGGTTGCTGACGGCGGTGTGCATCGCCTTCGCGTCGCTCGCCAACATCGGCTTCCTGACCACGCTGCTGCTGGTCACGCCCTCGGCGATGGTCGGCCGGGTGGAGAGCGCGGCCGGCTTCCTGTCCTCGCTGGTGCAGCCGCTCGGACCGGTGGCCGCGGGCGCCCTGATCACCGTGTGGGGCCCGTCGACCGCGTTCGGCGTGCTCGCGGTGGTCTTCGCGGTGTGCGCCGCCACGGTGACCTTCGCGCCGAGCATGCGGCACGCGCCGGCGGCGGTCGCGGACCCCGGCTCCTCCGACGTCCCCGACGTCTCCGGCTCCTCCGACGCCTCCGACGCCTCCGTCACGCCGGCCGCGGCGGCCTCCCCCGCAGCCGCGCCGGCCGGTCTCGTGGAAGGTGACGCGGCATGATGCGCGACCCGCAGACGACCCAGTTCTACTGCGTCGCCGACGACCTGTGGTTCGACACCCCGGCCCGGATGGCCGACGAGGACAGCCGCTTCGGGCCGGCGGCCGGCCCGGTCGCCGAGGGCTGGCGGCGCAGCGGCCAGGGCCTGTGGTCGGTGCACCTGCCCGAGGACCGCACCCTGCCGGAGCAGGGCTGGAAGATCCACGTCTCGGCGCTGCCGGGCGACGCCGAGGACACGCTGTCCGTGGTCGCGCGGGTGTGCCTGCGCGACCACGTCCCGTTCAAGTTCCTGCGCAGCCGGGCCGCGCTGGCGTTCGCCAACGACAAGTACATGCCGCGTTCGGGCAGCGGCAAGTTCATCACCGTGTACCCCGCGCACGAGGCGGAGTTCGAGGCGGTGGCCACCGAGCTGGCGGACCGGCTGGCCGGGCGGGACGCCCCGTACGTGCTCAGCGACCTGCGGATCGGCGCGGGACCGGTGTTCGCGCGGTACGGCGCCTTCGTCGACCTGTGGTGCAGGGACGACTCGGGCGCCGAGGTTCCGGCGCTGCGCGATCCGTCGGGGCGGCTGGTGCCGGACGAGCGCGACGCGGTGTTCCGCACGCCGCGGTGGCTGCCGCTGCCCGGCTGGCTGGGCCCGCACCTGGCGGCCCGCGCGGCGGCCCACGACCCCTCGTTCCCCTACACGGTGCGCCGCGCGCTGCACTTCTCCAACGCGGGCGGCATCTACCTGGCCGAGCACAAATCCACCGGCGAGACGGTGGTGCTCCGCGAGGCCAGGCCGCACAGCGGGCTGGACGCGGCGGGCGCCGACGCGGTGCGCCGGCTGCGCCGGGAGCACGCGGCGCTGGAGCGACTGGCCGGGGTGCCGGGCGTGCCCCGGGTGTACGGCATCCACCAGGTGTGGGAGCACGTGTTCCTGGTGGAGGAGCACATCGAGGGCGAACGGCTGCTGGAGGCGGTCATCGCCCGCAACCCGGTGGTGTGGACGAACGCCTCCGCCGAGGACATGGCCGGGTACGCGCGCTGGGCCGGCACGGTCGTCGACGGCCTGGAACGGCTGCTCGCGCGGATCCACGCGCGCGGCATGCGCTTCGGCGACCTGCACCCCGGCAATGTGATCGTGCGGCCCGACGGCTCGGTCGCCCTGGTCGACTTCGAGTACGCCGCCGACCTGGCCGACCGCAGCACGCCGTGGGCGGGCGCACCGGGTTTCAGCGCGCCGCCCGGCGCCGATCCGGTCGACGTGGACCGGTACGGGCTGTGGTCGACCTGGCTGATGATGCTGCTGCCGCTGACCGAGATGCTGGACCACGACCCGTCCCGGGCCGAGCTGCTGACCTCGGTCGCCGAGCACCTGTTCGGGCTCCCCCGGGGTCGGCGCCGCGGCGCCCCGGGCACGCCGCGCCCGTCCGTCCCGCCGCGACGGCGCGCTCCGCCACCGGCGGCGGGGTGCGGGTCGGCGGGGCGACGGCCGAGCCGGTGGCAGGCGGCCGGGCCGGCGGGGCGGTGGCAGGCGGCCGGACCGCCCGGCGCCGCCCGCTCCGCCCCGAGGGGGTGCCGGGCACATGGCCGCTCCTGCGGGACGGCCTGGTCGCGGGGGTGCACGCGAGCGCCGGGACGAGCCGCGACGACCGGCTGTTCCCCGGCGACCCCGAGGTGTTCCGCACCGGCGGGCACACGCTGGCGCACGGCGCGGCGGGGGTGCTGCTGGCGCTGGACGCCGTGGGCGAGCCGGTCCCGCAGAGGTACGGCGACTGGCTGGTGGACGCCGCGCGGCGGGCCAGGCCGGATCAGGCGGGCGGGCTGTTCGACGGGTTGTTCGGCCCCGCGGTGGTGCTGGCCCGGCTGGGCCGCCTGGACGACGGTCTCGCCCTGCTGCGGCGGGCGCTGGACGGACCGCCGCCGCGGGCCGGCGGGCTGCACTCGGGCGCCGCGGGGATCGGCCTGGCGCTGTGCCACTTCGCCGAGCTGACCGGCTCGGACGAGTGGCTGGAGCGGGCCGTGCGGCTGGCCGACGGGCCGGCCGCGGCCGGGGCGGGCGAGCCGGAGGCCGGGCTGGTCCGGGGCAGGACGGGCGACGCGGTACTGCGCCTGCGGCTGTACGGGACCGACGGGGAGCGGCGGCACCTGACCGCGGCCAGGGCGGCGCTGGCGGCCGACCTGGCGGCGTGCGTGGCGATGCGCGACGGCACCCGGCAGGTCAAACGCGGCCACCGCCACCTGCTGTACCTGGACGGCGGCAGCGCGGGCATCGCGCTGGCGGCGCGGCGTCTGCTGGAGGTGTCGGGCGAGGACGACCCGGAGCTGGAGGCGTTCGCGGCAGCGGTGCTGCCCGGCTGCGATCCGCGGTTCGTGCGCGAGCCGGGCCTGTTGCAGGGCCGCGCGGGACTGCTCGCGACCCTGGCCGCGCTGTGCCCCCCGCAGGAGCGTGCCCGGCGCGTGGAGCGCCAGGTCGAACGCCTCACCTGGCACCTGGTCGCCCGCGACGGCGGCCTTCTCGTCCCCGGCGACCGCCTGCGCCGCTTCTCGGCGGACCTGGCCACCGGCTCCGCGGGCGTCCTGCTCGCGCTCGCCGCCGCCCACACCCCGTCCGCCTCCCCCGCCGAGGCCCTGATCGACCTGCTCACCGCGCGCCCTGCTCCGGCGGCCCGCTCGGTGGAGCCCGCGGTTCGGTGACCGGCGTCCGCCGGCCCGTGCGCAGGTGTGCCCACGAGCCGGCGGACGCCGTCGTTCCGACGGCCGGGCGGCCGGAGGTCAGACGGCCGCGGCGCCGCGTTCCGCGAGGGCGGTCTCGCGCAGGAAGGCGTAGGCGAGCAGGGGGATCTCGTAGAGCGCGGCGTGGGAGGTGACCTCGCGGTCGGGCGACTGGAGGGCGCCGGCGTCGATGAGGGACTCCAGGAGGCGGCAGGCCGCGTCGTCGCCGCAGCCGAGGACGCCGGCGGCGTCGCGGAGGGTGAAGACCGGCGCGGGCAGGGAGCCCAGCCGCCGCAGCACCGTGCGGTGCTCGTCGGCCAGGTCGCGCCAGGCGGCCTCGACGGCGCTGCGGACGGCGACGTCGCCCGCGGTGAGTTCGCCGAGGCGGGTGGCCGGATCGGCCAGCCGGGCGGCGAACTCGCGCAGCGGCAGGTACCGCAGCGCGGACAGCTTCAGGCCGCTGACCCGCACCGCGAGCGGCACGCAGCCGGTGGCGGCCACGATCCGCTCGACCGAGGCGGGGTCCGCGTCGGCGCGTTCCTCGCCGATGATCCGGGCCAGCAGGGTACGGGCCTGGTCGGGTGCGAGCGCGGGCACGTCGAGCTGACGGGCGGCTTCGAGGCCGGCCAGCCGGGAGCGGGACGTGACCAGGACCGCGCACTTGCCGCCGCCCGGCACCAGCGGGCGGACGCTCGCCTCGTCGACGGCGTCGTCGAGGACCAGGAGGGCGCGCCGGTCGGCGAACCACGCCTGCCAGCGGGCCGCCCCGACGTGGGGGTCGGTGACGGCCCCGTCGGTACAGCCGGTGAGCCGGTCGAGTTCGGCGAGCACGTCGGGCCAGGTGCGCGGCCTGCCGTCCTCGCCGCGCATCCGCACGAAGAGCACGCCGCCCGGCCACCGGTCCGCCAGCTTGCGGGCGCTGTGGACGGCGAAGGTGGTCTTGCCGACGCCGACCGGGCCGGTGATCACCACCACGGGTGCGCCCTCGCGTTCCAGCATCCGGGTCAGCTGGGCGCTCTGCTGCTCGCGGCCGACGAAGTCGTGCGGCAGGTGCGGCAGGACGCTGCGGACGGCTGTCCCGCCCGCGGCGGTCGCGGGCGCGGCGGAGGGCGGCGGCGCGGCCTCTTCGCCTGCGAGCATGGAGCGGAAGAGGTTCTGCAGCAACGGGCTCGGCTGCAGGCCCAGGTCGGAGGCGAGGGACTGGCGCAGGCTCTCGTACGCGGCGAACCCCTCGCTCTGCCGGCCCAACCGGTACAGGGCCCGCATCTGGACGGCGCGCAGCCGTTCGCGGTGCGGGAAGCGCTCGGTGAGGACGCCGATGTTCTCGGCCACGCCGGCGGCGTTGCCCAGGGCCAGTTCGGCCTCCGCCCAGTCCTCGTAGGCGTGCAGGTACCGGGCGTCGTAGTGCTCCGCCTCCGCGGCGAGGATCTCCGAGGCGCGCAGGTCGGCGAGGGCCGGGCCCTGCCACAGCTCCAGCGCTCGGCGCAGGTGCCGGGCCGCCGCGGCGGTGGAGCCGGCGGCGACGGCGGTGCGGCCGGCCCGCACCGACTGCTGGAAGCGCAGCAGGTCCAGTTCACCGGGGGCCAGCCGCAGCGAGTAGCCGCCGAGCGCGTGCTCGAAGCGGTCGCCGGCGCTCACCGCGTTCAGGATCTTGCGCAGCGCGGCCACGTACACCTGGAGGTTCTTGCGCGCGGACCGCGGTGGGTGGTCGCCCCACACGGTCTCGGTCAACCGCTCGGTCGACACGATGCTGTTGGCCCGGCACAGCAGGAGCGCCAGGACCAGCCGCTGCTTGAGCGGTCCCAGGGGGACCGGCGTTCCGCCCGCCTCAAGGGAGAGGGGGCCGAGAACGGAGAACCGGAAGGCGACCGGTTCCGGGGTTGAGTCGAGACCCTGCACTGTTCCCCTCCGTGCGACGACGCGCGTAGACAGCGGTGCCCGCACGGCCCGGCCCCCGTGTTCCGGACCCGGCGTCTCCCCGTGCCGCCGACGCGTACCGACTGAATACCTACGGAATGAAGCGATCCGGCTACGGATCGGTACACCTTCACCGACACACGGACACCGCGTCAACCACGCCCCCACCTGCCCGATTCATGCCGTCGGCACTCGGCGCGGCACTGTCGTCACACGGACACCTCCCGCCCCTGGGATGGCGGCGCCAGAGGCCGCCCGCGACGACGAAAGCGGACATAACCGCCGCGTCGACTTTCTTGCCGCGCCGGGCGGACACGACGGGCGTACCCCCTTTCGGGGGTGTCGCCCCGGCTGTCCGCGCATACCGCTGCGGCAGCCGGAACCCGCCGCCGGGGGCGGGCGGACACCGCCGCCCGCCCCCGGGCGGTCACCTGTCGCCCTCCCGCGCGGGCACGGACCGCGCCGGGCCGACCGGCGCGAGCGGCGTCTTCTCCCCGGCCTCGACGGCGATCGGCAGCCGGTTCTCGGCCGGCGGCAGCGGGCAGGTGGCCAGGTCGGTGTAGGCGCACGGCAGGTTGACGGCCCGGTTGAAGTCGACGAGCACCCGGCCGTCCGGGTCGGGCGGGGCGACGAAGACCGTGCGGTTGGCGGCGTACGTGGTCACGCCGGAGGTGGCGTCGGTGAGCAGCAGCATCAGGCTGCCGGGCGTCTTGCCGTTGAACGCGGTGAGCCGGTGGGTCGCGCCGTCCACCTCGAACTCGACGTAGCCGGGCGCGTCGTAGACGTGCTGGAGGCCCTCGACGGCCGCGCCGACCGTGGTGGGCCTCGGCGTGTCGAACGGCACGTAGCGGCCGGGCCTGGCCCAGCGCGGGTCGGGCGCGTAGGCGGGGGTGCCGGTGTAGGCGGCGAGCAGCGGGTTCCGCGGGTGGCGCGGGCGCAGGATGAAGTGGCCGCCGCGCCGGGCGACCTCGATCACCGCGTCGCCGGCCGCGGGGAACAGGCTGCCGCGCTCCTCGATCGGGCCGAACACGTGGCGGCCGGTCAGCACCCGCCCGTCGAAGACGAGTTCCTCGCCGTCGGCCAGGGCCACCGCGACGCCGTCCCCCGGCGCGGTCGACCACGCGCCGGGCGCGTCGTCGAAGCGGGCGGGCTCGGCGTCCAGCCAGTGCAGGGAGGTGATGGCGAGGAAGCCGTGCCGGCCGGCCCGCACCGCCTCGTGCCGCGCGTGCCAGGTCTCCCACTCGGCGGCGAAGGCGGCGAGGTCGCCCGGCACGTCGGGGGTCCCGGCGGGGTCAGCGGCTGCGGGCGTGTGGGCGGGCGCGGATGCGGACGTGGAGGCCGACGTGGATGCGGGCGCGGTCATGGCGTCTCCTCGGTTCCGGTACGGCGCGCGGGGCGCGCGAGGGGCGGTGCGGGAAGGTCCTGCGGCGGTATCGCCTCGGCCTCCTCCAGCCGGCGGAAGCGGCTGCCGTGGAAGACCAGCGGGGCCACCGCGCGGTCGGCGCCGAGCGCGTGCACGCGCAGCACCACGATGTCGTGGTCGCCGGCCCGCACCTGCTGCTCGACGCTGGTGTCGAACCAGGCGGCGGCGCCGTCCAGGAGCACCGCGCCGTCGTCCGTGGCGTACCAGTCGAGACCGGCGAAGCGGTCGCCGGAGCGGGAGGCGAGCTGCGCGCAGGCGCGTTCCTGGCCGGCGCCGAGCACGGTGACGCCGAGCCGGGCGCGGTCGGCGAGCAGCGGCCAGGTGGTCGAGGTGTGGGCGATGCAGACCGACAGCAGCGGCGGCTGGAGCGAGACGGAGGTGAAGGAGTTCGCGGCGAGTCCCGCCGGCTCGCCGTCCACCAGGGCGGCGATCGCGGTCACTCCGGTCGGGAACGCGCCGAAGACGCGGCGCAGTTCGGCCGGCGACAGCGGGTGCCGGCCGCCGGTGGCGACCGGGACGGCCGCGGGGCGCAGCGCCCGGGCGCGGGACAGGGAGTACGTCGGCGGCGGCAGCGAGGGAGGTTCGGAAGCGGCGGCGGAGGTGGATCGGGACACAGGCGTGACGCCTCCTGCTCGAAGGGGCGTTCGGCGCGGCGTCGCGGCGCGGGCAGGCCGAACGGGGCCCGTCCCGGGCACAGGGTCCCGGTGGGCGGCGGACGAGGGGCGGGAGGGAGGAGAGCGGGCGCGCGGCCGGTCCGGGGTCAGCCGCCGGGGTCCGGCGGGGGTCGGGGGTACGGGCCCGGTGCGGCGGAGTGCCGCGCGTGCGGGGGCGGTGCGGCGTGGCTCTCAGCGGCCCGGACACAGGGCGCCGGCGACGCGGCGGAAGTCGATGTGCCGCCGCCGGGAGAACAACGCGGGGGCGGGAAGCGGGAGTTCGACGGTGTCGTGCACGGCGTCCCCTCCCCCTCGTGTCGTCCGGTCCGCCCGGCTCGCGCCGCCAGGACCGTGCTCGGGCACACTCATGACCTGCGCTTCACCGTAACTCCGCCGCCCGCTCGCGCACAATGCCGTCCCGAAGTGACCTTTGTCGCCGCCGCTTTCACCGCCGCCGCCGCTTTCGCCGCCGTCACGACCGCCGTGGCCGCCGTCACGACCGCCGTGGCCGCCGTCGCCGTCGCCGGTCATCGGCGCAGCGCCAGCCGGGCCAGCCAGTTGCCGAGGAACTGCCCGGCCTGCACGATGACGACGATCGTGGCGACGGTGATGTAGACGACCGGCCAGTTGTAGCGCTGCGAGCCGTAGGTGATCGCGAAGTCGCCGAGGCCCCCGCCGCCGAACAGGCCGGCCTGCGCGGACATGTCGACCACCGCGACGAAGATGAAGGTGTAGCCGAGGACCAGCGGGCCGAGCGCCTCCGCAATCAGCACCGTGACCAGGATGCCGACCGGCCGCGCCCCGGTCGCGCGGGCGGCCTCCACCACCCCGGGGTCGACGGTGAGCAGGTTCTGCTCGACGATCCGGCTGATCGCGAACGCCGCCGACAGCGACAGCGCGAAGGTGACCGCGTCGGTGCCGATCGTGGTGCCGATGGTGTGCAGCATCAGCGGCTGGATGGCGGTGATGAAGATGACGAACGGGACCGGCCGGACCACGTTGACCAGGATGTTGACGGCGACGAACACCGCGCGGTTGCCGAGCAGGTTGCCCGGCCGGGTGGCGTAGAGCACCAGCCCGAGAGCCAGTCCCAGCACGCCGCCGGCCGCGAGCGAGACGCCGACGATGAAGAAGGTCTGCCGGATCGCCTCGCGGTAGACCGGCAGGTTGGTGACGAACTCGTGCATCTCAGGACTCCTCCTCGACCAGGTCGACGCCGTCGCCGCGCAGCGCCGCGAGCGCGGCGTCCACCGCGCCCTCCGGGCCGGTGAGGGCGAAGGTCAGGCTGCCCACCGGCCGTTCCTGCAGCTCGCTGATGCCGCCGAACACGATGTCCGCGGCCACCCGGTGGTCCAGGAAGGTGCGGGCCAGCCGGGTCTGGAAGCCGCCCTCGTCGCGCACCCGGACGGTGATCAGCCGCCCGGGATGGCGGGCGCGCAGCCGGGCGAGCGTCTCCGGCGACGGCCGGTCGCGCAGCGTGGTGCGGACGAAGCGGGCCGCGGCCTCGGTGCGCGACCGGGCGAAGACGTCGTAGGCGCTGCCGGTCTCGGCCACCCGGCCGGAGTCCAGCACCGCGACCCGGTCGGCGGCCGAGCGGATCACGTCCAGCTCGTGGGTGATGATCACGACGGTCACCCCGAGGTCGCGGTTGACCTGGCGCAGCAGCGCCAGCACCTCGGCCGTGGTCTCCGGGTCGAGCGCGCTGGTCGCCTCGTCGGCGAGCAGCAGCGACGGCTCGGTGGCCAGCGCGCGGGCGATCCCGACCCGCTGCTTCTGGCCGCCGGACAGCCGCTCGGGATGGTCGTGGGCGCGGTCGAGCAGCCCGACGAAGTCCAGCAGCCGGGCCACCCGGCGGTCCCGTTCGGGCTGCCGCACCCCGGCGACCTTCAGCGGGTAGGCGACGTTGCCGGCGACCGTGCGCGACCGGAACAGGTTGAACTGCTGGAAGACCATGCCGATGTCGCGCCGCACCTCGCGTCGGCCGCGCTCGCCGAGCGCGGTCAGCTCGTGCGGTCCGACGTGCACCCGGCCGGTGGTGGGCGTCTCCAGACCGTTGATCAGCCGCACCAGGGTGCTCTTGCCGGCGCCCGAGTGGCCGATCACGCCGAACACCTCGCCGCGGCGTATCTCCAGATTGACGTCGTCGAGCGCCACGTGCGGTGCGGCCCGGCGGCCCCGGCCGGGGAAGGTCTTGCCGACGTGCTCGAAGCGCACGTGCGCCTGCGGCGGCGCTGCCGGGGGCGGGCTCGGCGCGGGCTTGCTCTGGGCGGACATCGGCTCCTCGTGGGGGTCGCTGGGGCGCGGGGCGGGACTCCGGGACTCCGGGGCACCGGGTCGCGGGGTCACCGGGTCGCGGGGTCACCGGGTCGCGGATCTGCGGCACGCGGGATCTCGGCGCACGGGATCCGCGGCTCACGGGCGGGGGCGGGGGCGGGCGGCGCGGCGGGGGCTTCCGCGGGCGCGCCGCCCGGACCGACCCGGGCCGGCGCGGCGGCTACTTCTTCGCCGCCCGCGCCTGCTGCTCGACGGTGGCCAGCTCGGCCTGAAGCTGCTGCGCGCCGGTGCTGCGGAAGACGGCCGTGCCGCCGTTGGCCTGCTGGACGCCCTTCTCCACGGCGGGGTCGTGGTAGAGGGCGGCGAGCTTGAGGTAGGTCGGGTCGTGCACGTCGGCCTTGCGGGCGGTGAAGATGTTCACGTAGGGCGCGGCGCTGGCGCCCGCCGGGTCGTCCTGGAAGATCGCCTTCGAGGTGGGGAGCTTGGCGCTGGTGGCGTAGTTGTTGTTGACGATCGCGGCGGCCACCGAGCCGTTCTGCAGCGCCGCCGCGGTCTGCGAGGCGTCGAGCGTGGTGACGTCGACCGTGTGCGTCACGATGTCGGCGGTGGTGGAGAACGCGGAGCCGCCGTCCTTCAGGGTGAGCCGGCCTGCCGCCTGGAGCACCAGCAGGCCGCGGGCCTCGTTGATGGCGTCGTTGGGGATGGCGACCTTCGCGCCGTCGGGCAGCGCGTCCGGGGAGGCGTACTTCAGCGAGTACAGCGGCAGCGGGTAGACCGCGGTGGCGCCGATCGGCTGGAGGTCGTCGTGCGCGGTGACGTTGTAGTTCGCCAGGTACTGGATGTGCTGGAACTCGTTGAGATCCAGCTGCTTCTCCTTCAGCGCCGGGTTGGGCTGGCTGTAGTCGTTGAAGTTCACGAACCTCACGGTGACGTCCAGTCGGTCCTTCGCCAGCTTCGCGTAGGTCTTCCAGTACGGCTGGGAGGCGTCGACGACGCCTATCCGCACCGTCGTCGACCCGTCGGAGCCGCCGCCGAGCGACAGGACGAGCGCGACCACGACCGCGGCGACGACCACCACCGCGCCCGACACGATCCACGGCAGCCTGCGCCGGCCGGAGCCGCGCCGCGGCAGCTGCGGCTCCCGCGGGTCCCGCGGCTCCCCTGGGGACGGCTCGCGGCTCTCGGGCGACGGGGACGACTCGGACATGACACATACCTCCGGGTGTGGGGCGGGGGGGTGCCCGTGCGGCGCGGTGGCGCGTACGGGCGCAAGGGCGAGGGGTGCGTGCGCGACCGTGCGGCATGCGAGCGGTCGTCGCGTGGGGAAAGGCGCGGCCACGAGCACGGCGGAGACCGCGACAGCCGCGCCGCAGGCAGGTGGACGCGCGCAGCCGCAACGCCGACACGCCTTAGCGGCGCGACGGGGCACGGCCACGGGAGCGCGTCCGCGCGGGCGCGGCGGAGCAGCGGTCCGCTACGGGCTCGGGGGCCGGGAAGAGGCGGGGGCACAGCCGTTCCGGAGGACTCCGGAGGTCTCAGCCCGCGCGGTGTCGCGACGAGGTCAGCAACACAGGGAGCTGGCGACCTGCACGTAGTCGACGGCACGTCGGCTCGTCAGCAGGGCAGCACGCATGGCGGACACGCTAGCAGGCCCGGCGGGCGGACCTCGACACGCGGGTGCGCCCGGCCGGGCGCCCGCCGGGCCGGGCGGCGGCGCTCCGGGGGCCCATTGCCCAATCCACGCCGAGCCGTTAGCGTCGTCTCCCGTTGCGAGCGACAGCGCGCCAGGGCCGGAGGGGGCAGGGTGATCCACATGCGGTCCCGACGCCCCGAGAGCCTGTCCCGCGCCGAGAGCGTGTCCCGCGCGGAGAGCGTGTCCCGCGCCGACGGCGCCTTCGTGCTGGGCGCCGCGCGCCGCCACGTCGACCTGCTGCGGGTGAGCAGCGCGCTGTGTCCCGGCGGCCGGTGTTCCGGCGTCCTGTCCGCCGCGCACGCCCCGGCGACCGCGGCGACCCGCTGACGCAGTCCCTGACGTACCCGCCCTCCCGGGCGCGGCGGCTCCACGCGCCCGCCCGGCCGCGGTCACCCACGCCTCTGCCGTACGCGACCCCGGCCGCAGCAGCCGGAGAAGGGACGCGCCGTGCTCCAGGACGCCGCCGCGCAGGGGGTGTTCGCCGCGTTGCGGGTACGCGGCTACCGGGTCTACTGGACCACCGGCCTGGTCTCCAACACCGGCACGGCGATGCAGGGCGTGGCCCTGGACTGGCTGGTGCTGACCGTCAGCCGCAGCGGAACGGCGGTCGGCTGGACGGCCGGGCTGCAGTTCGCGCCGGTCCTGCTGTTCGGCCTGTGGGGCGGCGTGCTCGCCGACCGCCGCGACCGCCGCACGGTGCTGCTGGTCGCGCAGTCGCTGTACGCGCTCCAGGCGCTGGTGCTCGCGGTCGCCGTGCTGAGCGGGCACGCGCCGCTGTGGCTGCTGTACGCGCTGGCGTTCTGCCTGGGCTGCGTGTTCACCGTGGAGAACCCGGCGCGGCTGTCGTTCGTGACCGAACTGGTCGGCGGCAGGCTGATCCCCAACGCGGCGGGGCTGAACATCCTGTCCCTGAACGTGGCCCGGCTGGTCGGACCGGCGCTCGCCGGTGTGCTGATCGGCGCGGTCGGCACCGGCTGGGTGTTCGCGCTGAACGCCGCGTCCTTCGCGGTGGTGCTGCTCGGCCTGCTGTCGATCCGGCCGGCGCCCCGGCCGCGGCCCGCGGCGCGCACGCCCTGGGCGGGGGCGGGCCGGGACGGTCTGCGCTACGTCGCCGAGCGCCCCCACCTGCTGGGCGTCTTCGCGGTGTTCGGGATCACCGCGACCTTCGCGGTGAACTTCCCGACCACGATGACGCTGTTCGCCGGGCGGGTCTTCGACGTCGGCGCGGGCGGGCTCGGGCTGATGTCGACGGCGCTGTCCGTGGGCACCATCGCGGGCACGCTGGTGGCCACCCGGCGGGTCGCGCCGCGGGTGCGGACCGTGGTCGTCGGGGCGGTGCTGTTCGCGGCGAGCGAGCTGCTGACCGCGCTCGCGCCCGCGTACCCGGTGTATCTGGCGCTGCTGGTGCCGGTCGGCTTCACCCTGATGATCCTCAACACGGCGGTCAGCGCCTTCGTGCAGACGCAGGTCGGGGACGCGGTCCGGGGCCGGGTGATGGCGGTGTACACGGTGATCTCGATGGGCGGCACGCCCATCGGCAGCCCGGTGATCGGCTGGATCAGCCAGCACGCGGGGGTGCGCTGGGGCATCGTGGCCGGCGCGGCGGCGGCGACGGCGGCCGCGGTGGCGGTCGGCGCGTGGCTGCTGCGGGACGGCGGGGTACGGCCTGCGGCCCGGTCGACGGTGCGGGCGCGGCGGCTCGGTGCGCGGGCGGTCGCCGGGGCGGGCCCGGAGGCGGACGCGGGACCGCGTGCCGGCCAGGCCAGGCGGGCGGACCGCGGGGTCCGTCGCCGAGGCGACGGGCAGGCGCGCGGGAGCGGGACCGGAAGCGAGACCGGAAGTACCGGAAGCACCGGAAGCACCGGAAGCACCGGAAGCACCGGAAGCACCGGAAGCACCGGAAGCACCGGCCGGAGTCTCCGCGGCCGACGCGCCGGTGCGCGGGAGCGTCGGCGGCGGCCATGAGTGAGCCGACCGGATACGCGCAGTGCGCGGGAAGGACCGCGCTCGCGGGCAGCGTGAGCCGTTCGCCGCGCGCGGACGACGCGCGGCGGTGCGCGGCCCCGGGCCGGGCGGCCCGCCCCGGCCTGGTCCGCCGGCGCCATGTCGACCTGCTGCTGGTGTGCAGCTGCCTGTGTACCGCCTGACCGCCGGTCGGCCGCGCCGTCGCCGCCGACCGGCCGAGCGATCCTCCTGCACGACGCGCCGCGGCCCGCCGGGCCGGCGCGCCCACCCTTACGCGGAAACGGGATTCCTCATGCCACGTCAGTCCGGAACGTCACGCCGGTCCAGAACGTCCCACCGCCCCGGGACGTCGCACCGCTTCGGAGCACCACGCCCCCTGCTGCTCGGCGCCGCCGCCCTGGCCGCCGCCACCGCCCTGACCGCCTGCACCAGCACGAAGAACGACGACGGCGGGTCCGGCGGCTCGGGCGCGAAAGCCCTGACCATCGGCACCACCGACCAGGTGACCAGCCTGGACCCGGCCGGCTCCTGGGACGCCGGCTCGGGGACCGTCGAGGACGAGGTCTACGCCACGCTCCTGAGCACCAGGAACGGCTCCTCCGAGGTGGTGCCGAACCTCGCCGCGGCGATCAGGCTGTCCGCCCCCAAGGAGTACACCGTCACGCTGAAACCGGGGCTGACCTTCGCCAACGGCCACGCGCTGACCTCCTCCGACGTCAAGTTCAGCTTCGACCGGCAGCTGCGCATCGCCGACAAGAACGGACCCTCGTCGCTGCTGTACGACCTGGCGTCGGTCGCCGCCCCGAACCCGACGACGGCGGTGTTCACCCTCAAGTCGGCGAACGACACGCTCTTCCCGCAGGTGCTGTCCACCGCCGCCGGCTACATCGCCGACGAGCAGGTCTTCCCCGCCGACAAGATCCTCGACGACACGGCCGTGGTCGCGGCCCGGCCGTGGGAGGGTCCGTACACGGTCGGCAGCTACCAGAAGAACTCGCTGGCCACCTTCACCGCCAACCCCGCGTACAAGGGCCTGCTCGGCACCCCGCGGACCGCGCACGTGCGGCTGAGGTACTACACCGACGCCAGCAACCTCAAGCTGGACGTGCAGCAGGGCGCCATCGACGCCGTCTACCGCACGCTGACCGTCACCGACCTGCAGGACCTGGCCACGAAGAAGGGCCTGACCGTGCACACCGGTTCGGGCAACGGCATCCGCTTCATCGTCTTCGACCTCAAGACGCAGCCGTACGGCACGAGCACCGCGCAGGCCGACCCGGTCAAGGCGCTCGCGGTGCGCAAGGCCGTCGCCGACTCGGTGGACCGGGCCCAACTCGCCGCCCAGGTCTACAAGAACACCTTCCAGCCGCTGTACGGCTCGGTGCCCGACGGCATCACCGGCGCGGCCCCGGTGCTCAAGCCGCTCTACGGCGACGGCAGGGGCGGCCCGGACCGCGCGGCCGCGGCGAAGGCGCTGTCCGACGCGGGCGTCCGGGTCCCGGTCACCCTGGACCTGCAGTACAACGCCGACCACTACGGATCGTCGTCGGCCGACGAGTACGCCCTGATCAAGGCGCAGTTGGAGGGCACCGGGCTGTTCCGGGTGAAGCTCCAGTCCACCGAGTGGGCGCAGTACGGCAAGGACCGGGTCGCGGACCTCTACCCGCTGTACCAATTGGGCTGGTACGCCGACTACCTGGACGCCGACGACTACCTCGCGTCGTTCTACTCCGCCAACAGCTGGGTGAACAACGGCTATGCGGACCCGGCGGTGAGGTCGCTGATCCACCAGGAGGAGACCGCCACCGACCCGGCCCGGCGCACCGCGCTGATCGGCCAGGTGCAGCAGAAGGTGGCCGCGGCGCTGCCGTTGCTGCCGCTGCTCCAGGGCTCCACCGCGATCGTCACCCGCGCCGACGTGGCCGGCGTGCCGGCCAAGCTGGACAGCTCGTACCAGTTCCGCTGGGCCGAGCTGAGCAGGACCGGCTCGCAGTGAGCGCGCCGGCCCTCCAGGCCCCGGGCGCCGTCGGCACGGCCGGCGGCGCCGCCGGGCACGGGCTGCTGCGCTACCTCGCGGTCCGTCTGCTGCTCATCGTCCCCACGGTGCTGGTCCTGGTCAGCGTCGTGTTCTTCCTCATGCACGCCACCGGCGACCCGATCAGCACGGCGTTCGGCGACCGGCTGACCCCGCGGCAGCTGCACGCCAAGCTCCACCAGGCCGGCTACGACCGGCCGTTGCTCACCCAGTACCTGGACTACTTGCGGGCGCTGGCGCACGGCGACCTCGGCCGGACCGCCACCGACGACCAGCCGGTCCGGGACATGCTGCGGACCAACGGCGCGGCGACCGCGGAGCTGGCGGCGTACGCGATGGCGGTGGCGCTGGTCGTGGGGGTGCCGCTGGGCATGGTCGCGGCGGCCTACCGGGACCGGGCGGCCGACGCGGGCCTGCGGCTGCTGGCGATCCTCAGCTACGCGACGCCGGTGTTCTTCCTCGGCCTGCTGCTGAAGCTGGTCTTCGCGGTGTGGCTGGGCTGGCTGCCCACCTCGGGGCGGGCCGGCATCGACGTGCAGCTCGAACTGCAGAACCAGACCAGCACCACCGGGATCTACCTGGTCGACGCCGTGCGCAGCGGCGACCGCTCCGCGGTGGCCGACGTGCTGCGGCACGCGGTGCTGCCGGGCCTGGCGCTCGGGCTGCTGGTCGCCGGGGTGCTGCTGCGGCTGGTGCGCACCAACCTGATCGGCACGCTGTCCGCGGAGTACGTGGAGGCCGCCAGGTCCCGCGGCGTGGGCTCCTTCCGGCTGATCACCCGGCACGCGACCCGCCCGGCGCTGATCCCGGTCGTCACCGTGCTCGGGCTGCAGGTCGCCGGGCTGCTCGGCGGCGCGGTGCTGACCGAGACCACCTTCGAGTGGAAGGGCCTCGGCTTCCAGCTCGCGCACTACCTGACGGTGCGGGACTACGCGGCGGTGCAGGGCATCGTGACCGTGTTCGCGGTGGTGGTCGCGCTGACCAACTTCCTCGTCGACGCCGTGGCGGCGCTGATCGACCCCCGGGTGAGGTACTGAGTGGCCGACGACGTCCTCGATCCGCTGCCGCAGCCGCGGCCGGACGCGCTGCCCGTTCCGCTCCCGGAACCGCCGTTCAGGCGGCTGGCCGCGCTCCTCACGGCCGGCGCGGGCCTGCAGCGGGCCATGCTGCTCGCCGGCGCCGCGCTGAGCGCCGCCTTCGTGCTCGCCGCCCTCCTCGCACCGCTGCTCGCGCCGTACGGCTACTCCCAGCTGAGCAGCCACGGCAAGCTCTTCGGCCCGCAGCGGCACCCCGGCCACGGGCACCTGCTGGGCACCACCGTGGCCGGTTACGACGTGCTCTCGCGCACCTTGTGGGGCAGCAGGACCGCCCTGGAGATCATCGTCGCGGCGCTGCTGCTGTCGGCGGTCGCCGGCGTGGTGCTCGGCCTGGTCTCCGGCTACGTCGGCGGGGTGCTCGACCGACTGCTGGTGGGGGCCGCCGACGCGATGTACGCGTTCCCCTCGCTGCTGCTGGCGATCGTCATGGCGATCGTGATCAGCGGCGGGCAGTCCAGCCTCGTCGGGGGTCTGGCCGCCGCGGCGTGCTCGGTCGCCGTCGCCTTCGTGCCGCAGTACTTCCGGGTGGTGCGCGCGGAGGTGACACGGGTGAAGTCCGAGGCGTTCGTCGAGGCGGCCCGGGTGATCGGCGCGGGGCCGTGGCGGATCATGTTCCGCCACGTGCTGCGCAACTGCGTGCGGACGCTGCCGCTGATCGCCACCGTCAACGCGTCCGAGGCGATCCTCACGCTGGCCGGGCTCGGCTTCCTCGGCTTCGGCATCGAGCCGACCTCGGCCGCGGAGTGGGGCTACGACCTCAACCGGTCGGTCGCCGACGTCACGTCGGGCATCTGGTGGACCGCGCTGCCGCCGGGGCTGGCGATCGTGCTCACCGTCCTCGGCACGACACTGCTCGGCGAGGGGCTCACGGACCTCGCGGACCCCCGGCTCCGCGGCCGGGGCGGCGCGCGGAGGCGGCGCGGGAGCGCTCCCGAAACCTCCGGAACGACCGGCGGGGCCGGCGCACCGGGCGGGTCCGGCGCACCGAGCGGCTCCGGCGAGTCCGGGGACTCCGGGGTCTCCGGGGCGCTCGGGACGTCGGCGGCGCCCGGCTCTCCCGGCGCATCGGCGAGCCTCCCCGGTCACGTGTCCACCGAAGGAGGGGCGGCGCATGGCTGATCTGCTGCGGATCGAGGACCTGCGGGTCCGTTTCGACGCCGGCGGCGGCGCTCCTGCCGTCGACGGGGTCGGCCTGTCGGTCGCGCCCGGCGAGGTGCTCGCCCTGGTCGGGGAGAGCGGCAGCGGCAAGACGGTGACCGCGAGGTCGGTGCTCGGGCTGCTGCCGGCGACCGCCTCGGTCAGCGGCCGGGTGCTGCTCGGCGACGGCGCCGCCGAGCCCGCGGAGGACGTGCTGACCGCGTCCCCGGCGCGACTGCGGGCGCTGCGCGGCGCGCGGGCCGCGATGGTCTTCCAGGAGCCGTCGACCGCGCTGAGCCCGGTGTTCACGATCGGCTGGCAGCTCGCCGAGGGGCTGCGCGCACACGGCGTCGGCGGCGGACGCGCCGGGCGGCGCGCGCTGGCCGTCGAGATGCTGGACCGGGTCGGCATCCCGGAGCCGGACCGCCGGGTGGACCACTACCCGCACCAGCTGTCCGGCGGCCAGAAGCAGCGCGCGGTGATCGCCATGGCGCTCGCGCTGGGCGCGGGCCTGCTCGTGGCCGACGAGCCGACCACCGCGCTGGACGTCACGGTGCAGGCCGAGATCCTGGCGCTGCTGCACCGCTGCCGGGTGGACCTCGGCACCGCGGTGCTGCTGATCACGCACAACATGGGCGTGGTGGCCGACCTCGCCGACCGCGTGGCGGTGATGCGCCGCGGCCGGATCGTGGAACAGGCCCCGGCGCACCGCCTGTTCGCCGAGCCCGCGCACCCCTACACCCGGGAACTGCTCGCGGCGGTGCCGCACTTCGGGCGCCGGGCGGCCGGACACGGCGGGCCCCCGTCAGGTGCCCGCCCCGGCGGCAGAGACCGCGGCGAGGACCCGGGCAAGAGCCCGGGCGGCCGGACGTACGCCCGGGCCGGCGCACCGGACGGCGGTACGGGTCCGGACGCCGCGGCTGCTCCGGCGACCGGTCCGGCCGCGGCGGTCAGGGCGGAGGGGCTGGTCGTGGACTACCCCGAGCGGCTCGGGGTCCGCGCCTTCCGCGCGGTGGACCGGGTCGCGTTCGCGATCGCTCCCGGCGAGGTGCTGGGCCTGGTCGGGGAGAGCGGCTCGGGCAAGACGACCATCGGCCGGGCGGTCGCGGGGCTGACCCGGGTCACCGCCGGGGTGCTGGAGGTGCTCGGCGAGCCGCTGGGCGCGGGCGGGCGCACCCGCCGCGGACCGCGGGCCACGGCGGCGGTCAGGTCCGGGCAGGTCGGCTTCGTCTTCCAGGACCCGGCCACCAGCTTCAACCCCCAGTTGACGGTGGCCGATTCGGTCGGCGAGCCGCTGGCGGTGCACCGCCGGGACCTCGACGCCCGCGCGGTGCGCGCCGCGGTCGACGCGCTGCTGGAGTCGGTGCGGCTGCCGCGCGGGCACGGCGACCGCTACCCGCACGAGCTCAGCGGCGGCGAGCGGCAGCGCGCCGGGCTGGCCCGCGCGCTGGCGCTGCGGCCGCGCCTGGTGATCGCCGACGAACCCACCTCGGCGCTGGACGTGTCGGTGCAGGCTCGGGTGCTCGACCTGTTCACCGAACTCCAGCGGGAGCAGGGCTTCGCCGCGCTGTTCATCAGCCACGACCTCGCGGTGGTCGAGCAGGTCGCGGACCGGGTGGCGGTGCTGCACCGCGGCCGGATCGTGGAGTCGGGGACCGCGGCGGACGTGCTGGGGGCGCCGCGCGACGCGTACACCCGGCGGCTGATCGCCTCGCTGCCGGTGCCCGATCCGCGCCGCCAGGCCCGGCGCGGCGCGGCGCCCCCCGGCTGACGGGGCCCCGGGGGCCGCCGCGGTCGCGGGAGGCGCTCAGCCGATGGCGCGCAGGCCCGCGCCGGACCCCCGGCTCAGGCGCTCGGCGGCCTGCTCGGTCGCCTCGTCTGCGGGCAGGAGCACCACCAGCTCCTGCCCCTCGCCGCCCGGCAGCTCCAACCGCTCGCGGTCCCAGCGCAGTTCGGGTGCGCCGGGGAGGTCGGGGACGTTCACCCGCAGCGGGAGCCGGGGCGGCGGCAGCCGGCGCTCCAGCCGCCGGGTGAACTCCTCGCCGGCCAGCGGCTCCAGCTGGGCCCTCAGCCACTGCGAGCTCTCGACGGTCGGCGCGAACCACAGGTCGAAGGCCAGCTCGTCGGCCACCTGTTCCCAGTCCGCGAAGAACGTCCGCGCCCGGGCGTCGGTGAACGCGTAGCGGGTGAGGTTGGGGGCCGGTCCGTCCAGGAGTCCGCTGCCGCGCGCCAGCCGTGCGAGCCCGTCGGTGTGCGCGAGGACGTCGCCGAGCCGGTTGGTGACGTACGCCGCGGCGGGTTCGAGCAGGCGCAGGGTCGCCAGCACGGTGGGCCGCACCTCACGGCCCGGCGGCTCCGGCAGCCGGCCCGTCACACAGGAGCCGTTGCTGATCTTGGCGAGGTAGCGCAGGTGGTCGCGCTCGCCGGCGTCCAGGCTCAGTCCGTCGGCGAGGGCGTTGACCACGGCCGGCGAGGGGTTGCGGTCCCGGCCCTGCTCGATGCGGGTCAGGTACTCGACGCTGATGCCGGCCCGCGCGGCCAGGTCGGTGCGGCGCAGCCCCGGCGAGCGCCGCCGGCCCCGCTCGGGGATGCCGAACGACTCGGGTCGGATGCTGTCGCGCTTGGCGCGGACGAAGTCGCCCAGTGGCGTGCCCATACGGCGAGTCTAGGCCGGTGAGCGGCGCGCAGCCTGGCCCCGCGGGGGCCAGCCTGGACCCGGTCTGGTCCGCGGCGGGGACGGCGGCGGACGGTGGTGGCATGACTGACAAGCACACATTGGCCGTCGTGGTCGGCAGCGTCCGCGAGGGCAGGTTCGGGGACGTCGTCGCCGCCTGGGTGGCAGAACAGGCCCGCGCGCACGGCGGGTTCGCCGTGGAGGTCGTCGACCTCACCGACGTCGAGATCCCGCTGTCGCTGCCCGCCGAGTCCCCGAAGTACGCGGGCGACGCCTATCCGCGCCCGGCCGCGATGGCGCCCCTGACCCGGCAGTTGACGCGCGCCGAGGCGTTCGTCCTGGTGGCGCCCGAGTACAACCACAGCTATCCGGCGTCCCTGAAGGCCGCGGTGGACTGGCACTTCACCCAGTGGACGGCCAAGCCGGTCGCGCTGGTCACCTACGGCGGCGCGTCGGGCGGCCTGCACGCGGCCCTGCACCTGGAGAACGTGCTCACCGAACTGCACGCGGTGACCATGCGCGACAGCCTGGCGTTCCCGAACTACTTCACCGCCTGGCAGGACGGCCGGCCGCTGGACCCGGAGGCGCCCGGGCGGGCCAAGGTCATGCTGGACCACCTCGTCTGGTGGACCGCCGCGCTGTCCGCCGCCCGCGCGGCGGTTCCGTACCCGAGCTGACCGGTGAGGTCCCGCGCCCGGCCGGGGCGCCGGTGCGCCCGGCCGGGCGACGCGGGGGGGGCGGGGACCGCGGGCCGGCCGTCAGCGACGGTCGGCGCGCAGCGAGGCCAGGGAGAGCCGGCCCTCGACCGTGAGGCTGCCGCCGCCGGTGACGCGGGGCGCCCCCTCGGCGTCGACGGCGACGCGCAGGGTGCTGGGCCTGCCCATCGCCTCGCCCTGGACGACCGTCAGCTCCTCCCCCGGCGCGAGCAGGCCGGCGGCGCTCAGATACGCGGCGAGCGGGCCGGCCGCGCTGCCGGTCGCGGGGTCCTCGTCCAGGCCGACGCCGGGGTTGAAGAAGCGGGCGCGCACGGTCCTGCCGGGCCGGGCGGCCGGCGTGTCGTCCGGCCAGGCGAGGTAGACCCCCTGCGCGCCGACGGCGTCGGCCGCGGCGGTCAGCCGGCGCTTGTCCGGCACGGCCCGCCCCAGCGCGGCCCGCTCGCGCAACAGCACCATCAGATGGGCGGCACCGGTGTCGACGGTGCGGGGCGCGGGCGCGGCGGCGATGTCGCCGGGCGCCAGGCCGACCGCGGCGGCCAGTTCGGCGAGCCGCTCCGGCGCGTCGACCGACGCGCCGGGCCGGGCCGGTGCCTGACGCATCGTCAACTCCCCGCCGTGCGGGCCGTGTCCGTCCTCCACGAAGACATCGAGGTTGCGACCGCCGATGCGCTGGACCAGGGGCGCGGCTCGGCCGTCCGGGGCCGGCGCGGGCCTGACGCGCCCGGTGTGCAGCAGCCACCACCAGGCGCCGAGCGCGTTGTGCCCCGCGCCGGTGACCTCCACGCCGCCCGCGGTGAACGAGCGCAGGTCGCGTACCGCGCCGTGGGTGCCGGGCAGGACGAACGTGGTCTCCGACTGGTTCATCTCGCGGGCGACGCGGCGCAGCCACCGCTCGTCCACGTCCGCGCCGCCGCACCGCGCGTACTCCGTCAGGTCGACCACGGCCAGCGGATTGCCGGTGAGGGGCTCGGCGCCGAAGACGTCCACGAGGGCGAAGGGGGCGTGGCCGGGGCCCGGTTCGTGCTCCGCGTCCCGCCGTGCGTCAGGCAGCGCGCCGTGCGGCACGCCGTGCTCGGCGGGATACGGGTGCTGCTCGTGGGCGGGCTGCCGGGCCGGGGCGCGGTCGTCGCTCATCGGGTCTCCACGGTCGGGGGCGGGTCCAGGTTCTCACCGGAGGTCGGGCGGGCCGCGCGCGGCGCGCGGCCCGGGCGGCGCATGCGCGCCGCGGGCGGCCGGCGCGGCTGTCGTCCGCGGCGGTTCAGGGCGGCTGCGGTGTTCGGGGCGTCCCGGGAGCGGGGCGGCCGGGGAGCAGCGCGGCCAGGGAGACGGCCAGCAGCGCGCCGGTGGCCGGGAAGAGCGCGGCCGGGCCGCCGGCGGCGAGCAGCGGGCCGCCGCCGAGGGCGCCGAGGCCGGTGCCGGCGTCGAAGGCGAGGTTCCAGGAGACGCCGGCCAGGCGCAGGCCGGCCGCGGTCTCCCCGGCGCGGCGCATCACCAGGAGCAGCGACGCGTTCTGCACCGCGCCGAATCCCGCGCCGAACAGCGCGGCGCCCGCCGTGACCGGGACCGCGCGGTGCGGCGCCGCGCCCGCGCAGGCGCCGAGCGCGGCCACCGCGGCGGCCGGGGTCAGCAGCGCCGCGGGGCCGATCCGGTCGGCGAGCCGCCCCGACCCCAGCCGCGCGCCCACCGATGCCGCTTGGGCCGCCAGCAGCGCCGCCGGCGCGGCGTCCGCGGTGAGCGGCAGAAAGGTGAACAGCACCCCGTACGCGGTCGTCGACGCCGCCTCCACCCACAACGGCCCGGCCAGCGGCCCGAGTCGCGCCCGCAACCGCGGGGCACGCGCACGCGCGGGGGTTCGCGCGGACGCGGGAGCGTGCCCGGGCCCGGACCGCCGCTGCGGCCCGGGGACGCCGGCGGTCGCCGCGGCAGGCCGCGCGGGGCGGCCCGGGAGGGCGAGGACCGCGAGGGGGACGAGGGCTGCCGCCGCCGCGGCCAGGAGGAAGTCGGCCCGGTAGGCGCCGTGGTGCGCCAGGGTGAGGCCGAGCGGGGTGCCGAGGATGCCGGCGGCGCCGCTCACCGCGCCGTACACGCCGATCGCGCGGCCCCGGCGGTCCGGCGGGAACAGGCG
Source organism: Actinacidiphila sp. DG2A-62 (assembly GCF_035825295.1). NCBI lineage: Bacteria > Bacillati > Actinomycetota > Actinomycetes > Kitasatosporales > Streptomycetaceae > Actinacidiphila > Actinacidiphila sp. DG2A-62. The sequence goes on from NZ_JAYMGI010000002.1 coordinate 515,862, forward strand.
CGCGGTGAGCGCCACGCCGGCGACGACGAAGACGCCGAAGCCGAGCCCGCGCAGCGCGGCCAGCGCGGCGACCGCGGCCGGGGCCGAGGCGGCGGCCGGCAGCGCGGCCAGGCACGGCAGCCCGAGCAGCAGTCCGGCGGCCTGCAGCGACACCCGCTCGCCGGCCCGCGCGAGCAGCCGGGGCGTCAGCGGCTGCACGGCCACCGTCGCGGCGGTGAGGGCGCCGGTGACCGCGCCGGCCGCGACCGGTCCGCCGCCTCCGCGCGCCGCGTACATCGGCGCCGCGGACAGCAGCAGGTTGAAGCTCGCGAAGCCGCCGAACGCCGCGAGGAGCGCGCCGCCCACCGCACGCCGCGGCGCTGCCTGCCGCGGCGTGCGGTGGGGTGCGGCCGCCGGCGGGGCCGCGGGCCCGGTCAGTGGCGGCCCCAGCCGGGAACCGTGCCGTCCAGCGCCAGCTCGTACTGGTCGTAGCGCTGCATCAGGTCCAGCAGCTCGTCCTCGGTCGGCCGGTTGCCGTCCGCGTACAGCTCGGCCAGGCCCCTGAAATACTCCTCGCGGTCCTTGGCCGGGGTGAAGACGATGAGCATCGTCGCCTGGTCCTGGTACGGGTTGCGGAAGCCGTGCGACATGCTCTCCGGGACGTTGACGAAGGTGCCGCGCGGGGCGGGGAAGCTGCGGCCGTCCAGGTGGAGTTCGACCACGCCGTCGAGCACGTAGAAGGCCTCGAGTTGCTCCTTGTGTATGTGCGGCGAGGCTCCTGGCGCGCCAGGGTCCATGCGGTGCTCGAACAGCCCGAGGCGGTTGTCGGTCTCGCCGCCGACGGCCTTGAACGTGGTGTGCGTGGTGGTGCCGATCTGCACGGACTCGCCGTCACCGGGCAGGACGATGCGGGGTAGCTGGGTCATCGGACGTACTCCTCGCTGGTCGATGTGGGTGCGTGCGGTGGTGCGTGCGCCAGTTCGGTCGGGCGGATCGGGGCTGTCGGACCCGCCGGGCCGGCGGACCTGCCGGGCCGGTCGGATGTGTCGGGGGTCAGTGCGGTGCCGCGGCGTCCTCCTCGCTGTCGGCGGCGGCCTGGAGCCAGGACAGATAGCGCTCGCCGGTGTCGGGGAAGACGGTGACGAGCGTGGCGCCGCGGTGTTCGGGCCGGGCGGCGAGCACCCGGCAGGCGTGGGCGGCGGCCCCCGAGGAGACCCCGACCAGCAGTCCGGCGGTCCGGGCGAGCAGCCGCGCGGCGGCGAAGGCGTCCTCGTCGGAGACGGCGAGCACGTCGTCGATGAGCGAGGTGTCCGTGGTGTCGGCGACGAAGCCGCCGTTCAGGCCGGGTATCCGGTGCAGCCCGCCCCAGCCCTGGCTGAGCACCGGCGAGCGCTCGGGCTCGACCGCGACGACCTTCAGGTCCGGGTTGCGCTCCTTCAGGAAGCGGGCGGTGCCGCTGAGGGTGCCGCCGGTGCCGACGCCCGCCACCAGCACGTCGACCCTGCCCCCGGTGTCCGCCCAGATCTCCGGTCCGGTGGTGGCGTAGTGGGCGGCCACGTTGTCGTCGTTCTCGTGCTGCCGGGCGAACCAGGAGCCGGGCCTGGCCCGGTGGATCTCCTCGGCCTTCTCGATGGCCGCGGTGTAGCCCTCCTCGGCGGGGGTGAGCACGACCTCGGCGCCGAACGCGCGCAGCAGCTGCACCCGTTCGTTGGTGGCGCTGTCCGGGAGGACGATCACGCAGGAGTAGCCGCGGGCGGCGCTGAGCGCGGCCAGCGAGATCCCGGTGTTGCCCGAGGACGCCTCGACCACGGTGCCGTGGCCGCGGGTGAGCAGTCCGCGCCGCTCGGCGGCCTCGATCATGTACAGCCCGGTGCGGTCCTTGACGCTGGACAGCGGGTTGGCGCTCTCCAGCTTGTCGTAGACGGTGACGCCGTCCGTACCGGCGTCGATCCGTACCAGCGGGGTGCCGCCGATCAGTTCTTCGAGCGATGCGGCGGGCCGCCGGCCGCTGGGTGCGGGCGGCGCGGCGGGGTCGGACGCGGCGACGGTCTGCGGCGCGGGTCCCGGCGCCGGTGCGGGAGTCGGTGCGGGAGTCGGTGCGGGAGTCGTGGTGGTCACGGTGCGGTCCTCCGATTCGGCGGCCGGCGGCCGCGGGTCACCAGATGGGGAAGGCGCGGGCGGTCGAGGCCCGGGCGCGGCCGTCGGCGCTGTCGGCGCTGTCGGCGGAACCGTCCGCGCGGGCGGCCGGGCCGTCGGCGGGGGCGGCGCCGTCCACGGCCCGCAGGCGGCGTACCGGGCGGCGTCCCGCGGACGTCCGGCCGGCGGCGGCGCCGGCGACGGGCGCCAGCACCCGGGCGCGTTCGGGCACGTCGTGGATGACCAGTGCCTGCGCGCCGATCACGGCGTCCGCGCCGACGGTGATCGGGCCGAGCAGCGTGGCGCCCGCGCCGATCACCACCCGGTCGCCGACCGCGGGGTGGCGGCGGGCGCCGGCCGGCCTGGCCCGGTCGTTCCACCAGCCGGTGGAGCCGAGCGTGACCTGGTGGAAGAGCGTGACGTCGTCGCCGATCACCGCGGTCTCGCCGATCACGACGCCGCTGCCGTGGTCGACGAAGAAGCGGCGGCCGATCGTCGCTCCGGGGTGGATCTCGACGCCGCCGGAGAGCACCCGGGCGGCGTTGGACAGCAGCCGGGCGGTGCGGCGCAGTCCGGCGGTGTGCAGCCGGTGGGCCGCCCGGTAGCCCCAGAGCGCGGGCAGCGCCGGGTGCAGCAGCGCCTCGCCTCGGCTGTGCACGGAGGGGTCCCGGCCGCGGATGGCGTCCAGGTCCGCCGCGGCGGCGCGCAGCCACCGGGTGGGGGTCACCGGGTCACCGGCTCTTGTCGGCGGCCGGTGCGGGGGCCGGGACCGGGACGGGCGCGGGCGCCGGCTGCGGCGCGGGGGCGCGCCGCAGCTGCCCGAGCCGGTTCTCCGCGTACCCCATGCCGAGCAGCACGATGACGCCGCCGACCAGCAGGTTCCAGGAGACCGACTCGCCGAGCGCCGCGGCGCCGATGATCACCGCGGCGACCGGCACGACGTAGTTGACCGCGGAGGCGTTCGTCGCGCCGACGTCGCCGATCAGCCGGAAGTACAGCACGTAGGCCAGGCCGGTGCTGAACAGGCCGAGGAAGAGGATGCTGCCGGTGACGCGGCCGGTGAGGTGGACGGTGTGCCAGGACATGAAGGGCAGCGCGACGGCCTGGAGCACCGCGGCGGCCAGCAGCTGGGAGGCGGCGGCGGCCAGCGGGGCCAGCGCGCGCGGGGTCAGGAACTTGCGGACGTAGACGTAGCCGGTGGCGTAGCTGAGGGCGGCGCCGAAGCAGGCCACCCGGGCGCCGACCGAGCCCGCGGCGCTGGACCACGGGCCGATCACCACGACGGTGCCGGCGAAGCCGACCAGCAGGCCCAGCGTCTTGCGCAGGGTGGGGCGCTCGGCGGGCAGCACGGCGGTGGCGATGCCCAGGGTGAGCAGCGGCGTGCCGCCGACGAGCACCCCGGCCAGGCCCGCGCCGGTGCTGCGCTCGCCGTAGGAGAGCAGCAGGAACGGCACCACGTTGCCGAAGACCGCGGCCAGCGCGACATGGCCCCAGACCGCGGCGCCGCGGGGCAGCGGGACCCGGCGCAGGGCCGCGATCGCCAGCAGGACGGCGGTGCCCAGCAGCAGCCGGGCGAGCACCAGCTGGCCGGGTGTCAGGCCCTTCAGCGACTCCTTGATGAAGGTGAAGCTGCTGCCCCACAAGGTGGCCTGGAGCAGGAAACGTGCGACGGTCGCGTTCTTCACGGGGGCGCCCTCCGGTGAGCGGTCGGTGCGGGTGGTGCGGGCGGTCAGTGGGCGGGGTGCGGACGGTCAGTGGGCGGGAGTGCGGGTCAGTAGGCGGGAGTGCGGGTCAGTAGGCGGGGGTCTTGATGAGCAGGTCGGCGCGGTCGAGGATCTGGGGACGGTAGACGCGCTGCTGCCAGTCGGAGGCGTCGACGGGTTCCAGGGCGACGGACACCGCGCCCTCGTCGACCCCGAAGGCCCGTACGAGCGCCTGGGTCAGGTCGGCGGCCAGGGCGTCCCTGCCCTCCTGGTCCAGTTCCTTGGGGAAGTGGCTGATGTGGACGTGCGGCACGGGCGCGGCCCCTTTCGTGAGTGTGCGTCGGTCGCCGGCGAGGCCCCGGGGTGCGGTCAGTGGTCGCGCAACCGCCGTATCGCGGCGGCCAGTTCGCGGACGCCGGGGTCGCGCAGCAGGCCGTAGTGGTCGGCGTCGAGGGTGACGGTCACCGGCGGGCGCTCGGACCAGCCGGTGGCGCCGTCGATGAAGGAGTAGTCGTCGCCGCGGGCCTTGAAGACGGTCACCGGCGCGGCGATCCTGCGTTCCAGCAGCTCGCCGAAGGTGTAGGTGAAGCTGTAGGTCAGGCGGACGATGCCGATCACCCGCCGGACCAGGTCGTGGCCGAGGTGGGGGTAGCGGTCGGTGATGAAGTCGGCGAAGCCGTCCGGGCTCTCGGCCGCCGCTTTCAGGCACTCGTCGAGTTCGGGACCGCTGATCGCGCCGGCGAACACCGAGTAGAGGATGGTCAGGAACGCCTCGTCGTCGCGGCCGTCGCCGTCCCCCGCGCTGCCGCCCGGTTCCGCGGTCCGGCCCGCTGCGCGCGGTGCGGGGCGGGGGCGCAGCCGGGGCGAGCCGGGGGCGATCAGGTGCAGGTGGTCCACCCGCTCCCCGGCGGACTCCAGTTGGTAGGCGGTCTCGAAGGCGACGCGGGCGCCGAAGGAGTAGCCCCACAGGGTGTACGGGCCCTCGGGCTGGATGCCGCGGATCAGCTCGGCGTCGGCGGCGGCCATGGCGCGGATCGTCGGATAGGGCGTCTCGCCGTCGTTGACCCCGTGGGCCTGCACGCCGTAGAAGGGCCGGTCGTCGTCGAGTTCGCCGGCCAGCGGGCGCAGGTTCATGGTGTAGCCGCCGAGCCCGGGCCAGCAGAAGACCGGCCGCCCGGCGCCGGGCCGGGCCGGGGCGCGCAGCGGCACCAGCCGGGAGCGTCCGTGGCCGCCGGCCGCGGCGCGCTCCGCGTCCAGGGCCAGCGCCAGCTTCTCGATGGTCGGCGCATCGAAGACGATCTGCAGCGGCAGCGAGACGCCGAACTCCTTGTTGAGCCGGTTGACGATGCCCACCGCGACCAGCGAGTTGCCGCCCGACTCGAAGAAGTCGTCGAGCACCGACGGCTGTTCGCGGTGCAGCAGCCGGGTCCACACGGCCGCCACCTGCTCCTCCGCGGGGCTGCGCGGCGCGGTGAACGGCCGGTCGGCGGGCCGCGCCGCACCGGTGTCGACGCGGGCCAGCGCCTGTGTGTCGATCTTGCCGTTGGCGGTGAGCGGCAGCGCGTCGAGGATGGTGACGCGGTTGGGGACCATGTAGTCGGGCAGGAACGCCGCCAGGTCGTCCTTGATCATCTCGGCCGGTCCGCGCATGTGGACCAGGTCCTCCTTCATGCCCTCGCTGCGCCGCTGCTCCTGGCTGACCGGGCCGCCGACGAAGAAGTACGAGGGTCCTGTGGGCCGTCCGAGCGGGGACAGGATCGCGTCGATGCGCCGGGCGGAGGGCAGCGGGTTGCCGCTCTTCGAGCTGTAGCCGGAGGACATGAAGCCGATGCCGAGGTCGTTCAGCTGCAGGCGCTGCAGCTCCCGGCCGAGCGCGACGTACCGCAGCCAGCGCGGGCCGCTCGGGGCGACGACCGTGACGCCGATGCGGGCCCGGTCGTAGACCTCCTGGTTGATCGCGATGACGTCGCGTCTGAGCACGAGTTCGGCGGACAGCGGGCGCAACTCGCCGTCCTGGTAGGCGTACTGGCCGGCGGGCAGGTCGGGGACCCGCCCGGGGTGGGCCTGCACGTAGAGGTCCAGCGGCACGTCGAGCGAGGCGTCCAAGGGCGCGGCGTCGAGCGGGAGCACCCGGAACGAGCCGAGGTAGAAGTCCTTCTCGGCGACGGCGAGCCGCTCGCGGGCCGCCGGGTCGAGGCGGTCGGGGACCGCGCGCAGCCCGTGGCCGGGCAGCACCTCGTCGAACAGGCCGAGCATGTGCCCGGTCTCGATCTCCAGCACCTCCTGGATGTTGTTGCGGTAGATCGGCTCGATGGCTTCGCGGCGGCCGACGAAGTGCAGCCGCACGCCGGCCTCGTCGTCCGGTCGGGGCGGTGAGATCCGCACCAGCCGGTGGTCCACCGGGTGGTAGTACGACCAGCCGGGCTGCAGGGCGGGCACTCCCGCGGTCTCCAGGTGCAGTTGGGTGGCGTAGAGCGAGCCGGGCGAGGCGTAGCCGTACTTGGGCAGCAGCCGCTCGGGGCTCAGGTACTGGCCGAAGTAGCGCAGGATGCGGCCCCATTCGGCCGCGCCGAGGTCCTGCGGGCGGCGCGGCGGCGCGCCCGGCGCCCTGCGTGCGAGCACCCGCAGGATGTCGTCGGCGGTCAGTTCGCCGCCCTCGAAGAAGCGGTAGGTCTTGCGGCCGAAGACCAGCGCGCGCTGGCGGGCGGTCGGTTCGCGGCCGGGCAGCGGCTGCGCCGGTCTGCCGCGCAGCTCCTCGGGGCGGCGCAGTCCGCGGCCCGACAGCTGCGCCTTGACCTGGAGCTTGCCCGCCTTGCTCTGGTGGTGCGCGCCGTGGTTGCCCTGGTCCATCAACGCCGCGCGCTGCGGGTCGAGTTCGACGTAGGACAGCAGGTTCTCGAAGCCGGTGGCCGGGTCGGCGCCGAGCACGACCGCGGCCTTGCGGACCCAGTCGTGCGACTCGATGCGCAGCCGGATCTCGTCCAGCTCCACGCGGTAGCCGCGCAGTTTGACCTGGTTGTCGGCGCGTCCCACGCACTGCACGGTGCCGTCGGTGTTCCAGTACGCGAGGTCGCCGGTGCGGTAGAGCCAGCCGCCGCGGCCCTGGGCGGCGTACGGGCTGTGCAGGAAGCGCTCGGCGGTCAGGTCGGGCCGGTGCAGATAGCCGCGGGTGAGCTGGACGCCGCCGATGTACAGCTCGCCGATCTCGCCGACGGCGACCGGCGTCCGGCGGTCGTCGAGGATCAGGTACTCGGTGTCGGCGGCCGGCGTGCCGATGGACACCGCCTGCGGCCCCTCGTGCAGCGCGGCCGGATCGACGGTGTACGACGAGGAGTTGATGGTGCACTCGGTCGGCCCGTAGAGGTTGACCAGCTCGGCATGCGGCAGCGCCCGCACGCAGGCGAGCGCCAGTTCGCGGGAGAGTGCCTCGCCGCCGCTGAACACCTGGGTCAGCGAGGCGAACTGCTCGCGCTCCTCCACGTCCAGCAGCGCGCGCAGCAGGGTCGGCACGCACTGCAGGGTGGTGATCCGGTGCCGTCGCACGTGCTCGGCGATCCGGTCCGGGTCGCGGTACAGGCCGGCCTCGCCCATCACCGCGGTGGCGCCGCAGGCGGGGGCGAGCAGCTCCCACTGGGCGGCGTCGAAGCTGATCGGGGTCTTCTGCAGCACCCGGCGGCGGTGGTCGAGGCCGTGCGTCGCGCGCAGCCAGCGCATCTGGGCGGCGATGCTGCGGTGCTCGATCATCACGCCCTTGGGCCGCCCGGTGCTGCCGGAGGTGTAGATGACGTAGGCCAGGTGGCGCGGGCGCGGCCGGGCGAGGTCCGGCCGGTCCGGACGGCGGGCCGCGTGCGCCTGCGCGTCGGCGGCCGTCACGACGGTGGTGCCGGCCGGGGCCAGCCGCTCCAGCCGGTCCCGCAGGTGCGGCTGGGCCACCACGACCGCGGTCCGCGAGTCCTCCAGCATGTAGCGCAGCCGCTCGTCGGGATAGTCGGGCGACAGCGGGAGGTAGGCGGCGCCGGAGCGCAGCACGCCCCACACGCCGGTCATGAGGTCGAGCGACGGTTCGGCGTATACACCGACGCAGGTGTCGGGTCCGGCGCCGGCCGCGACCAGCCCGGCCAGCGCGGCGCTGCGCGCGTCCAGTTCACGGTAGGTCAAGACGGTGTCCCGGTGCACCGCGGCGGTGTCGTCCGGGCGGTTCGCGACCTGCTCCGCCAGCATGCCGGTAATTGACTGCACCGCCGCTGCTGATTCGGTGTCGATGTCCTCGAGTTCTTTGGCGACCACGGTCTTACCTTTCGACTCGACGAGGTGAAAGGCGGGGCGGCGAAGAGCCGCCCCGAGGAGTCAGCCCCAGCCGCTGTCGTCGTCCCCCGGGCCGGCCGGGGCGGCGACTCCAGCGTCTCCCGCGCAGGTCAGACACCCGTGGAGACACGCGAGGAGCAGCGTTCGCGGAGTGTTTCCCGCAGCGGCGGAAGAAGGCGAACGGCCCTGCCCGAGAACGCGTCGTCGCACCGACGGCATGCTTTTCATCCCCCATTAACAGATTCGAGTCGGATTTCGGCCGCATCGGCGCGGCGCGCCGAATTCAGCCTCGCCGCAAATCTTGCCCTCGGGGCCGACTTGTTTTCAACCACGACCAGGCGTCATCATGCTGCAGACAGCAAGCTGCGAGGGGGATTAAAGTGGACGAACTACGCGCCGTCGGCGATCCGGAGACCCCGTGGAAGCTCACCGCGACACACCTGAGCATCTACAAGTGGGCGGTCTCCCGTCCGTTTGTTTCAGTGGCAGAAACGGCGGATGTCCTGGGCATGTCCCAGGCCGCGGCGCAGCGCGCGCTCGACGAGCTGACGGTGGCGCAGCTCATGGAGAGCCAGCAGGTCAGCACGGGTGGCGAAGGGGCTCCTCGGCAGACGGCGTGGCGGGTGCTCAATCCGCAGATCGCGGCCTCGCGGCTGGCCGCGGCCGAATCACGGCTGCGCCAGACGGTGGCGGATCTCGATGATTCGCGGAAGCGATTAGACGAGCTTTTCGGGGTCTATTCCGTGCTGGCCGACGCCGGCTGCACCCAGAATTCGGTGGAAGTCTTCGGAACGCTCTCCGCGGTGCTCTCCCTCGTCGACGAGGCGAGCCTGGCGTGCAAGGAGGAGATGGTCACCTGCCAGCCGGGCGGCGGACGGCCGCCGGAGCAGCTGGAGCAGGCGCTGGCCCGCGATCTGGCGCTGCTCGGCCGCGGGGTGCGGATGCGCACGCTCTACCAGCACTCGGCGCGCTACCACGCGCCCACCCGGGACTACGTCGAGAAGGTCACCGCGGCCGGCGCGGAGGTGCGCACCTGCCCGGAGCTGTTCGGCCGACTCATCGCGTTCGACCGGTCGGCGGCGTTCATCCCGCACCACTCGATGCCCGGGGGCGCGGCGGTGGTCCGCGACGCCTCGACGCTGGCCTTCCTGTGCGGCGCGTTCGACCGGGCGTGGGACCTGGCCACGCCGTTCGGCAACCGGCTGGACACGCTCGCGCTGGGCGAGCTGCACCAGAACATCCTGCGGCTGCTCGGCGAGGGGGCCCGCGACGAGACCATCGCGCGGCGGCTCGGCATGTCGCTGCGCACCTGCCGCAAGCACGTCGCCGAGATCTTCGAGCAGCTCGGCGCGAAGAGCCGCTTCCAGGCGGGTTACCTCACCGGGGATCGGGGGGTGTTGAAGTAGGCGCGGCGCGGCGCCGGCGCACCACGGCGCGCGCGATCAGGGCGGCCACCACCGCGCCGAGCGCCGCCAGGACGTACAGCGAGTACCGGTTCACCTCGCGGTAGATCGTGGTGATGTGGTCGCCCGCCGCGTAGCCGAGGCCGGCCCAGACGCCGACCCACAGGGCCGCGCCGAGGGCGTTGAAGACCAGGAAGCGGCGCCAGGGCATCTTGGTGGTGCCGGCGATGATGCCGTTGGCCTGGCGCAGTCCCTCCACGAAGCGGGCGATCGTGACGACCTTGCCGCCGTGCCGGGTGAAGAACCGCTCCGCCTTCTCGAAGCGCTCCGGTGTGAGCAGGACGTACTTGCCGTAGCGCAGCACCAGGGAGTGGCCGCCGGTGCGGCCGATCAGATAGCCGACGTTGTCGCCCAGTATCGCGGCGGCGATGCCGATGACGATGACGGCGGCGATGTTGAGCTGTCCCGCGCCGGCGTAGAGCGCCGCGGCGATCAGGATCGTCTCGCCGGGGGCGGGCACCCCGAAGTCCTCGACGAACAGCAGCCCGCCGACCGCCCAGTACCCCCAGTGGTTCAGCACTGGCGCGAGATCGCCCAGCACCCCCGGCAGCGGCGGCGCGCTCATCGGTCCCACACTCCTTCCGCAAAGGCTCAGGGCGTGTCCGCAGCACGCCGGGCCGCGGTACGGATCACCGCCTCAACTACTACACGACCCGTCGCCCCCGCGGGCACACCGCGGTCCCCCGGCGCGGGTGGGGCGTACGGCCACGGGTCTTCTTGTGGTGGCCATGCGGTGGTCACCGCGGCGTGCCGGAGGGCGAGCAACCTTGCTCTGCCTTCTTCCCCCGTGCGCCCGGTCCGGGCGCGCGCCCGCGAAAGGAACACGGATGTCCGAGGCCACTCAGGACGACAGCCGGCCCGACGGCCCCACCCGGCGGCGGCTGTTGGGCGCCGCCGCGGCGGTCGGCGGCGTGGCGGCCGCCGCGTCGGTGCTGCCGCCCAACCTCAGCCGCGCGGCGGCGGCCGAGCCGCGATCGGGCGGGCGGCTGTCCGACATCGAGCACGTGGTGATCCTGATGCAGGAGAACCGCAGCTTCGACCACTACTTCGGCACCCTGTCGGGCGTGCGCGGCTTCGAGGACCCCCGGGCGGCCCGGTTGCCGAACGGGCGCCCGGTCTACTACCAGCCCGACAGCCTCAACCCGGACGGCTACCTGCTGCCCTACCACATGGACTCGCGCACCACCGCGGCGATGGCCGTGCCCTCGCTCAGCCACGCCTGGCGGGCCCAGCACAACGCGTGGAACGGCGGCGCGATGGACAACTGGCTGCCGGCGCACCGCGGCGCGGACGGCGACGCCAAGGGCCCGTACACGATGGGCTATCTGACCCGCGACGACATACCGTTCCACTACGCGCTGGCCGACGCGTTCACGGTGTGCGACGCCTACCACTGCTCGGTGATGGGCCCCACCCACCCCAACCGCTACATGCACATGACCGGCACCATCGACCCTGACGGCCTGGCCGGCGGTCCCGCGCTGGACAACAACGCCGCCAAGGGGACGTACTCCTGGACCACCTACCCCGAGCGTCTGGAGGCCGCCGGGGTGAGCTGGCGGATCTACCACGAGCCGTCCTCGGGCCCCGGCGGCGGCCCAACCGGCCTGGCCCCGATCGCCAACATGAAGCAGTACCAGGCGGCGAAGCCCGGCGACCCGCTGTACGACAAGGCCATCGCCGAGAGCGCGTTCGGGCAGTTCGAGTACGACGCGATGAACGGCACGCTGCCGAAGGTCAGTTGGCTGCTGCCGCCGTCGCTGTACGACGAGCACCCGGCGCGCATGCCAGCCGCCGGCGCCGACTGGCTGGCCGGGAAGATCGACGCGGTCGCGGCCAACCCCGAGACCTGGGCGAAGACCGTCTTCATCCTCAACTACGACGAGAACGACGGGCTGTTCGACCACGTGGTGCCGCCGACCCCGCCGGCCGGGACGGCGGGCGAGTTCGTCGCCGGGACGTCGCCGACCGGGGTGGCGGGCGGCAACCTGCCGGTGGGGCTCGGCTTCCGGGTGCCGTGCGTCATCGTCTCGCCCTGGACGGTGGGCGGCTGGGTCGCGTCCGAGACGTTCGACCACACGTCGGTGCTGCGGTTCCTGGAGCGGGTCACCGGCGTCGCCGAGCCCAACATCAGCCAGTGGCGCCGTCGCGTCACCGGCGACCTGACCTCGGCGCTGCGGATGTCCGCGCCGCGCCGCCCCGCGCCGCAGCTGCCGCAGACCGGCGCCCGCTACAGCCTCGCGCAGTACGAGGCGGCGCGCCTGCCGCTGCCCAAGGTGCCGGACAAGCAGACCGCGCCGCGTCAGGAGCGCGGCCACCGGCCCCGTATCTGACGGCCCGCCGGTCCCGCCGGGCCCCGCCGGTCGGAGGGGCCCGGCGGGACCGGCGCGGCGGTGATTCGTGGGGGATGTGTGGGACGCGTGAGGCTCCTGTCCGATTCCTTGACGCTCTTCCGGAGGGGTCGGTAGACAGCTTCCGAAGCGAAGAGAGCGCTCTCAGTGAGCGCGAGCCGCGCACGGCCCCAGGCGAGGCCGCGTGTTCGAGGAACGGCACCCCCCCACACACCTCTCTTCGGGACAGGAGATCGCATTGTCCAGCGGACACACACCACTGCGGGAGGCAGCGCCCCACGACCCGCCGCTGTCGGCCCGCGCCGCGCGCCGCGCGCGGCGCGCCCGCACCCGGACCGTGCTCGCCGCGCTGGCCGTCGGGGCGCTGGGCCTGGCCGGCCTGGCCGTCGCGGGCACCGCCGGCGCGGCCACCACCGGGCAGGCCAGGCAGACGCCGCGGGCCGCGCACGCGCCGGCCACGCGCGCCGTGACCGCGGCGCACGCGGCGAGCGCCGCCGCGCCGAACGACGTGCCGGGACCGCCTGCGGCTTCACCACCACCTGGAGCGACGACTTCGACGGCGCGGCCGGCACCGGCCTCCCGACCTCGACGTGGAAGTACGACACCGGTCCCGGCAGCAGCTTCGGCACCGGTGAGATCGAGACCATGACCGACAGCACGTCCAACGTCTACGAGGACGGCCAGGGCCACCTGGTGCTCAAGGCGCTGCACGACGGCTCCGACCCGCGCTCGGGCTGGACCTCGGGCCGCGTCGAGACGCAGTCGGCGGACTTCGGCGCGCCCCCCGGCGGCGTGGTGATGATGCAGTCCTCGATCCAGCAGCCGGACCTGACCACCGCCGACGGCGCGGGCTACTGGCCGGCGTTCTGGATGCTCGGCTCGACGCTGCGCACCGGCACCACCTGGCCGACCTCCGGCGAGGTGGACATCCTGGAGGACGTCAACGCGCGCAGCTCGGTCTTCGGGACGCTGCACTGCGGCACCAACCCGGGCGGCCCGTGCAACGAGTCGACCGGCATCGGCTCGGGCGAGCACGCCTGCTCCGGCTGCCAGACCGGCTACCACACCTACGCCGTGCAGATCGACCGCTCGGTCTCGCCCGAGCAGATCCGCTGGTACCTCGACGGGCAGAACTACTTCACCGTCAACGCCACCCAGGTGGACGCCGGCACCTGGGCCGACGCGGTCGACCACCCGTTCTTCATCATCTACGACCTGGCGATGGGCGGCGGCTTCCCCGACGCCTTCGGCGGCGGCCCCAACGACGCGACGGTGTCCGGCGGGCAGATGACCATCGACTACGTCGCCGTGTACAACAAGGCGCCGTAGGCCGCGACGGCGGTACGGGTTCCGCGCGTCCGGGGCCCGTGGGCCCGGGGCCGTCCGGAGGCAGCGTCCTGCGGGCGGCCCCGCGGCCGTTCCCCGGCACCGGTCCGGATCGTCTTCGCGCGTGCCCCGCGCGAGCCGTGCGGTCCGGCCGCCCGGTCCGGCGAGGACCGGCGAGGACCGGCGAGGACGGGCGCGGTCCGGCGAGGACGGGCGCGAACCGGCGAGGACCGGCGCGGACCGGCGCGGATGGCGGTCGCGGCGGTGGCTATGATCGCGGCCGGGGTCGGCGCGCCGAGGGGCGCCCGTGGACGCGTGGGGGGAGTCGGGCGGATGGCGACGATACGGGCCGTCGTGGTGTCGGGGGCGGTCGTGCTGGCCGCGGTGTGGGTGAGCGGCTGCTCGTCCTCGTCGCACACGCCGGCGCCGAAGGCCGACCCGTCGGCGTCCGCCACGGCCTCGCCGGGTGCGTCCGGCTCGTCCGGCGCCGCGCCGACGGCCGACGACCGGGCGCAAGGCGGGGCGAAGGGCGGGGCGAAGGGCGGGGCCGACGACCGGACTTCGGGCCCCGGGGCGGCCTCCGACAGGCCCGGCGACCACTGCGCGATCGTCTGCTCGGCCGCCGGCGACCGCACGCCCGGCGCCGCGACCGGCCTGCCCGAGTACCCCGGCCCGTCGGCGAGCGGGGAGCCGGCCGGCCGCTGAGCGCCGCGCGGCCGCCCGGCGCGGCCGCCGCGCGCCGGCGGTCCCGACATCGAGACGCCTCGTCCCGAGCCCCTGCGGCCCCGGCAGCCCCCGCCCGCGCGGGTCCGCGCGGGCAGCGCCGTACGGTGGACGCACCGGGCCCCCGGATGCGGGGCGTCCGCCGGCGGCGGCGCAGGTCGCCGGATTTCGATCAAGCTCCGCGCGCCGCGGCTTCGCGGCCGGGCGGGGCGGGTAGCGATGGGTGACATGAGCGACGTGAACGAGGCGAAGGACGGCGCCGCGGCCGGCGGGCCGGCGACCCCGGGGCGGCCGGAGGCGGAGAGCGGGGCCGCGGGGCCGGAGAGGTCCGGCGGCTCCCGCGGCTCCGGTGACGCGGACGGCTCCGGCGCAACCCCCCGTGAGGCGCAGGTCCTGGTGGTGGGCGCGGGCCCCGCGGGGTCGAGCGCGGCCTATCACCTCGCGCGCGCCGGGGTGGACGTCCTGGTGCTGGAGAAGGACGAGTTCCCGCGCGAGAAGGTGTGCGGGGATGGCCTGACGCCGCGCGCGGTGCACCAGTTGCAGCGGATGGGCGTCGACGTCACCGGCGAGGGCTGGCACCGCTCGCGCGGCATGCGCTGGATCTGCGACGGCCACGAGGTGCTCATCGACTGGCCGGGGCTGACCCGTTTCCCCGACTTCGGGCTGACCCGCACCCGCCACGACTTCGACGAGATCCTGGTCCGACACGCCGAGGCGGCCGGCGCCCGTCTGGAGACCGGCGTGAAGGTCACCGCCCCGCTGACCGACCGCGCCGGGCGGGTGGTCGGCGTCCGGGCGGTGCCGCGCCGCGGCGGCGAGCCGGTCGAGTACCGCGCGCCGCTGGTGATCGCCGCCGACGGCGCCTCCGCGCGGCTGGCCGTCGCCCTCGGCGCGCACCGCGACAAGGCCCGGCCGATGGCTACCGCCGTGCGCCGCTACTACCGCAGTCCCGAGCGCTCCCAGGAGGACTACCTGGAGCTGTGGGCGGACCTGCGCCACCCGTCCACCGGGCGCCATCTGCCCGGCTACGGCTGGATCTTCCCGCTCGGCGACGGCCGGGTGAACGTCGGCCTCGGGATGCTCACCCGGCACCGCGACCGCTCCCCCGACCTGCGGGCGACGCTCGACGCGTGGCTCGCGCGCACCCCGCGGGCCTGGGGTCTGGACGCCGAGGGCGCGGACGGGCCGGTGCGCAGCGCGGCGCTGCCGATGGGCCTCAACCGCCGTCCCCAGTACGGCCGCGGGCTGCTGCTGGTGGGCGACAGCGCGGGTGCGATCAGCCCGTGGAACGGCGAGGGCATCTGCCAGGCGATGGAGTCCGGCGAGGCGGCGGCCGAGGCCGCCGCGGTGGCGCTGACCCGCCCGGCCGGCCCGGCCCGCGAGCGCGCCCTGCAGAACTACCCGGCCGAGCTGAACCGGCGCTGGGGCCGCTACTACCGGCTGGGGAACGCCGCGGCCACGTATGTGCTGAGCAGGGCCGGGTTCCAGCCGCTGCTCAGCCGGATCATCGACCGCCCGGCGCTGGTCGGCGGCATGGCCAGGCTGCTGACGAACCTCACCGACGACCCGTCGCGCGACGCGGTCGACCACGTCCTCAACACGCTGGTGCGCCTCACCCCTGCGCCGACCGGCACCAGGTGAGGGCGGCGGCCCACACGGCGGTTCGCGCGGGGGACACGGAGGACTGACGTGACGTCAGTCCTGTTCCCGTGCGCGGCGGAGCGCCCCGCTCACCCGTCCCACCGCACCGCCAGCGTCGGCGGTTTGCGGAAGACGAGGCCGCGCGGGGCGCTCGGGCGGTCCGGGTCGAGACGCAGCCCCGGCAGCCGCTCGAAGCAGGCGCGCAGCGCGGTGCGGGCCTCCAGCCGGGCCAGGTGCGCGCCGACGCAGTAGTGCGGCCCGTGCGCGAACGCCAACTGCAGCCGTACGTTGGGGCGTTCGACGTCGAAGCGGTCCGGGTCCGGGAAGACGTCCGGGTCGCGGTTGGCGCCGGCCAGCGAGACCGTGACGAGGTCGCCCGCGCGGACGCGCGCTCCGGCCAGCTCGACGTCCCGGGTGGCGTAGCGGTCGACCACCGCGGCCCCGGGCTCCAGGCGCAGCGACTCCTCGATCGCGGCGTCCAGGAGGTCCGGGTCGGCGGACAGCCGCGGCACGAGGCCGGGTTCGCCGAGGACGTGCAGCGCCGCGTTGGCGATCATCGCCTCGGTGGTCTCGATGCCGCCGAAGAGCAGCACGGCGGCGTTGGAGGCCAGTTCGGCCCGGTCGAGGCGCCCGTCGGCGGCGGCGCGGGCGAGCAGCGAGCCGTTCGCGCCGGCGTCGAGCGTGCCGGCGACGGCGTCGCGCAGCGCCCGGTACGCCGCGGGTCCCTCGGTCCCCGCCGCCTCGCCGTGGGTCAGCAGGTCCACGGCCCGCACGATCGCGTCGTACCAGGCCAGGACGGTGGTCACGGGGATGTCGGCCAGCCCGAGCACCTCGGCCATGACGGCAGCGGCGAGCGGGCCCGCGAAGTTCCGGCGCAGTTCGGCCGCGCCCCGCGGCGCGAGGGCGTCGATCAGCCGGTCCGCCTCGCGCCGGACGGCGTCGCCGAGCGCCGCGTGCACCACCCGCGGCCGGAAGGGCTCGACGAACGGGTCGCGGTGTCGGGCGTGTTCGGGGCCGTCCAGCGAGAGCATGCTCGGGCCGACCACCTGGGCGGTGGTGAACCGGGGGTCGTCCACGGTGAAGGTGGCGGCGTCGCGCATCACCTCGACGGCGAGCGCCCGCCCGGTGACCAGCCACCCGCCGAGCGCGTCCACCCACACCACGGGCGCCTGGGCGCGCAGCCGGGCCAGGTGCGGATGGGGATCGTCGGCGAGCTGGGCGAGCGTGACCATGGGCCGAGCCTAAGCCGCGGGCCGACCCGGTCGGCCGGCGGGTGCCGGGTCGCCGCGGAGAGCCGGAGACGGGCGCCGCCGTACTTGACTGACTGGCCACTCTCTTACATGCTGGAGCCATGCCACGACCGAAGAGCAGCGACAGGCGGGCCGCGATCATGTCCGCCGCCACGCGCGTCATCGCCGCACAGGGGCTCGGCGCGGCGACGGCGACCATCGCCAGGGAGGCCGGCGTCTCCAACGGCTCGCTGTTCACCTACTTCGACACCAAGGCCGACCTGCTCAACCACCTCTACCTGGAGCTGAAGACGGAGATGGGCGCGGCGGCCGTCGGCGGGATGCCGGCAGGCGCAGCCGCGCGCGAGCAGCTGCGTCACATGTGGTCGGGCTGGCTGGCATGGGCCGCCGGTCACCCCGAGAAACGCCGCGCGCTGGCGCAGTTGCAGGTCTCGGACGAGATCTCGGAGGCCACCCACCAGGCAGCGGCCCGCGCGATGAAGGGCGTCGCCGAGATCATGGAGGGCATCCGCGCGCAAGGGGCGATGCGCGACGCCCCGCTGATGCTCGTCAGCAGCCTGATGAACGCCCTCGCCGACGCCACGATCGACTTCGTCGCCGCGGACCCCGATCACGCGGAGGCGCACGGCCGGGCCGGCTTCGAGGCGCTCTGGCGCATGGTCGGCTGACCCGCGACCACGGCGGCATCCCCACCCCCGTCCCGTTTTCCGCTTTCCGCGCCGCCCGCCCGGCACGCGGGGACGCGCACCCATAAATGACTGATCAGTCAGACACTCAAGGAGACCCCATGTCCCCCACCGACGCCGACCGGCACCGCGGCGAGGACCGCCAGGGCCGCGAGGACCGCCAGGATCGCCAGGACCGCGAGGACGCCTACGTCGTCACCGGGCCGACCTCCGGCTTCGGCCGCAGCACCGCGCTCGAACTGGCCCGGCACGGCACGCTCGTGCTGGTCGGCCGCGACGCCGCCCGGCTGGACGGGACGCGCGCGGCCGTCGAAGGCCGCGGCGGTCGCGCGGTGACCGTGGTGTGCGACCTGGCCGAACCCGCGAGCGTGCGGCGCGCCGCCGCCGAGATCCTCGCACTGGGACTGCCGCTGGCCGGCCTGCTCAACAACGCGGGCGTCTTCCCGACCCGGCCCACCGCCAACTCCCTCGGCTGGGACACCGCGTTCGCGACCAACCACCTCGGCCCGTTCGCGCTGACCGAGGCGCTCGTACCGCACCTGCCCGACGGCGCGCGGGTCGTCTTCGTCTGCTCCGGCGTCGAGGACCCCGAGCGCAGGCCCGCGGTGGTGGCCGGCTTCCGCGGCGGCCGGTACGTGTCGGCCGAGGCGAGCGCGCGCGGCGAGTGGGCGCCGGGCGGCTCCAGGCTGGCCGGCGGGGACGCCTACGCCACCTCCAAGCAGTGCAACCTCGCGACCGTCCTGGCGTTCGCCCGCGAGACGCCGCGGCTGCGGTTCACCGCCGTCGAGCCGGGCTTCAGCCCGGCCACCGGCCTCGGCCGCGACAGCGGCCTGTTCCTGCGCCTGCTCGGGAAGTACGCGCTGGCCCCGCTGGCGCCGTACGTGAAGTACTGGAGCACGCCCAAGCGGGCCGGGCGGGTGATCGCCGGCCTGCTCACCGACGGCTCGGCCCGCAGCGGCGTCTACTACGACGAGAAGGGGCGGCCGATGCGGGGCTCCGCGCTGGTGCACGAGCCGGAGTTCCAGGACCGGGTGGTCGCCGAGACCCGTGCCCTGTTGGCCGGGGTCCCCGCCTGACCCCCGCTCACTGCTCGCGCGCGATCCACGCGGTGCCGCCCAGTGGGTAGTCGTAGCCGGGACGGCCGACGTCGGCGCTGGTGCGGAACGGCCTGCCGGCGTCGTCGATGTGGACGGTGCCGTGCCGGCCGTCGCTCGACCAGTCCAGCGACAGGTCCCAGCGGACGTCGTGCGCCTTGGTGTGGGCGGTGACGTAGAAGACCTCGGGGTCGGGCTCGCTGACCTTGTACGGGAAGGCGCGCTGCCCGCCCCGCAGGGCGACCATGGGACTGCCGGCGTCCAGGTCGACGTCGAACGACGCGGACTCGACGCCGCCGCCGCAGCCCACCCCCATCGCGTAGTCGTTCCACGCCAGCGGCGCGCCGCGGGACACGACACGCACGTGCAGCGCCTCCAGGACGACCGTCTTCGCGCCGGTGCCCTGGACGGTGAGCGCGACGCGCTGCTCGTCCGAGGAGACCGCGCGGTACGCGGCGGCCCAGCGCGGCGCGTCCTGCTCGCTCGCCGGCGGCCCCACCCGCGTCGGCCCGCGGTCGACCAGGAAGTGCTGGCTGCACGGGTCGTCGTAGACGTACGGGCGGGCGCGGGCGGTGAACGGCGCGGCCGGGTCGCTGTCGGACGACGACGAGGGGCGCGCGACCAGCGCCACCGCGGCCAGGGCGGCGATCGCCGCGGCCGAGGCGATGAGGGCGGTGCGGCGCCGGCGGGGCCGACGGGGCCGCGCGGGGGCGGAAAACCCGGGTGCCGGGTGGTGCGGGGAGACCGAGGAAGCCGAAGAGGCCGGGGAAGCCGGGGAAGCCGGGGTCTCGGCGGCGGGCGGGTGGTCGCCGGCGGCGTCCCGGGAGCCGTGGGAGCCCCCCGCGTCCCGCACCGCCCCCGTGTCCGTCGCGTCCGTCGCGTCCGTCGCATCCAGTGCGTCGGCCGCGCCCGCCACGGGCGGCGCCGATCGCACGCCGGACGCACCCGGTGCCCCGGCCCCGGGCGCCTGGGGAGCGGCCCTGTCCGCCTCCTTGGTGCCGCGCGCGGCGTCCGCCAGCACCCAGCGCCGGTGGAGTTCGACGAGTTCCTCCGGGGTCGCCCGGCACGCGCGGGCGAAGCGCTCCACCGGCGCGTAGTCGGCCGGCACCGCGACGCCGCTGCAGTAACGGTGCAGCGTCGAGGTGCTGGTGTGCAGCCGCTTGGACAGCGCGCCGTAGCTCAGCCCCGAGCGGTCCTTGAGCTCCCGCAGCAACGCCGCGAAATCCCCCGCCCGCCCGGTCCCCGCTGCCCCCTCCACCCGTTCCTCCTTCCCACCGCGATGACGCGGCGTCCCGTTCCGGCGTTCCAGGCGCTCAGCGTTCCCCCTGGTCGCAGGGGGTTTCGCCGTTCCGGCGTCCCGACCTTGCAGTCCGGCCTGGCGGCCGGGACGCAGCACCCCACAAGCTCAGGTCATCCAAGCACCTCACGCACCACGACCGTGAAAGAGGCCCGGCCCCATGTCCCGTATGTCCCGCCCGCACCGCGTCCCCGACACCCGCGGACTGCCCCGCGACCGCGGCGCGCGGGTCCGCGTCGCCGTCGGCGGCGCGGCGACCGCCATCCTCGCCGCGCTGTGCCTGACCGCCTGCGGGGACGGCGGCGACTCCGCGAAGGCGTCGCCGGGCAGCTCCCCCGCCGCGTCGCCCTCCGCGAGCGCCACCGGCACGCCGTCCGCCCCCGCGGACTCCCCGTCCTCCTCCGCGTCCTCCTCCGGGTCCGGGACGGCCGGCGGGACCGCCGGGACCACCACCGCGCGCCCGGCCGCGTCCACCGGCTCCGTCTCCGGCAAGGGCAGCGGCACCACGGCCGGCCGCACCGGCACGTCCCCCGCGACCGGCGCCAGGTCGTCCTCCGGCAAGCCGGTCACCTGCGAGGGCTCCGTGACCCGCACGGTCGCCGCGCCGGTGGCCCGCCCGCTGAACCACCTGCTGCTCACCGTCACCAACACCGGCAGCAGGACCTGCTACCTCTACGGCTACCCGGCCCTGCAGTTCCCGGGCAGCCAGTCCGTGCCGCCGCCGGTCGAGGACTCCCAGCCGCAGGCCGTGGTCACGCTCGACCCGGGCGAGTCGGGCTACGCGTCGGTGCGGCTGTCCGCGGGGGACGGCAGCGGCACGCACGGACGTACCGAGCACTCCCTGACCGTGTACTTCAGCGGCAGGTCCGGCTCCGGCAGCGTCGGCGCGGGCGCTCGTCCCACGCTGCCCGCCAAGGGCGTCTACGTGGACGACTCCCTCACCACCACCTACTGGCAGCAGTACGCGGACGACGCGCTGAACTGGTGAGCCGGCGCGGCCGGTCACGCGGCCGGCCGCCTCCCCGCGCGCACGCGAACGGGTACGCCGCCGCGCGGGAGACGTAGCCGCACATCCCCCGGGCGGACCGCCGGCCCTCGGTTCCGGTCAGTGACCCTGGCCGTCGTTGCCCGCGAGGGCCTCCGGGGTCAGCGGGCTCATCGCCGTGACGTCGCGCGGCACCAGCTGGAAGCCCTGCCAGTGCATCGGCATCGGCGTCTGGTCCTCGTCGCGCGGGATGTGGTGGAAGCCGACGTTGACCCACATCACCGGGTGGGTGAGGGTCTCGCCGTTCGCCCACTTGTCGACGGACGTGCCGCGCCCGGCGCACGCGGGGTCGCTGTTGCCGCTGGCGAGCTGCTCGCAGGCCCGGTACTGGGTGACGTACAGGTCCTTGGAGGTGTACGGGTGCGCGTCGTAGTGGTCGGAGTGCTGCTGGACCAGCTCCCACGAGCGCGGGTGCCCGTCGGCGTTCTTGCCGGCCGTGGAGACCACCCGCCACCAGCGGCGCAGCGCGGAGGTCGCGGCCAGCTCCCTGGTCACCGGGGTCTCGGTGGTCCGCAGGATCGCCGAACCGCCGCCCTGGCCGGTCTTCTGGGTGTCGTACTGCTCGACCCCGGCCCGGGACGACCCGTCGAGGTCGAAGTCCAGCCGCCAGAAGACGGAGTGGTAGTGGCTGGTGGCCCGGTCGTGGTCGCCCTTGCCGATCGGCCAGCCGGTGCCCTGGCCGCTGTAGTCGCTCGGCGAGAGGTCGCCGGTGGCGCCCTCCTTGGCGGTGATCGTGCCGTCGTCGGAGAAGTTCCACTGGGTGACGTACTCGTACCAGCCGAGCTGGGAGACGGAGAAGACGACCAGGTCGCTGCCCTGCGCGGTGTACTTCTTCGGGTTGCCGTCCGCGTCGTAGTCGTCGGCGCGGTAGGCGTAGCCGTGCGGCGCGGTGGTCACGCACAGTGCCTTGACATTGCGCTCCTGCTGGGGGACGTAGGCCGAGCTGATGGTGCCGCCGGGGCACTCGGAGGGGCCGATGTCGACGGCGGTGTTGCCGAAGCCGATGTCGGACAGGTCGTTGTACTCCACGGCGCCGGAGTCGTAGGGCACGTCGACCTGGGCGAGCGCCGCGGAGGCCAGCACGGGGATGGCCTTGCGCTCCTTCTTGGGCTGGTAGGCGACCTTCTCCAGGACCAGGCCCTTGGTCCCGCTGATCCGCCAGCACATGGTCCACTTGGTGCCGCTGGGCAGCGTCTTGGTGATCGGCCGGGCGGTGCCGCAGGTGCTCGCCGCGCCCGGCCGGGTCACGGTGGGCGCCGACGCGGTCGGCGCGGGCGCGGCGCCGGGGAACGCGGTCGGGCCGCTCGGTGCGGTCGTGGCGGGGCTGCTCGGGGTGGCCGGTGCGGTCGTGCTGCTCGCGGTGCTCGGGGTGCTCGGGGTGGCCGGAGCGGCGGACGCGGTGCCGCTCAGCGCTCCGGTGGCCAGCGCCGGCAGCAGCAGGAGCGCCGAGGCGGCGCCGAGCGCGTGGCGCCGGGCGCGCCGCGCGTCGGTCCGGGCGCCGGTGGCGGCGCCGGTGAGGGATGTGCGCATGGTCGTGGGGTTCTCCGCTTCGAAGTGGGTCGGGTGCTCGGGCGGCTCGCGCGACGCGGCGGGCCCGGCGGGTGCAGCCGGTGGGCGACCTGGCTCAGTCGACGCGGCCCACGGTGTGGTCGCTGAGATCGATGACGTAGTCCGTCGTGTCGATCCAGGGGCCGTTCCTGACCTGGGTGAACAGCCGCACGCAGCGGTTGCGCCCGCACTTGTCGAGGCCGGGCGGCGCGGACTGCTCGTCGGTGTCGAACGACATGCCGCGCAGCCGGAGCTGGTCCGGCGAGGTGAGCGTCTGCCCCTTGGTCGCCGCGGTGAAGTCGGTGCGCAGGCCCTTGCCCAGCGGGTCCTTGATCAGCAGGGCGGCGGCCTGCCGGGTCTCGTCGGCGGACGGCGGCGGCTGCACCCCGGTCGCGGTGTCGGTGCGCTCCACCGCCCCGGTGGACAGGTCGACCGTCTGCTTCACCAGCCGGTCGTGCCCGTAGTCGTACGAGAGGATCTCGATGCGGCGCGGCGCGGTCGCCGAGGGGTCGGCCGGCTCGACGAGATCCGCGTCCAGGTACTCCGCGCCCGGTGTGCGCCGCACGGTGAGCGCGTGCAGCGCGGTGTCGTGCGACAGCGCGATCGCCCTGGCCCGGTCGACCTCCTGCTCGGTCAGCGGTCCGATGCCGGTCTGCGGTCCCTGCGGCGCGCCGTCCTGCGTGACGGCGCCGTGGCCGCCGCCCGGCCCGCCCGACTGCCCGCCGGACGCCGCGGCGGACGCGGACGCCGTGTCGCGGCGCGTGCTGTCGCCGTGTGCGGAGGCGCCCCTGGGCACTGTGACGGCGATCATCGCGGCGGTGGCCGCGACGGCTATCCCGGCGCCCCACAGCGCCCTCCTGACGGTGCGGCCCCCGGCTCCGGCGGGTCGCGCGGAGCGGTGGTCCTCCCCCTGCTCTGTCACCTGTGTCTCCCCTGTGAGTGGTGCGGTCACAGGTGCAGATGCCGGCGGCGCCCGCGCGGTGCCCGCGCGGTTGTCCCGATTTCGTCACAGCCGGGCGGCAACGGCCCGGCCGGCGAAAGGAGTTGGCCGTGAACGCGGCGCCGGCGGAGTCGTCGCCGTCCTCGACCCACGGCTCGCGGCAGCGGCGGCAGGCGACCTCCGGCCAGCGGCTGCGGTCCCAGTCGTGCACCAGCTCCGCCGACGCGGACATCACGTCGCAGACCTCGCAGAACTCGGCCATGTGGCACGGCGAGGGGCCCTGCGTCTGCCACGCGTGGATCCAGGGCCGCCGCTCCTCGGGGAGTTCGGCCAGCGGGACACGCACGGTGAAGCGGTGGTGGTACAGCGTCCGTACGTCACCGCAGCGGGCGCACGCGTCGACCGTCGCGCACGGGTGGCCGGGCGGCTCGGGGTGCGTCCGGTACTCGTGCGCGCTGTGCGCCCAGAGCATCGTGGCGCAGGACGGGCACCACCGCGCCGTCACGCACGGGCCGCGGTCCAGCATCGCGGGCTCGGAGCGGTGCAGCCCGATCCGGCACAGCGCCCGGCGCACCGGGCCGGGACGCTCGCGCGCACTGGTCATGCCCGCCCCTCCCCCGCCGCCCGGTGCGGCGCCGGCCCGTCGCGGTCGGCCCTCCCGCGCAGGGTAGTCGCGCGCCGCCAACGCCGGACGACCCCGCGGTGAACGCCCCGCGACGCACGGGCCGGGTCTTCCGGGGCCTGTTCTTGTCATGTGCAACGTTGTAATCTCGGTGCTCGCGCCCACGCGACCAGACGTCAGCCCCCCACCGTCCGCCTGGAGGTAGCCGTGCGCCCGTCCGGCCCGATCCCGTGGTCCGTCAGACCGTCCGCCGGTCATCTGTCCGCGAGCCCACCGTCCGCCGCGTCCCGGTCCGCGTGGGCCGCGGCCGTCAGATCCCCCGCGGCCGCGCTGCTCGCGCTGTTGCTCGCCGCCCTGTGCTGCGTGGCCCTCACGCCGTCGCCCGCGCACGCGGCCACCGGCACGTTCCGCAATCCGCTGGGCACCAGCCCGGACCCGTACATGACGTACTACCAGGGGAACTACTACCTGGCCGCCACCGAGGGCGACGCGGTGCGGATCGCCAAGGCGCCGACCCTCGGCGAACTGCTGACCGCGCCGCGCACCACCGTGTGGAAGGACACCGACGCCTCGCGCAACCAGCAGGTGTGGGCGCCGTCGTTCTACCTGATCGACGGTCACTGGTACGTCTACTACACCGCCGACGACGGCGTGGACGACCACCACCGGCTGTACGTGATCGAGTCCTCCGGCACCGATCCGCTGGGCCCGTTCCACTTCAAGGGCGAGCTGCAGCCGCCGAACGCCGCCGACGTGTGGGCGATCGACCCGGTGCTGCTGCGGCAGAGCGACGGCCGGCTGTACGTGCTCTGGTCGGGCGCCGGCACCGAGGGCCACAACCTGATCTACATCGCGCCGATGTCCAACCCCTGGACGGTCTCTGGCAACCGCGTCTACCTGCCGACGGCCGGCGGCTGCTCCACAGTCCGCGAGGCGCCCTCGATCATCCAGCACAACGGGACGACGTTCCTGGTGTACTCCACGTGCGACACCGGTCTTCCCGACTACCAGTTGTGGATGGAGTCGATCCCCAGCTCCGCGAACCCGCTGACGCCCGGCAACTGGAAGCAGCACCAGGGCGCGGTGTTCTCCCGCAACGACTCCACCGGCGTGTGGGGCCCGGGCTCCAACGGCTTCTTCAAGAGTCCCGACGGCACCCAGGACTGGATCGTCTACCACGGCAAGAACACCTCGGACTACACCTACAACGGCCGCACCACGCGCGCCCAGCGGATCACCTGGAACTCCGACGGCACGCCGAATCTCGGCACGCCCCTCGCCGCCGGCGCCACCCAGGACCTGCCCTCGGGCGACCCGGGCGGCGGCCCGTACTGGATCAACGACACCAACACCTCCAGCGGCGCGGGCTCGGTGGCCTACACCGGGAACTGGAACTCCGGCTCGGGCTGCGGCGTGCAGTGCTTCTGGAGCGACGACCACTGGAGCGCCGAGGCCGGCGCGACCGCGACCTGGACGTTCACCGGCACCCGGATCGCTCTGCTGTCGGTGCGCGACACCGGCAACGGCATCGCCGCGATCTCCGTGGACGGCGGCCCGGAGACCACGCAGGACTACTACGGCGCGATCCGGATGGGCGAGCAGGTGACGTACATCAGTCCCGAACTCCCCAACGGGCGCCATACCGTGCGGGTCCGCGTCACCGGCACGAAGAACGCCTCCTCGGGCGCCGCGTACATCTCGGTGGACCGCGCCGAGGTCTACTCCAACTGATCACCGGCACACGCCGGACGGCCCGGGCGGACCCCTAGCGAACGGGGGCCCGCCCGGGCCGTTTCTCGGGCCGGGAGAGCGTCAGACGACGGCCTCGCCGTTGCCGTACGCCTTCATGTAGTACGTCCCGAAGCCGTTCTGCACCGGGTCGCCCGCGTTGTTGACGCAGTGCAGGATGCCGCCGCCGCCCGCGCCGTTGAGGCACACGGTCATCAGGTCGGTGAAGACCACGCCCGGGGTGTCGGGCACCTCGTAGGCGCGGTCGGTGTAGATGTCCGCCTCCAGGTTGAAAAAGCAGTAGCTGCCCAGGCCCCACGCGTAGTGCTCGCGGACGCCGTCGGCGACCTTGTAGGCGGCGTAGCCCTTGGTGGAGCCGTGCACCCACGCGCTCTGGGTGGGCACGTCGTACGGGTGCTCGTTCTGGAAGAAGTACGTGCGGCCGTGGTCGCCGTTCCAGAGCACCTCGTACTTCTGGTAGTGCTCCACGAACAGTCCGTACGTGGTGACGTGGTCGCCGTTGACCAGGATGCCGGTGTCGGCGGGGTTGACCGCCCAGCCCACCGTGCCGTCCAGGCCGTGGTCGGCGCGCCACAGCCACAGGTGGTCGCAGAAGACGTCGTTGCTGTCGATCTGCAGGCTGACGCCCGCGCCGCCGGCGATCGCGCCGCCGATCCGCGCGAACACGTCGAACAGCGCGGTGGGGTCGCCGTCGTGCCGGCGCCGGCTGCGGCCCTCGCCGACCCGCAGCAGCACCGGGGTGTGCGGCGAGCCGGCCTTGACCAGCACGCCGGCGACGGTGACGCCGGGCACGTCGGCGACCTCGATCAGCGTGTTGCCGGCCCGCGAGCGCAGCGTGGTGTAGCCGATGCCGAGGACCACCGTGCCGGGGCGGGTGACCCGGATCGGCGCGGTCAGGTCGTAGATGCCGGGGGTGAACAGCAGGTGCCGGCCGCGGTCGAGGGCGCGGTTGATCTCGGCGGCGGAGTCGCCGGGCCGGGCCACGAAGAACCGGGACAGCGCGATGTTCCGGCCGGCGGCGTGGCCGCCCGCCCAGGTGGTGCCGGTGGAGTCGCGGCGCAGCGCGGGCACGAACACCTGGTAGGCGCCGTGCCGGTCGAGGGTCAGGAAGGGCTTCTCGCGGACCACCGGGGTGCGGTCGACGGTGGTGAAGGGCGGCGTCGGGAAGGACTGGGCGGGGGCGCCCTGGACGCCGACGAAGACCATGTTCCAGTTGGAGCCGTTCCAGCTGCCGAAGGTGTCGTTGCGGGACAGCCACTGCTGCTGCGAGCCGGACTCGACGTAGCCGTCCACGACGCTGTCGGCGAGGAAGCCGCCGCTGGACCACTGGTTGCCGGGCGGGCTCGGCCACAGGGTGATGTTGCCCTTGATGTGCACCCGGCGCATCGGGCCGGCCTGCGCGACCGCCCAGCGGTTGAGGCCGTCCGGCGGGACGATGGTCAGGTTCTCCGCGGCGCGCCAGAAGTCCTGGGTGCCGTTGCCGTCGAGCCACTGCGCGTCGACGGTGACGTGGCCGTTGATCACCACGTCGCCGGGGTGGGCGCCCAGGCCCAGGACGTGGGTGTAGAAGCCGACGTTGATGTCGACGTGGTACGTGCCCGGCCGGAAGGCCAGGGCGAAGCGCTCGTCGCCGAACTGGTTGGACTCCTGGACGGCGAACACCTCGTCGACCTTCGCCTGGATCGCGGCGTCGCCCATGGACGGGTCGAAGACCAGGACGTTCGGGCCGAGGTCTGCGGCGCCGTGGCCGTAAGCGTTTCCGTGGCCCCGCTGCTGCGCGGAGGCGGCGGGGGTCGACGCGGTGGCCGACCCGGCGGCGAGGCCGCCGGCCAGCGGCGCGGCGACGGCGGCCACGGCGGCGCCGCGGAGCACGGTACGGCGGTTGGGATTGACGGACACAGCTCTCCCTGGACGTGGTGGACGGGACGGCGGCTGGGTCCCTCAGCCGCAAGAGAGCGCTCTCAGGCAGGCAGTGAATCATCGCCGCTATGCAGCGTCAATAAGCGTGCGGACACCGGAGCGCGCCGCCTCACGGGCGGCGCGCTCCGGCCCGGCCGGCCCGCGTGACGGGCGGGCCGGAGGTGTGTGCCGGGGCGTGGGATGCGGGTCCGGTACGGGTGGCCGGGCCGGCCGCGGGCGTCAGGCGCGGGACGGGGTCAGCCGCAGGGTCAGGATCTGGAACGGGCGCAGGGTCAGCGGGACGGCGCCGCCGGCGACCGTGCAGCCGCCGTCGTCCACCGCCTCCCCGGTGCCCGCGAGGGGGCGTTCCAGCAGGTCGGTGGCGGTCACCGCGGCCAGATCGAAGGACGGGGTCAGCGTGGCGCGGGCGCGCCTGCCGTGCGCCTCGTGCAGGCGGACCACCACGTCGCCCGAGCGGTCGTCGGCGAGCTTGACCGCGGTGACGACCACGCCCTCGTGGTCCACCGCCACCAGCGGCGCGACCTCCGCGCCGCCCGGCACCGCGCGCTCCGGCAGGTTGAGCCGGTAGCCCTCGCGCAGGGCGTCGGACACCTGCGCGCCGATCACCAGCGCGTACCGCAGCTCGTGCCGGCCCTGGTCCTGCTGGGGGTCCGGGAAGCGGGCGGAGCGCAGCAGCGACAGCCGGACCATGGTGGTGGTGCCGCCGTCGGGGCGCACGTCACGGGTGATGTCGTGGCCGTAGGTGGAGTCGTTGACCAGGGCGGCGCCCCAGTCCGGCTCGCCGACGTGCAGGAAGCGGTGCGCGCACACCTCGAACTTGGCCGCGTCCCAACTGGTGTTGGCGTGCGTGGGCCGCTCGACGTGGCCGAACGGGATCTGCGCGGTGGAGTGCGCGGCCCGTACGTCCAGCGGGAAGGCGGCCTTGAGGAGCTTCTCCCGCTCGTGCCAGTCGACGACGGTGTGCACGTCGAGCCGCCGGCTGCCCTCGCGCAGGGTGAGCGTCTGCTCCACCCGGGAGGCGCCGAAGCTGCGGACGACCCTCACGCCGGCGTCGGCGCCCCCGGTCCCGCCCGCGCTCGCGTCCGGCGCGTCCACCGCCTCCGCGGCCTCCGCGGCCTCGACGGCCTCGACGGCCTCGACGGCGTCGGCCTCGGTCAGGTCGCGCACCTTGTTGCGGTAGAACGCGTCGATGTCCCAGGCGTCCCACCGGTTGGGGAAGTCCTGGTGGAGCTGGAGCAGGTTGGCGGCGGCCCCCGGCGGCAGCGCGTCGCGCCCGGCGGCGATGTCGTACGCCGAGGTGATCAGGCCGCGGCCGTCGACGGTGACGCGGACCAGACCGTTGTCGAGCAGGAAGCCGTCGCCGTGCGGGACCGGGCGGACCGCCGCCACCGGCCGGGTACGGGGGGCCGCGCCCATCGCGGGCACGCCGTCGCGGGCGTGCGGGGCGGAGTTGAAGACGACCTGTCCCCCGGAGCCGGCCGCGTCCGGGGCGGCGGCCAGCGCGCGCTGCGCCGTGTCCACCAGCTCCGCCAGCTCGCGCCGCACCCGGGCGTAGGTCTGCTCGGCCTCCCGGTGCACCCAGGCGATCGAGGTGCCGGGCAGGATGTCGTGGAACTGGTGCAGCAGCACGGTCTTCCACAGCCGGTCCAGCGCCTCGTACGGGTAGTCCAGGCCGGTCCGCAGCGCGGCCGTCGCGGACCACAGCTCGGCCTCGACCAGGAGGTGTTCGCTGCGCCGGTTGCCCTGCTTGGTGGCGAGCTGGCTGGTCAGGGTGCCGCGGTGGAACTCCAGGTACAGCTCGCCCACCCACACCGGCGCCTGCGGGTAGTCCGCCAGCGCCTTGGGGAAGAACTCGGCCGGCCCCTCGATGCCCACCCGCGGCGAGCCCTCCAGGTCCGCCAGCCGCTCGGCGCGGGCCAGCATCTCCCGGGTGGGACCGCCGCCGCCGTCCCCGTAGCCGAACGGCACCAGCGAGCGGTGGGTGTGCGCCTTGTCCCGGAAGTTGCGTTCGCTGTGCGCGACCTCGGCGCCGGTCAGCCCGCTGTTGTACGTGTCGACGGGCGGGAAGTGGCTGAAGATCCGGGTGCCGTCGATGCCCTCCCAGAAGAAGGTGTGGTGCGGGAAGGAGTTGGTGGTGTTCCAGGAGATCTTCTGGGTGAGGAACCAGCGCACCCCGGCCAGCTTCATCAGCTGCGGCAGCGCCGCGTTGTAGCCGAAGGTGTCCGGCAGCCACATGTCCTCGGTCTCGACGCCGAACTCCTCCAGGTAGAACCGCTTGCCGTGGACGAACTGCCGGACCAGCGACTCGCCCCCGGTGATGTTGGTGTCCGGCTCCACCCACAGGCTGCCGGTGGGCAGGAACTGCCCGGTCTTCGCCTTCTCCTGGGCCCGCGCGAACACCTCGGGCCGGTGCTCCTTCAGCCAGGCCAGCTGCTGCGCCTGGCTCATCACGAAGCGGAACTCCGGGTGGCCGTCCATGAGTTCGGTGACGTTGGAGACGGTCCTGGCGACTTTCCGCACGGTCTCGCGCAGCGGCCACAGCCAGGCGGAGTCGATGTGCGCGTGGCCCACCGCCGAGATCCGGTGGGCGCCGGCCGCGGCGGGCGCGGCCAGCGCCGGGGCGAGCAGCGCGCGGGCGTCGGCCGCGGTGCCGCCGATGTCCTGGAGGTCGATCGCGTCCAGCGCGTCCTCGACGGCGCGCAGGATCTGCCAGCGCCGGGTGGACTGCTCGGGCAGCTGCTGCATCAGCTCGCCGAGCACCTCCAGGTCGTGGACCAGCTCGAAGACGCCGGCGTCGAAGACCGCGAGGTCCAGCCGGCGCAGCTGGTAGAGCGGCTCGCCGGCCGCGCGGCCCGCGCCCCCGCCGCGCTCGCCCGCGCCGTCGCCCTCCAGCCAGTCGGCGCGGTCGCCCGCGGAGGTGACGCCGAAGGTGAGCTGCTCAGGACCGCTGTGCATCACCACCGGGTTGGCCGCGGCCTCGACGTAGAAGACGACCTCCTCGCCGCCCTGCGCGGGGTCCGCGACCGGCAGGTGGGTGTTGCGCGGGTTGAGCGCCTTCACCGCGCTGCCGTCGGGCCGGTAGGCCAGGCCCTCCGCGGAGAAGCCGGGGTCGGTGGTGCCGAAGCCGAGGTCGACGACCGCTTCCACCGGCAGTCCCGCCCACTCCCGCGGCACCCGGCCGGTGAGCCTGAACCAACTGGTGGACCAGGCCGGCCCCACCGGTCGCCGACCCGCGCCGGGGCGTAGTCGGCGGCCAGTCCCGCGCTGACCGGCACCGGTTCGCCGGCCACGTGCCAGGCCTCGACGGCCAGCGGCACCGCGCGGGCGTGGACGGCGGGGCGCAGGCGCTGGTTCAGCACGCGGCTGAGCCGCTCCTCGGTGCTGGCGCGATCGCTGTGCATGGAAGGAGGTCCTCCCTCTCGTTCGGTGGCCCGGGTCGCCGGGCAGGTCAGGGGGTCACGGGTCCGGCGGGTACGGTCAGCCCTTCAGCGCGCCGCCGAGCGCGAAGCCGCCGCCCAGCCGGCGCGCGAGCACCAGGTAGAGCATCACGACGGGGACCGAGTAGAGGATCGAGAACGCGGACAACTGCCCGTACTGCGTGTAGTCGTGGGCGCTGAGGAAATTGAACACGCTCACCGACGCGGGCAGTTTCTCCGGCGACAGCAGGAGGATGAAGGGGACGAAGAAGTTCCCCCACATGCTGATGAAGGTGAAGATGGTCACGACGATCACGCCGGGCCACATCAGCGGCAGCACGATCCGCCAGAGCACCTGCAGGGAGTTGGCGCCGTCGATCCGCGCCGCCTCCTCCAGCACCACCGGCACCCCGTCCATGAAGTTCTTCATCAGCCAGATCCCGAACGGCAGCGCGGACGCGGCCAGGAAGAGCGTCGCCGCCGGCATCGAGTCGATCAGGTCGACCTGCACGAACATGCTGTACACCGGGATCATCACGGCGGTGATCGGCAGTCCGGTGGTGAACAGGATGGTGTAGAGGAAGGGCCGCCGCAGCCGGGAGCGGTACCGCGACAGCGGGTAGGCGGCGAGGATCGAGCACACCACGCAGACCAGGGTGCCGCCGCCGCACAGCAGCAGTCCGTTGAGCATCGGCCGGAAGGTGGTGTTCCAGGTGAGCACGTGGTCGAAGTTGGCGGTGCTCGGCGACGGCACGGACAGCCGGAAGGAGGCGTGCTCGTTGAACGAGGCGAGCAGCATCCACAGCAGCGGCACCAGGTAGAGCACCGAGAACAGCAGCAGGACGGCGTCCACGGCCAGCCGGGCGGTCCTGACCCGGCCCCGCCGGGAGCGCCCGGAGCCGGTGCGGACCGCGGCCGGGCGCCGCGGCGCGGGCCGGGCGCTGGGTCGGGGGCTGTCGGTGACGGCCATCAGTCCTCCTCCACCTTCAGCAGCCTGATGTAGACCACCGAGAACAGCGCGCCGACCACCAGCAACACCAGCGCGATGGCCGTGCCGTAGCCGATCAGGCTGTTCTGGAAGGCCTGCTGGTACATGAAGATCGGCAGCGTCTCGGTCTTGTTGCCGGGGCCGCCGCGGGTCATGGTGTAGATCAGGCCGAAGACCGACAGGGTCTGCAGCGTGATCAGCATCAGGTTGGTCAGGATGGAGCGGCGGATCACCGGCAGCGTGACCCGCCACAGCCGCTGCCAGGGGCCGGCGCCGTCCACCTCGGCGGCCTCGACCAGCTCGCGCGGCACGTCGCCGAGGGCCGCGGAGTACACCAGCATCGAGAAGGCCGTGCCGCGCCACATGTTGGCGAGGCACACCGCCAGGATCGGCAGCGTGTAGAGCCAGTTCTGCCGCGGCAGGTGCAGGAAGTGCAGGATCGAGTTGAGCGAGCCCTGCTGGAAGAAGAAGGCGTACATCAGGTAGCCGGCGACGACTTCCGGCAGCACCCACGCGGCGATCACCACGGCGCTGGTGAGCGAGCGGATCGGCTTGGACGCCTTCTCCATCAGCACGGCCAGCGCCAGGCCGAGGGTGTTCTGACCGATCACCGCGGAGCCGACCACGAACAGCAGGGTCAGCTCGACGGCGTTGGTGAAGTCCGAGTCGCCGAAGGCCCGGCTGAAGTTGTGCAGCCCGGTGAAGTGGGTGCCGGAGGCGCCGGTGAGCTGCATGTCGGTGAAGGCGTAGTAGACGCATGTGCCGATGGGTCCGGCGAGGAAGACCGCGAGCAGTACCAGCGACGGCAGCAGCGGCAGCCCGCGCAGCGCGCCGGCGGCCGCGGACGGCAGCGGCGCCCGCCCGCCCTTCCCGCCGCCTGCCCTGCCGCCCTTCCCGGCGCCTGCCTTGCCGCCCTTCCCGGCGCCTCCCGCGCCCACGGGCCCGCCGCCGGCCCCCGCGGCCGGCGGCGGTGGCTGCGGGCGTGGTCACTGCGCGCCCTGGACGGTCTGGTCGGCGCCGACCGCGGACTTCACGTCGCCGTCGTAGGTGCTCGCCGCCTTGTCCACGGACGCCTGGCCGGTGGTGACGGACTCCATGGCCTTCTGGATGGCGGTGGAGACCTGGGTGTACGTGGGCACGCCGGGCCGGTAGTAGGTGTCGGCGACCAGCCCGCTGAAGAACTGGTTGGTGGGCAG
Organism: Actinacidiphila sp. DG2A-62; assembly: GCF_035825295.1. Taxonomy (NCBI): domain Bacteria; kingdom Bacillati; phylum Actinomycetota; class Actinomycetes; order Kitasatosporales; family Streptomycetaceae; genus Actinacidiphila; species Actinacidiphila sp. DG2A-62. Next base: position 549,240 of record NZ_JAYMGI010000002.1, read on the forward strand.
TGCCTTGAGGTACGCGGGGTCGGCGGCGACGTCCTGGCGGACCGGGATGGTCGCGTTGACGTTGTTCCACTGCGCGGAGGCCCGCTCGGTCTCCAGCGACTGGAGGAACTTCCAGGCCAGGTCGGTGTTCTTGGCCTTCGCCGGGATCGACCAGGCCCAGCCGCCGGACATGCTGATCCTGCCCTTGCCCTGCCCGTGCTGGGTGGGCATCGCGGCCTGGCCCATCGTGGTCTGCCACTGCGGCCAGGGCTTGGGGCCGGTGCGGATCCAGTTGTTGGGCATCCAGGAGCCGTCGATGTCGATGGCGAGCTTGCCCTGCGGGATCATCTCGGTGCCGACGGACGCGCCGATGTTGACGTCGAGCGCCTGCTGCACCTTGGGGCCGAGGTTCTCGCTGTAGACGGTGTGCACGAAGTTCAGCGCGTCCTTGAAGCCGGTGCTGCCGACCACCCACTTCTGCTTGCTCGCGTCGTAGAGCGCGCTGCCGCCGGCCGGCGTGCCGTACAGCAGCATCTCGAAGCCCTGCATGGAGGACTGCTCGCCGCCGGCGGTGCCGGTGTAGACGTTGAGCGGGGTGACGCCGGGGACCTTGGCCTTGATGGTGCGGGCGGCGCCGAGCACGTCGTCCCACGTCTTGGGCTGCCAGGGCACGGCTATGCCGGCCCGCTGGAAGAGGGTCTTGTTGTACCAGATGCCGCGGGTGTCGGTGTTGTCCGGGACGCCGTAAGTCTTGCCGTCCTTGGCGTACTTCATCGCGGCCTTGGACGCCGCGGCGTACTGGCCCCAGTCCTTCCAGGTGGCGAGGTAGCTGTCCAGCGGCTTGAGATAGCCGCTGGCGACGTCGGAGTTGATGGTGGCGGTGTCCTCGTAGACCAGGTCGGGCGCGGTGACCGGGGAGCGCATCATCAGCTGGATCTTGGTGTAGTAGTCGTTCTCGCTCGCGGTGACGGGCACGAGTTTGACCGTGGTGCCGGGGTTCGCCTTCTCGAACGCCTTGACCTGGCCGGCCAGGTAGTCCGGTTGCACCGTGTTGCTGCTGTTCAGCTGCTTCTGGAAGACGACCTTGATCGTCTTGCCCCCGCTGCCGGAACCGGAGCCGCAGCCGGACGCGGCCGCGGCCAGCACACTGGTGATGACGGCGATGCCGACGGTGACGGTGAGTCTCGTGCGCACGCTCAACCTCCGGACGGTACGGGTACGGGAACGCTGCGGAACCGCTACGGGACGCGGGTGTGCGCGGGATCGCCCGGACGGGAAACCCCACGGCTGCCAGGGCGGACGTGCTCCGGCATGTCGGCGAAGCTAAATCCAATGGATTGAGTAAGTCAACGCTTCTGACATGTAAACTCTCGGCTTCGGGGATGCGGGGCCACGCGCCGCGCCGGCGCGCGCGGCCGGTGCTGGGCGCACGAGGGCGGGCACACCGGGGAACGCGGCGGCGCGCGCAGAGAGGAACGTGGCACGGTGACGCAGGGTGGAACCAACCTGCCCCGGGTGGGGGGCTACAACCAGGCGGTGGTGCTGGACGCGATCCGCACGGCGGGCCCGGTCAGCCGGGTCGAGCTGGCGCCGCTGACCGGCCTGACCAGCCAGACCGTCTCCAACGTGGTGCGCCGGCTGCTGGCGGCCGGCCTGATCAGCGAGTCCGGGCACGCGCCGTCCAGCGGCGGCAAGCGTCGTACGCTGCTGTCGCCGCGGGCGGACGGCGCCTTCGCGGTGGGGGTGCAGCTCGATCCGGACGCGGCGGTGATCGTGGTGGTGGACCTGGCCGGCGAGGTGCTGGCCTCGCGGCGGGTCAAGCTCGCCGATCCGGCCGACCCCGCGGAGGTGGTGAAGCGGGTCGCGGCGGCGGCGCAGCGGCTGACCGCGCGCACGGCGGTGGACCCGGCCCGGCTGCTGGGCACCGGCATCGCCACGCCGGGGCCGATCGACGCGACGGCCGGCGACGTGGTGTCCCCGCCGAACTTCTCCGGGTGGGGGCGGGTGCCGCTGCGGGAGATGTTCGCGGCGGCCACCGGGATGCCGGTGGCGATGGACAACGACGCGACGGCGGCGGCGATCGGCGAGCGCTGGATCGGCGGGCGGGCCCGGGCCGGGAGCTTCCTCTTCCTGTACTTCGGCACCGGGATCGGCGCCGGCATCGTGCTCAACAACACGGTGCTGCACGGTGATTCGGGCAACGCGGGCGAGTTCGGGCACATGGCGGTGCAGCCGGGCGGCCGGACCTGCCAGTGCGGCAGCACCGACTGCGTCGGCCCGTACGTGAGCCCGTCGGGGGTGATGGCCGACCTGCTGGAGCGGCACGGCGCCGCGACCGCGCGCCGCCTGGGCCTGGCCGGGACGCAGGAGTCGGCGCACGCCGACTGGAAGGCGCTGTGCCGGGCGGCCCGGCGCGGCGACCCGGCGGCGGAGGACGTCATCCGCTCGGCCGCCGCCCGCATCGGCCGGGCCGCCCGCGGCGCGGCCGCCCTCCTCGACGTCGACCGGGTCGTGCTCGGCGGCGAGGCGCTGCACGGCATCGAGTCGATCATGTGCGAGGAGGTCGACGCGGCGGTCAACACCACCTCGGTGGCCCGCTCCATCCGCCGGGTGGCCGTCGAGCGCAGCGTGATCGGCGAGGCGGTGGGAGCGGTGGGAGCGGCGTCCCTGATCCTGCACGGCACCTACGCGCCGGGCTGGCGGATGCTCACCCAGGCGTAGGCGCCGGCGGGGCGGTCAGGTGGCGTGGTGCTTCTCGTGGGAGGCCAGGGCCAGCCCGAGCCCGAAGAAGGTGGGCGCCCACTCCCCCACGAAGATCCCCCACCGGTCGGCGCGGTCCACGCCCTGCGGCTCGGCCTTCACGGACGCGCACCAGGAGGCGAACGACAGCCCGATGGACACCAGCCCGGCGTCGTAGCAGTGCCGTGGCCGCAGCCCCTTGTCGTACAGCGTCTCCAGAATCATGATCGCTCCTCTCCTGTCTCGGGCGTACGACCTCCGGGTGTCCGTTATGCGAGGTTCAATGCGGATCGAGGGGAAAATCCCCGCCGGGGTCGACGTGCCGGGCCGGCCGGGGGAGCTGCGCGGCGGTGTGGAACCCCGCTCCGCCCTCGTGGCCGTTGAACCGGTACTCGCGGATCTCCTCGGGACCGGCCCACGCGTTGTACGCGGCGTACACCGCGACCCGGTCCGGGTCGACCAGCGGGCATGGCAGTCGGTTCAGCCTTTCAGACCGGTCTGGGCGAGACCTTCGACGAAGTGCCGCTGGGCGGCGATGAACACCAGCAGCACCGGGACGACGGTCGTCACCGAGGCCGCGAGCTGGATGTTCCACAGGTGGGAACCGTACGCGTCGGTGTACTGGGTGAGTGCCACCGGCAGCGTGTAGTTGCTCTTGTCCGTCTCGTAGACGAGCGGTTCGAGGTACATGTTCCAGCTGTTCAGGAAGGTGAAGATGGCGACCGAGGCGAGCGCGGGGCGGGCCAGCGGCAGCGCCACCCGGGCGTACAGGCCGAGCCGGCCGAGCCCGTCGATGCGGCCGGCGTCCTCCAGCTCGTCGGGGACCGCGAGGAAGAACTGCCGCATCACGAAGGTGCCCAGCACGCTGGGCGCGCCGAGGATCGGGATGACGATCAGCGGCCAGTGGGTGTTGGTCAGCCCGAGCCGGTCGACCATCTTGAACAGCGGGATGATCGTGACCTCGGTCGGGATCAGCAGTCCGCTGAGGATCAGCGGGAACAGCACCTTGTCGCCGGGGAACGGTATGCGCGCGAAGGCGTACCCGGACAGCGACGAGAAGAGCATCGTGCCGGCGGTGACCAGCAGCGCGATGTAGAGGCTGTTGAGGTACTGGCGGCCCAGCGGGTAGTCGGCGAACGCGGTCGAGTAGTTGGACCACTGCGGGTGCAGCGGCAGCAGCTTGGGCGGATAGCCGAGCACCTCGTTCTCGGGCAGCAGCGAGGAGGTGATCATCCACCAGGTCGGGAAGACGAACGGCACCGCGAGCACGGCCATCGTCGCGTACAGCAGCGGTTTCCGCCAACGGCCGGGACGCGGCCCCGGCGCCCCCGTCACGGCGGTCCGGCGCGGCGCCGGGACCGGCCGCGGGGCGGCCTGCTCACGACTCATAGAAGACCCACCTCTTGCGCAGGTGCCACTGGATGAGGGTGAGCACCAGGATGATCACGAACAGCACCACGGCCACGGCGCTGCCGTAGCCGAAGTCGTGGTTGTCGAAGGCCTGCTGGTAGAAGAAGTAGACGAGGACGTTGGTGTGGTTGCCCGGGCCGCCCTCGGTGAGGATCTGGATCTGGGCGAACACCTGGAGCGAGCCGCTGACGGTGACGATCGCGGTGAGCAGCGTGGTGGGGCTGATCATCGGCAGCACGACCGAGCGGAAGCGCCGCCACGGCCCGGCGCCGTCGATCTCGGCGGCCTCCAGCAGCGAGCGCGGCACGCCCTGGAGCGCCGCGAGGAACAGCACCATGTTGAGGCCGACGTTCTTGAACACCTGGACGATCACGACCGACACCAGCGCGGAGTCGTCGCCGCGCAGCCAGTTGGGGCCGTCGACGCCGACCGTGTGCAGCAGCGCGTTGATGCCGCCGTTGTTCTGCAGCAGGAAGTTCCAGGTGATCGTCCAGGCCACCAGGGACACCACGACGGGCGAGAAGAACAGCGTGCGGAACACGGTGGTGCCGCGCAGCTTCTGGTTGAGCAGCACCGCCAGCAGCATCGCCAGCGCGATGTTGATCACGACCAGGCCGACGCAGAACAGCACGGTGGCGCGGGCGACGTGCGGGGTGGCCGGGTCGTGCAGCAGCTGCGCGTAGTTCTTGGTGCCGGAGAACCTGGTGACCCCGGACAGCACGTTGGAGGTGTGGAAGCTGTAGTAGACGACGGCGGCCAGCGGGTAGAGGACGAAGGCGAGGAAGCCGAGGGTCTGCGGCAGGACGAACAGCCAGCCGCTGAGGTGGTCCCGCCGGCGCAGGGTCCAGAACCGTCCCGGCGCGGCGGCCGGCGGCCGGGCGGCGCGGGCGCGTCCGCGCGCCGTGCGCCGGGTCGGCCGCGTCGAGAGGTCCGTGCGCATGGCGGTCACCCGGACAGCGAGGGGTTGATCGCCTTGCACACGCCGGCCAGCACCGAGTCGACGTCCGCGCCGGACTTCCACAGCGGGTCGAGGGCGTTCTGCACCAGGTTGGCGAGTTTGGCGCTGTCCTTGTGGGCGGGCAGCACCTTGCCGGTCTTGATGCCGTCGACGACCACGTTCTGCAACTGCGAGGCGGTGAACAGCGGGTTGGCCTTGGCGAGGGTGGCGGTGGTCAGCTGGCTCTCGCGGGCCGGCGGGAAGTAGCGGGAGAGCCGCGCGGAGTTGGCGGCGTCGGTGAAGTACGCCAGGAAGTCCGCGGCCTGCTGCTTGTGCGAGCCCTTGGTCATCACGCCGATGCCGGCCTGGCCGATGACCTGCGAGGCGCCGGCGGCTGGCGGGCAGCGGCACGATGCCCCAGGAGAAGGGGTGGTTCGCCAGCAGGGTGGCGCGGCTGATCTGGGTGACGGTCATCCCGGACTCGCCGGCGAAGAAGTCGGCGGTCTCGCCGGGTCCCGGGAGCGCCTTGTCCTCGAAGATCGCGTCGTGCAGGAACGTCATGGCCTGCCGCATCTGCGGCGAGTCGAACCCGCAGGTCCTGCCGTCGGCCGACCAGGCGTCGGCGCCCCACGCGCGCCACACGCCGGCCAGCTCGATCCAGGTCTTGTAGTCCCAGTCGCGGATGACCAGGCCCTGTTTGTCGGTGTGCGCGGCGACCCGGGCGGCGATCTTCTCGGCGTTCTGCCAGGTCCACTGGTGGTCGGCGACCAACTGGTCCGGTGTCTTCGTCACGCCGGCTTTGGCGAGCAGGTCCTTGTTGTAGAACATGCCGAACGGCGAGGTGGAGAAGGGGTACGCGTACAGCCTGCCGTCCTGCTTCCACAACCGGGTGGCCGCGGGGGTGAGGTCGCCGTACTGGTAGCCGGCGGTCTTCCGCAGCGTCGGGGTGAGGTCGGTGAGCGCGCCGGAGGAGACGAAGTCGGGCGCGTCGCGTTCCAGCACCCAGGCCAGGTCCGGCGGGTTGCTGCCGGCGATCTGGGTGGTCAGCGCGGTGGTGTAGTTGTCGATCGGGATGTAGTCGAACCGGATCGACCTGATGTCCGGGTGGCTCTTGCGGTAGCTCGCCGCGATGCTGTCGAACAGCGCCGTCTGCGACGAGTCGTTGCTCCACACGGTCATCCGGAGCGAGACGTTGTCGTCGCTGCCCCCGTCCGATCCGCTGGAGCAGCCGGTCAGGGCGGCCGTGGCCAGGCAGAGGGCGGACAGGGCGACGGAGGTGAGGCGGACGCGTCTCGTGCGCATCGTTACTCCAAACTCCAAGGGATTCGGATCTGTCGGTGGTGACAGCCGCGGACCGGACGGGCGCGGGCCGGACGGCCACAGGTGCGGGTGCGGGTGCGGGCAGGTCCGGTCCGGGCCGGGTCCGGCTAGTAGCCGCGGATCTCGGGCCAGGCGAGCGGGACGCCGCGCCGGGACAGCAGGGACCGGTAGTCGTCGAGGTGGCCCTCGGTGGCGTGCACGCCGTGCGGGGTGCGGCCGGTGGCGACGCAGTGGGCGGCCAGCGCGCCGGCGGCCTCGCCGATGTTCCACTCCACCGGGTGCAGCCGGTACGCGCCGTTGGTGATGTGGGTGGTGCCGATGTTCTTGGCGGCCGGGAGCAGGTTGGTCAGCCGCTGCGGCAGCAGCGCGCCCAGCGGGATCTGGAACGGCGCGGAGGCCACGTCCAGGTAGGTGTCGCCGCCGGTCGAGGGGTGCAGGTCGATGCGGTACATGCCGATGCCGACCGAGTCGGCGTAGCGGGTCGCGCCGTGCTCGCCGCGGATCGCCAGCGAGACGTCGTCCTCGCGGACCGTGGTGACGGCGCGGATGCGGCGCGACTCGCGGACGTAGACGTCCTGCGCCAGTCCGTCGTCGGTGCCGAGCAGGTCGCCGCGCAGCCGCAGCGACGGGAAGCCGGTGCCGCCGTCGGGCCGCGGCGCCTCGGTCTGCATCCAGTACAGCGCCGAGAGCGCCAGTTCGCGGGCGCCTGGCCCGGTGCTTGGCCGCCTCGTCGGCGGAGACCTCGAAGAGCGGGCCGTCCATGTAGTCGATCATCGGCCAGTTCACCAGCGTGATGTCGCTGGCGTACGCGCCGGGTTCGAACAGGCCCCGCGCGGCGATGCGTCGGAAGCGCCACAGGTCGTCGGTGCCGGCGTCCTTGCTCTGGTCGGCCTCGACGGACAGCGGGTCGTCGTCCGGGTTGGGCGCGAGCCAGCCGCGCGAGGGTTTCAGGGTGCGCGGGTCGGGCCAGGAGAACGCCAGCAGCGGTCCCGGCCACACCGCGGGCCGGACCGAGCGCCAGTGGTCGTAGCCGGCCGGCCGGTCGATGGTGTGGTCGCCGTCCACGTGGTCGACGGCGAAGCACCAGGACACCGCCTGCATGGTCAGCGGCTCGGCGACGTCCTTGGCGCTGGGCTCGCCGGTCTGCTCGCGGGACTCGGCGCCGGTGACGTACTCGGCGCCGGTCAGCGGCAGCAGGTCCCCGGTCTCGGTCGCGTCGATGACGTACCGGGCGTGCACGGTGATCTCGCCCTCGTCCGTGTCGCCGTCGGGGACCAGGGTGACCGCGGTGACCCGGTCGCCGTCGACGGCCGCGGACCCGGCGCGGTAGGGCTGCAGCAGGGTGAGCCGGCCCGAGCTGCGCGCCGGGGCGAGCATCGCCTCGATCACCGACACCGCGACACGCGGCTCGTGGCAGAGCCGGCTGACCAGGCCGGCGCCCGGGTTCAGGTGGCGGGCGCGGCGTGCCGCGGAGGTCAGCGGGTAGTGCCGCCGGTAGTAGCCGCGGATGCCGTCGCGCAGCGACCGGTAGGACGCGGTGACCCCGAGCATCTCCACCCATGGGTGCTCGTCGGGCGGCACGGCCTGGGCGGTGAGCTGCCCGCCGAGCCAGCGCGGCCCCTCGGTGAGCACCACGTGTGCGCCCTGCTCGGTCGCGGCGAGCGCGGCGGCGACCCCGCCGAGTCCGGCGCCGACGACGAGCACGTCGGTACGTACGTCCTTCACGTGCGTCCTTCCTTGGTAATTCGTATTAGCGCACGCTAGGGAAGGATCTGGGAGAAGTCAACGACGAGGACAGGACGAGGTCCGCGGGACCGCGGCGGCGGCGCGCGAGGAGCCGAGGCGGCGGCGCGCGGCGACCGCGGGTGGTCCCGGCGCGGGCCGGGGTCCAGCCCGCGCGCGAGGGTGGCGGGACGCGGCGAACGTCGCCGGGCCCGACACGACATGGTTCAGCGCCGCGCGGGAGGGTGGCGGGAGCTCGACGTCACCCGAATCGGCGGTGTTTCAGCCCCGAGGCGCGGGCGGGCGGCGGGGTTCGGCGCCTGCGCCGAGGCGCCTCGCGGCTCAGCGTCGGGCGCGGGCGCGGGCGGGCGGCGGGGTTCGGCGGCCGCGCCGGGGCGCCTCGCGGCTCAGCGTCGGCCGCGGACCCGGGCACGGGCGGGGGGCGGGGTCGTCGTCGCGCCGTCGACCAGGTCGCACGGGAGCAGGACCTGCGTGCCGCGGCCCGGTTCCATCTCGCCGCGCAGCATGCCGACCAGCATGCGTACCGCGCGGGCGCCCATCTCGCGCCGCGGGATGCGGAAGGTGGTCCAGTCGTCCGCCTCCGCGGCGGCGTGCCGCGGCCAGGCCGAGGTCTGCGTGGGATCGGTGTCGCCCAGCACGCCGATCGACAGGTCGGCGGGCACGGCGAGCCCGGCCCGCACGTACAGCGCGCGCAGCGCGGAGGCCATCTCGGTGGTCTCCACCAGGGCCGCGGTGACGCCGTCGGCGCGCAGCCGGTCGAAGACCGAGGACGGGTCGTCGTCGGTGAGGGCCAGCGGCGTCTTGCGGTGCCGCCGCGCCGCGGCCAGGTAGCCGGCGCGCCGGTCGGCCGTCGACTCGCTCTCCTCGCGGTAGCCGACCAGCGCCACCGTGCGGTGGCCGAGCGCCCACATCCGGTCGTAGAGCGCGGCGGTGGCCGCGGCGTAGTCCGCGCCGACGTAGCTCACCGGTCCCGCCGAGGACTCGCGGCGGCCGATGAAGACGAACGGGAACCGCTCGTCGACCAGCCGGTCCAGTTCGGCGCGGTCGGTGTGGCGGCCGAGCAGGATGCAGCCGTCGGCGATGCCGAGCCGGTTGGAGCCCTGCTCGTAGACCTTGCGCCGGCCCTGCCGGCGGCCGGGGCTGGTGAACAGCAGCAGGTCGAAGCCCTGCGCCTCGGACTCCTCCTCGATGCCGCCGAGGAAGGGCCCGTAGAAGTCCGCCGAGCCGGAGGGGAACACCGACTCGTAGGTGAACACCCCGAGGATCTGGTTGGACTTGCCGCGCAGCCGCCGTCCCATGATGTCCACGGTGTAGCCGGTCTGCCGCAGCGCCTCCTCGACGCGCTTGCGGGTCTGCGGGGCGACGCGCACCCCGTCGGAGCCGTTGAGCACCAGCGAGACCATCGCCTGCGAGACTCCGGCGAGCCGAGCCACCTCGGCCTGGGTAACCCGTCTGCGGCGTTCCGTCACGTGCTGCATCGTAGCGCCACCGCCCTTTCCCGCGACCGGCTCCGCGTCGCCCGGCGGTCGACCGGGCGTGACCGGACCCCACGATAATACGTATTAGCTATTGACGCGAGGCGGCACGGAGAGCAACGATCCCTGACGCCGCCGGGCGGCCCGCGAGCGCCGCCGCCCGGCCGGGCGGCCGCGCGCCGCCCGGCGGCTCCCGTCGTCCTCCCCGACCCTGAGGGGCTTCCATGTCCGACGCACACCCGTCCCGTGGCGTCTCCCGCCGCTCCGCCCTGCTGGCCGGCGCCGCGCTGGCCCCCGCGTGGCTCCTCGGCTCGGCCCTGGGCGCACCGGCCCGCGCCGAGGCGGCCTCCGCCGCGCACTTCGCACAGATCCGCGGCCAGTGGCTCGCCACCCTGATCGGCGACTACGACGCCTCGGACCCGGTGATCTCCGGCTACGTGCGGGCGATGGCCGACACCGCCCAGGGCCTGTGGTCGACGATGAACACCTCCGCCTCGCGCACCTACCTGTGGGCGGACCTGGACAGCGACACCGTCTCGGCGGTGCAGCGCGACGTGATCGGGCGGCTGCGCCAACTCGCCCTGGCCTACGCCTCGCCCGGCTCGCCGCTGGCCGGGAACCCGACGCTGCTGGCCGATCTGAGGTCCGCGCTGGACTGGTTCCTGTCGCACAAGTACGGCGTCGGCGCGAGCTACGACAACTGGTGGGACTTCCAGATCGGCATACCGCTGGCGCTCAACGACACCTGCCTGGCGCTGCACCCGCACCTGACGTCGGCCGAGATCTCCACCGCGACGGCCGCCATCGCCCGGTACGCGCCCGACCCCACCCGGGTCGGCGGCGGCCCCGCCACCGGCGCCAACCTCAACTGGGCCTGCTCGATCGCGACCGTGCGCGGCGCGCTGAGCGAGGACGCGAGCGTGATCGACGCCGCCATGGCCGCGATCGCGAAGCTCTTCCCGTACAGCACCTCCGGCGACGGCTTCTACCCCGACGGCGGCTTCGTCCAGCACGCGGTCTACGCCTACAACGGCTCCTACGGGGTCTCGCTGCTGCAGTACCTCACCTATCTGCTGGTCGCCCTCAAGGACACCCCGTGGGCGGCGACCGCGGACCAGGTGCAGCGCGTGTACACCTGGGTCGAGGCCAACTACCGGCCGTGGATCTACCGCGGCGCGTTCATGGACATGGTGCGCGGACGGGCGCTGTCCCGCTTCTACGAGACCGACCACCGCATCGGCCGGCTCACCACCGCCACCCTGCTGCAACTGGCCGGCGTCTTCCCTGCGGACCAGGCGCACACCGTCCGCGCCCAGGCCAAGGGATGGATCACCGCCGACACCAACCTGGACTTCTTCGCCTACGACCCGGTGCCGCTGGAGCAGGTGCGGCTGTCCTCGGTGGCGCTCGGCCGCGCGGTGGTCCAGGACCCGGGCGTCCCGGCGGCGGCGGAGTCCGCCACGTCGGTGGTCGCCGCCTCGATGGCCCGAGTGGTGCACCGGCGGCCGGGGTTCGCCTTCGGCATCGCCATGGACTCCACCCGCATCAAGCCGTACGAGTCCGCCAACAAGGAGAACCTGCAGGGCTGGTACACCGGCGAGGGCGCCACCTACCTCTACCTGCCCACCCAGCCGGGCCACTGGACGAACGCCTACTGGCCGACCGCGGACAAGTACCGGGTGCCCGGCGTCACCCTCGACACCAAGACCCTCGCGCTGGGCGCCAACCGCGGCTCCACCAACACCTGGGCCGGCGGCGCGCTGCTGGACGGGAACGTGGCCGCCGGCATGGGGCTGTCGTTCGCCGTGCAGACGCTCACCGGCCGCAAGTCGTGGTTCTGCGTCGAGGACGCGATCATCTGCCTGGGCGCGGGCATCAGCAGCACCGACGGCCACACCGTCGAGTCGGTCATCGAGAACCGCAACATCGGTCCGAACGGACGGACCAACGTACGCGTCGACGGCTCGGTGGTGCTCGCCACGCCCAGCGGCACCCCGACGGTCTTCCAGCCGCGGTGGATCACCATCGACACCATCGGCGGCTACGTCTTCCCGGCCGGCGGCCACGTGACGATGGTGCGCGAGGACCGCACCGGCAGGTGGACGGACATGGACCACCGCGGTGTGTACGACGACACGGCCTCCTACACCCGACGCTTCGTCACCCTGTGGGTCGACCACGGCGTGAGCCCCTCGGGAGGCGGCTACCGCTGGATCCAGCTTCCGACGGCGACCGAGGAGCAGACCGCCGCCTTCGCGGCGTCCAACGACGTCACGGTCGCCGCCAACACCCCGCAGGTGCAGGCCGTGCGGCGGTCCGGCTCCGGGGTGGCGATGGCCAACGTGTGGCAGGCCGGCGCGCCCAAGGCGGCGGGCATCCAGGTCGACAGGACCGCGTCGGTGGTGACCCGGCGGGCCGGCGGCCAGGTCGGCGTGGCGGTGAGCGATCCGACCCAGAGCCTCACCGGCTCGGTGACGGTCACCGTGGACGGCCCGGTGACCGGAGTGGTCTCCCTCGACCCGGGCGTGACCGTCCTGGCCACCTCGCCGAACCTGCGGCTGCGGGTCGAGGTGGGCGGCGCGGCGGGCAGGTCCTTCGTGGCACGATTCACCGCGTGAGCGGAACCGAGGAGGTCGCACGATGAAGGACGAGCACGAGTTCTTCCCGGCGGACGCCCTGCCGTGGCGGCCGGGCCCGCAGCCCGGCACCGCGGAGAAGGTCCTGAGCCGGGACCCGGCCGACCCCGACGTGCTGACCCGCCTGGTCCGCTGGGACCCCGGCTTCGCCACCGACGCCGGCGTGATCCGCCACGAGTGGGCCGAGGAGGTCTACCTGCTCGAAGGCGACCACCACGACCTCACCCTCGACACGACCTTCCGGGCCGGCTCCTTCGCGGCCCGCCCGCCGGCCATGCCCCACGGCCCCTACCGCACGGACAACGGCTGCGTGATGCTGGAGATCCGCTACCGGGCGTGACACCGCCCGTCACGAGGTCAGTTCACATCAGTGCGCACGTCCACCAGGACGGACGGCAGCGGACTCAATACCCGGGCCCTCATGTCGATCGCCACGACGAGCAACGCCCCGGACGCCGGTTCGCGAACGGCGCTCTGGTCGCGAACGGCGTTCGGGGGGACGTTAGGATGGGGCGGTGAATCCGAGAGAGCGGCGTGCCGCGCGGCACCGGAACCAGGAGGGCGAGGCCGGCTCGGGGACGCGTCGTCGTCGCGCGCCGATCACCGTCGAGCAGGTGGTCGACACCGCCCTCGGCATCGTCGCCGCCGAGGGCTTCGACGCGCTGACGATGCGCCGGGTCGCCGCCGCGCTCGACACCGGGCCCGCCTCGCTCTACGCCCATGTGGTCAACAAGGCCGACCTCGACGAGCTGCTCATCGGGCGGCTGTGCGCCGGCCTCGTCCTGCCCGAGCCCGACCCCGCGACCTGGCGCGACCAGATCCGCGACGTCTGCGCGGCGATGCGCGACGAGTACCTGCGCTACCCGGGCATCTCCCGGGCCGCGCTCGCCATGGCCCCCACCGACCTGGAGACGCTGCGGGTCAGCGAGGGGATGCTGGCGATCCTGCTGGCCGGCGGCGTCGCCCCGCAGACCGCCGCGTGGGCCATCGACGCCCTCGTGCTCTACGTCGCCGCGTACTGCCTGGAAACCTCGATCGTCCGGCAGCGGGCGCAGGACGACGACGCGGTCTGGGTGCTCGACCGCGACGAGATGACCCGCCGGCTGGCCGCCCTGCCCGCCGGGGCCTTCCCGCACACCACCCGTCACGCCGCCGAACTCACCGCGGGCGACGGCCACGACCGCTTCGACTTCGCCCTCGCCCTGATGGTCGACGGCCTGGCCGGCCGCCCGGCGCGGCCCGCGGGCCGGGCCGCGCCCGGGGGGCACGGCCGCGCGTCCTCCCCCGCCGGCGGGACCGGGGAAGGGCGCACGGCCGGCTGAGCCGGCGGGCGGGGGTCAGCCCGCGACGATGCCCTCGCCGCCGACCGCGTCCGGGACGGTCACGGTGCCGACCGGGGTCAGCGAGCCGTCCTCGCCGAGGCGGAAGGCGTCCACCGAGCCGGTGGCGCCGGTCTGCGCGTAGAGGAACCGGCCGTCGGAGGAGACGGCCGTGTCGACCGTGCCGCCGCCCGTCCCGGTCTCGCCCAGCGCGGTGAGCCCGCCCGCCGCGTCCGCCCGGTAGCCGGACAGGGTGCCGCTGCCGGCGTTCGAGGCGTAGAGGTGGTCGCCGGCCCGGACGATCCAGCAGGTGGCGGCCTGCCCGGTGGCCGCCTGCCCGACCGGGGTCAGCCGGCCGTCCGGCCGTACGGCGAAGGTCGCCACCGCGTTCGGGCCCGCCTCGGTGACCTGGAGACGGCCCGCCGCGTCGAAGACGAAGCCGAACGGCACGGCGCCGGGTGTCGCGGTGACGACCGGGCGGGCCGAGGGACCGCCGAACGCGTCCAGCGGGAAGACGTCGATGGTGTCGGCCGCGGCCTTCGTGGTGACGACGAGCTTGGACCCGTCCGGGGTGAAGGAGATCTGGCCCGGCGTGTGGGTGAACTGCGGCGCGGCGTCGGGGTCGAGGCCGAGCCCGCGGCGCCAGGACGGGACGCGCACGAGGCGGTCGCCGGCCCGTGCGAAGCCCTGGATCGAGCCGCCGTCCAGCGCGTTGGCGACGTAGACCAGGCCGCCACGCACGGCGATGCTCACCGGGAAGCTGCCGCCGGAGCCGATGACCTGCAGTTGGGTGAGCCGCTCGCCGCGCACGGCGAAGACGGTGACGGTGTCGCTGCCCGCGTTGACCGCGTAGAGCAGGTGGTCGTGCCGGTCGTAGGCGAGCGAGCCCTGGGAGGCGAGGTGGTCGACGACCGAGCCGTCGAGGACGCCGCCCCGGCCGCCGGTCGGATAGACGCCGCGCTGGACGAGACTGCCGTCGGGGGCGCGGTGGTACGCCACCACCGTGTTGCCGCCGGGGGCGTCGCTCTGGACGAACACGGCGGTACTCGCGGCGCGCACGGACGCGGAGGCGGCTGCCGCGGGGGACGCGGGGGCCGCCGATGCCACGGGCGCGCCGGCCAGCAGGGCGGCGCCGCCCGCGGTGGCGAGCGCCGCGCCGGTGGCGAGGGCGGCACGGGCGCGGCGCCCGGGGCGGTGCGTGGGCCGGTGCGTGGACCGGTGCGCGGCGGCGGAGGTCGAAGTCATGACGAAGGCTCCTTGTGCGGAAGGCGAAACGTCGCGGGGCTGTCCCGGCGCATGCCTCATCCGCCGCCAACTCCCTCTACTTCTTGGTGAGTTGGCGACCGCGGGCGGCTTCCGGAACGCTCTCGACGCTAGCCCGCGGGGCATCCCGGCGCCGGGACGAACCAGGGCGATCCGCCCTGGCGTCCCGGGACCGTAAGAAGTGCCGTGCGGGCCGCCTCCGCGGCCGGGCGGGCGCGCGGGTCAGCCGCGGCGGGCCGCCGGCACGGGCAGCAGGGGGCCGCCGCGCAGCAGCACCCGGGCCGCGAGATCGGGGCGCAGCAGGCTGCGCGGCGCCGCGACCAATCCGGTGACGTGCACGAACGCCTCGGACAGCGCCGGATCGGACACGGCCGCGGCGTGCAGCCGGGCGAGGTAGGCGTTGGTGAAGCGGACGCGCGGGGAGCGGTGGCCCTGCACGCCGGGGAACACCAGGTCGGAGAAGGTGGTGATCTCCCACGGGTCGTCGACCGCCGCGGCCGCGGCCTTGAAGTAGCCGCGCCAGTCCGGCTTCCGGTCGCCGGCCAGCGTCTGCGCGAGCGCGCGGGCCTGGAGCGCGGCCGAGGTCATGCCCTGCCCGTAGAGCGGGTTGAACGCGCAGAACGCGTCGCCGAGCACCAGCAGGCCCTGGGGGAAGTCGCCGAGCAGCTCGTAGCGGTGCCGGAGGTTGGAGGGGTAACGGAAGGCGACCGGTTCGCCGAGCGGCTCGCCCGCCCGTACCGCGTCGCCGATGTCGGGGAAGTCGAGGGTGCCGGCGAACTCCTCGAACTCCTTGGGGTCGGTGGGCGGCCGGTCGCCGAGCAGGCCGGCCAGGGTCACCAGGTGCCGCCCGCCCTCGACGGACACCACCGCGCCGGCCCGCGGGCTGTCGGGGGTCCAGCCGTTCAGCACCAGCCGGTCCCCGCCGAGGAAGCCCTCCGGTAAGCGGTAGGGGCGGGTGGCGTAGGCGACGTCGACGGTCATCCGCTCCACCGGGGGCGGCGCGTAACCGAGTTCGCGCAGCCACCGGGGCGTACGGGAGCCGCGTCCGGTCGTGTCCACCACGAGGTCGGCGGTGAGGACGCCCGAGTCGTCCGCGGCGCCGCCTGCCGGCTCCCCGGCCCTTTCCGCCGCGCCGCGCGCCGGAGCGGTCCGCACGCCCTTCACCCTGCGGCCGTCGGCGGAGGCCACCAGCCCCTCCACGTCCGTGCCGTCGGCGAACGTCACCCCGCGCAGCTGCCGCACCCGCTCCCTGACCAGGCCCTCCAGCAGCTCGCGGCCGCAGAACAGCAGCGGCTGGCCGATGTGCCTGCGGCTGAGCCGGTGGCCGTTGACCATCCAGCGCACATTGCCCAGCAGGTCGCCGTCGTGCGCGCCCGCGTCGAGGAGCTGTGCCCGCAGCCCCGGCAGCAGCTCGTCCAGGACCTCGATGCCGCGGGCCAGCAGGGCGTGGGTGTGATGGCTCTGCGGAACGCCCCTGCGGTGCGCGGGCTCCCGCGGCAGCTCGTCCCGCTCCACCACGGTCACCGAGCCGTACGACCTGCTCAGCACCGCGGCGGTGAGCAGTCCCGCCATGCTCGCGCCCAGCACCACGGCACGCTGCTGCTGTCCCCCACCGGCCATCGCCGACCTCCACCCGGGCAGGCCCCTCCCACCGTCCGCTCAGAATCGGGCACGCTGCGTCACGGCGACCACTTCCAGCTTGCCCTGTGGTCGGGGCGCCCGGGGCGCCCGGGTGGCCGAGTGGTCCGGATCGTCGCGGCGTGCCCGGGGCCGACGCGGCGCCCGGACACGGGCCCGCCGCGCGGAACGAACCGCCGAACCGCGTCGCCGGGCCGGGCCGCCGGCGGCTCAACTCCGCGGAGCCGAGCGGGACATCCGGATCGACGAGGCGAGGAAGAAGATCCCGCCGAGCACGGCGTACCCGGCGAGGGCGGTGAGCTTCGGGTCGTCCTGCGCGGCGGTGCGGAAGAAGGACGCGCCGGCCAGGACGGAGATGCCGCCGCTGAGGATCATCGGCCACTGGCCGCCCATCGACCGGCGGGCGACGCCCACCAGCAGCTGGACCAGTCCGGAGACGACCGCCCACGCACCCCAGACGCGCAGGACGTCGGCGACCCCCGAGGCACTGGCGATCGCGACGCCGACGGCCGCCAGCGCGCTGATCGCCATGTTGACATAGAGCCCCTTGACCGGCCCGGTCGTGGACGCCGACCGCGCGTCCACCACGGCCGCGCCGACGTCGAAGGCCGGGTAGACGAACAGCAGCAGCTTGGCGCCGGCCGTCAGGTCCGAGCCGGACACCAGCAGGAGCACCGCCCAGGCGGCGGCGAAGACGAAGCGGATCAGGTACAGCCGGCGCAGCGCGGGAGCGGGGGCGGCGTGCTCGGTGGTGCCGACGGCGGATGCCATGGGTTCTCCAGGGGTACGGGACAGAGGAGCGAGGTAGAACGCTCTTTCTTCTTCCGTAGCCTGGCACACTTCCACCGCGAGAACAAGAGCGATCGTTCTCCCTCCAGGAAAGAGAGATCGTTCTGCCTGCTACGGTGGACGGCATGACACAGACGGCACCCGGCACCGGCAGGAGGGTCTCCGAGGCCCGCGAGCGGCTGCTGAGGACCGCCGCGCGGCTCTTCTACGCCGAGGGCATCCACACCGTGGGCGTGGACCGCCTGGTCGCCGAGGCCAAGGTCACCAACGCCACCTTCTACCGGCACTTCCGCAGCAAGGACGACCTGGCGGTGGCGTACATCGGCGGCGTCGACCAGGCGGTCCGCGGCCAGATCGGCTCGCTGATGGCGACCGACCTGCCGGCCGACGGCATCCTGCGCGGCATCGGCGCGTCCCTGGCCGAGCAGATCGCCTCGCCCGGCTACCGCGGCTGCGCCTTCCTCAACGCCGCGGCGGAGTACCCCTCCCCCGAGGCGCCGGTCCACCGGGCGGTCGTGCACCACCGCGAGTGGTTCCTGCAGACGATCACCGGGCTGTTCGCCGAGGTGTCGGACG
The DNA here is from genome assembly GCF_035825295.1 of Actinacidiphila sp. DG2A-62. Lineage (NCBI taxonomy): Bacteria > Bacillati > Actinomycetota > Actinomycetes > Kitasatosporales > Streptomycetaceae > Actinacidiphila > Actinacidiphila sp. DG2A-62. The sequence continues at coordinate 567,064 of NZ_JAYMGI010000002.1, forward strand.
CCCCCGCCGAACCCGCCTGGCACTTCGTGATGCTCCGCGACGGTGCGATGAGCGCCGGCCACCTCGGCGACCCGGCGCCGGCCGGCGAGACGCTGACGCGCGGCATCGACGGACTGCTGCGCGTGCACTGCGGCCGCGGCGCGCACGCGCCCGCCGCCGGGTCCGCGCGGGCCCCGGCGGCGGATGCCGATGCTCCCGCAAAGCACCCGGCGGCGGACGCCGATGCCCCCGAGCCCCCGGCGGCGGGCATCGACTGCGCGCCGTCCGGGGCGTGACGCGCCCACGGCTCCCCTTGGTACCGTCGACGCTCCGGGCGGTCCCCCGGCCGCCCGTGGCCGGCAGCCGACGAACCAGAAGGTGACCAGGTGCGCTCATTCCGCGAGGCCGTAGAAGCAGGCGACATCGACGCCGCGACGGACCTGCTGGCCGACGACGTGGTCTTCACCAGCCCGGTCGCCTTCCGCCCCTACGAGGGCAAACCCCTCACCGCGGCGATTCTGCGCGCGGTGCTCCGGGTCCTCGCGGGCTTCCGCTACGAGCGCCAGATCGGCGACCCCGACGGCCGCGACCAGGCGCTGGTGTTCACCGCGACCGTCGACGGCAAGCAGATCCAGGGCTGCGACTTCCTCCACCTCGACGAGGACGGCAGGATCGACCAGTTCACGGTGATGGTGCGCCCGCTGTCCGCCGCGCAGGCGCTCTCCGCCGCCATGGCCGCCCAGTTCGACCGCATCCAGCAGGAGGCCGCCGCCGAGCAGCGGTGACGGCGCCGCCGCCCGGGCCTGTGGCGGGTGGCCGCCGCGTCAGCGCGCCGCGCCGTACGTCCTCTCGAACGCGGCGAACGCCGCCTCCTGCCGCCACTCCACCGCGGCCTTCGCGCTGCGGTCCAGCAGCCGGCGGCACGCGGGGGTCAACGGGCCAGCGCTGCCGGGGAGTTGTCCACGGCAGGCGACCTGCGGGCGGTAGCCCTGGACGGTGGGGTTGCCCTGCCACAGGGAGGCGCCGGGAAGGAAGGCGTACTGGAGCGAGGCGCGGGCCAGGTCCTTCATGTCCTCGTACGACAAGTGGTAGGTCCGGGCGGCGTACGCGTACTCGTGGGTGATGTCGATCCGCGAGATGCCCTGGTCGTCGGTGGCCAGCACGACGGGCACGTGGTACGCCCGGTAGGTGGCGAAGGGGTGCTCGTCGCCCTTGACCCCGAGGATCTGCGCGTTGCTGGTGAACGGCACCTCGACCGCCACCTGGCGGGCGGCCATCGTGCGGGCGGTGTCCTGCCAGTGGTCCTCGTGCAGCAGGTCCACGCCGTGGCCGACACGCTCGGCGCCGGCGACGTCGACCGCCTCCCGGATGTGGAAGGCGAGGTCGGCCGGCTTCACCAGGCCCGGCCGCAACTCGCCCGCGTGCAGGGTGACATGGGCCCGCGGGTAGACCCCGCGCAGATAGCGCAGCATGCGCATCTGGAGGCTGTAGTCGCGCAGCGCGACCTCGCCGTCCTCGGGCTGCACGAGATTGACCGCCACGAACCGGTGGTCGACCTCGGCCAGCCGCACGCCGACCTCCATCTGCGCGAAGACCCGCTCGGGCGCGGTGCCGCGGGAGACCTGGGAGATCCAGCGGACCGCCAGGCCGCAGCCGGGGCGTGCCCGGTCGGTGCCGCAGCGGCCGGCCGTGCGGAACTCCGCGTCGGCGTCGTCGGCCTCCTTGCGGGCCTGCTCGACCACCGCGTCCAGCTTGCCGCCGGCCGTCAGCCGCGCGTGGGTGGCGGCGGGGTCGCCGTCCCAACCGACCTGCGCGGCCAGCTTCTTGGCCCCGTCCGAGGCGGGGGTGACCATCGTCTCCAGGTAGAACTGGTGCTGCGCGGCGGCCTCGTCGGCCACCTCGGCGAGCATCGCGCCGCGGTGCTTCCAGGTGACCTCGCCGAACTTGCCGAAGGCGTCGAAGAAGTGGTCGTGGCCGTTGCCGTCCGGCGGGAAGTCCTGCATGGACCAGGCGCGCAGGATCGCGTCGTGGAAGGCGCGGTCGGTCGTGGCGTCGGCGGCCGGGCGGGTGCCGGGCCCGCAGGGCGGCTCGACCGCGGTCATCGTCGCGGTCTGGATGCACAGCCCGTCGGCGGCGGCCTGCCGGATCAGGTACTCGGTGGAGACCGCGCCGGACAGGTGGTTGTGCAGGTCCCCGCCCTTGGGCATGCGCAGGAAGAAGTCGCGCAGCAGGCGCGGGTCGTCCCGTACGGAGTCCAGGTACGCGTCGGTGCCCGCTTCGGCGGCGGTCGGCCGGAGGGCGGCCGTCGAACCGGGTGCGGCGGCCGGGGCGGCGGCGCGGGCCGAGGCGGTCGCGGTCGCCGGCCGCGCCTGGGCCGGCGCCGGGACGGCCAGCGAGCAGAGCGCGGCGAGCGCTCCGAGGCCGACGCCGGCCCGCAGCGCGCGGCGCCCGTGGGAGAAACCATGGATGATCATGCGGCCATGGTGTCCGGCCGGCCGGCCCCGCGCCCGCGACCCGCGTGACACCCGCCCCCACTGTCACCCGACCGGCCCCCTCGCGACACCGCGCGGCCGGCTCCAACCGCCGCCCGTCGACCGGGCGTTGCGGGGGCGCCGTGTCATCTCCTCCCGCCGCGCCCGGTGTTCGCCTGCGGGGTTCAGTCAGCCGCGCGGCCGGCGGCGGTGTCGCCGAGGTCCCCGGCCGCGGCCGGTCCGTCAGGAGCGCCCACGGCCTCCCCCGCCCGCGCGGTCCACAGCGCGCGGGTGCCCAGGCCCGCGATGTCCAGGGCGAGTTCCGCGTACATCGCGTCCGCCCAGGAGAACCACGGCCGGGTGAACCGCCGCGGGTCGTCCTTGTGGAAGGACTCGTGCATCGCGCCGGTGCCCGCGTCGGTGTCCACCAGTGTGGTCAGCGCGCGGAGCTTCTCCTCGTGCGTATCGGCGGTCAGGCCCTGCACGGCGAGGGCGATCGGCCAGATGTGGTCCTCGGGGGTGTGCGGGCTGCCCACCCCCTCGGCGGCGGCGCCGCGGTACCACGTCGGGTTGGCCGGGGAGAGCACGAACCGCCGCGTCGCCGCGTACAGCGGGTCGTCCGGGGAGACGCCGGCGACCAGCGGCAGCGACAGCAGGCTCGGCATGTTCGCGTCGTCCATCAGCAGCGCGTGGCCGAGCCCGTCCACCTCGTAGGCGTAGACGTCGCCGAGGCCGGGGCGGCTGACGATGCCGTGCCGGCGCACCCCTTCGCGCAGTTCGGCCGCGAGGGCGCCCGCGTCGTCGGCGAGCGCGGTGTCGGTCAGGAAGCGGGCGAGGTCGGCGACGCCGTCCAGGGCGGCCGCGGCGCACAGGTTCGCCGGCACGTTGTACCCGTAGGCGCAGGCGTCGTCGCTCGGCCGGAAGCCGCTCCAGGTCATGCCGGTGCGGGCGACCGGCGTGCCCCGGCCGTCGTTCGGCAGCGTGTCGCTCGGCGGCCCCGAGGCGCGGACGAAGCGGTAGCGCGAGGCGGTGGCGTGGTCCTGCTCGGTGCGCCATACGGCGACGGCGGCCCGGGCGGTGCGGGCGGCCCCGGCCAGGTGGTCGGTGCGCCCGGTGGCCAGCCAGAAGCGGTGGGCCAGCAGCAGCGGGAAGGCGAGCGAGTCGACCTCGTACTTCCGCTCCCACACCCACGGGTCGTCGCACAGGTCGTCCGGGTCGTGCGCCCGGCCGGAGGGGCCCGCGTTGAAGGCGTTGGCGTACGGGTCGCGGGCGATCTGCGCGTACTGGCGGCCCAGCACGGCGGCCACCAGGTCCCCCAGCGCCGGGTCGTCGCGGGTGAGCGCGAGGTAGGGCATCAGCTGCGTGGTCGAGTCGCGCAGCCACATCGCGGGGATGTCGCCGGTCACCACGAACGCGGTGCCGTCGGGCATCGCCCTGATGGTGCGGGCGAGGGTGTCGTCCAGGCAGCGCACCAGGGTCCGGCCGAAGCGCGGGTCGCCGAGCGCGTCCAGGCGGCGCACCGCCTCCCGGACGACCGGGTGGTCCCTGACGGTGGTGGGGAACGGCATCGTCGGCCTTTCTGCCGGTGGCCGGGAGGCCGTGGTGCGGGGCGGTTCCGTCGTGCGCGGGGGCTCCGCGGTGCGCGCGGACCGCGCCGTGGTCGCGGGGTCCGTCATGCGCCGGGGAGCGGGCCGTGGCGGACGACGCGGGTGGGGACGGTGACGCGGCGCGAGGCGCGCGGCTCGGCGTCCCGCTGGTCGAGCCGGTCGATCAGCAGCCGGGCGGCCTGCCGCCCTATCTCGTCGGCGTCGTAGGAGACCAGGGTCAGCGGCAGGCCGAGGACGTCGGACAGGTCGAAGTCGTCGAAGCCGGCCAGCGGCACACTCGTGCCCGCCTTGTACATCGCCCGGATCGCGCCCTGGCTGATGCGGTTGTTGGTGCAGAACAGCGCGGTCGGCCCGGCCGGCCCGGCCAGCAGGTCCGCGGTCGCCAGCTCCGCGGTCGCGGCGTCGACCAGGCCCTGGCGGATGAGCGCGTGGTCCGGCTCGACGCCGGCCTCCTCGTGCGCCGCCCAGAAGCCGCGCAGGCGTTCCGCCCCGGTGTACAGCGCGGGCGGGTTGCCGAGGAAGGCGATCCGGGTGTGCCCCTCGGCCAGCAGGCACGCGGTGGCCTCGCGGGCCCCGTGGAAGTCCTCGACCAGCACGCAGTCGGTGTCGAGGCCGGCCGGCGGCCGGGCGGCCAGCACGACCGGCACCCGGCGCATGGCCTCGGCCAGGTGCTGCTGGCGGCTGCCGGCCGGCACCACGATCAGCCCTTCGACCTGGTGGTCGACCAGGCCGTCGACCAGGCCCGGCTCGCGGTCGGCCTGTTCGGCGGAGTTGCTGAGCACGACCCTGAAGCCGTATTCGGTGGCGACGTCCTGGACGCCCAGTGCCAGGCGCGAGTAGAAGGGGTTGGCGAGGTTGGTGACGACCAGGCCGATCATGCCGCTGCCGCCGAGGCGCAGGCTGCGCGCGGTCTCGTTGCGGCGGTAGCCGAGCCGGTCGACGGCGGCGAAGACGCGCGCGCGGGTCGCCTCGGACACCCCGGGGTCGTTCTTCAGCACCCGCGACACGGTCATGGCGCTGACCTGCGCGAGTTTCCCGACGTCCTGCATGGTCGGCCCGCCGCCGCGGCGTACGGTCATGCCCCTGCTCCCTCCTGTGCCGGCCGGCGGCGTCCCGGCCGTCCCCGCGCGCCGCTCATGCCGCTCCGGGTGCGTCCCGCACCCACTGGGCGGCTCCGATCAGCGGCGCGTGGTCGGGCCGCCGGGCGGGCAGGACGGCCGCCGCGGGTCCGCCGGCCGCCGCGAGTCCGCCGGCCAGCGCGGGTGCGACCAGGTCCCAGGAGCGGGCCATGGAGCCGCCGACGACCACCGCGCCGGCCCCGAAGCGGCCGGCCCACGGGGCCAGCGCCCGGCCGAGCGCGTCGAAAGCGTAGCGGAAGACCTCCGCGGCGACGGCGTCCCCCCGCGCGGCCCGCGCCGCGATCTCGCGCACGTCCGGTGCGGCGCGCTCGCCGGCCCGGTCGTCCGCCAGGTCGTCCGCCCCGTCGGCTCCCCCGCCGCGGGCCCGCTCGCCCGCCAGGTCGTCCTCCCGGCTGCCGGCGGCAGCCGCGAGGCGGGCGTAGTGCGCGCGCATCGCCCGGCGCGAGACGGTGTCCTCCAGCGGCCGGCCGGCCACCGTCAGCCGGTGCGCATGGCCCTCGGGCGGCACGTCGGGGCCGTCGTGCACCGGCCGGCCGCGCAGGAACGAGGAGCCCACGCCGGTGCCCAGCGTCAGGCAGAGCACCCGCTCGTGCCCGGCGGCGGCGCCGGCGCGGTACTCGCCGAGGGCGAAGGCGTCGGCGTCGTTGAGGAAGCACATCCGCTCGGCGCGGCCGGCCAGCCGCCGTAGCAGCCCCGCGCCGACGTCGACGCCGGACAGCGACTCGAACTTGCCGACGCCGCTGAACCGGCCGATCCCGGCGGCGTAGTCGAAGGGTCCCGGCATGGCCACGCCCCAGCGCGGCAGGTGGCCCGCGGGAAGTCCCGCGGCGGCCTCGGCGATGGCGTCGAGGATGCCGTCGGCGCCGGCGTGCGAGCCCAGCTCCCTGCGGGTCACCGAGGCCGGCACCGGCAGGCCGTCCGCGGGGTCGACGAGCGCGGCGGTGACGTGTGTGCCGCCGACGTCGAGCACCGGCACGAGCGCGGCGGTGCGGCCCGCGGCGGCAGCGGCGCCGCCGCCCGCTCCCTCGGAGACGCCCGCGCCGGCCGTCCGGCCCGCGGCCCCGGGCGCCGGCGAGGTGTCCGGACCCGTGCCGCCGGCGGCGCCCAGGACGCCGCCCGCGCCCGCGAACCTCCCGCTCACGCCTCCACCACCAGTGCCTTCACGATCCGCACCTCGTCCGGGCCGGTCGCGCGGACGCGGTACGGACCGACCGCCGCGGGCACCGTGATCGTCTCGGCGAAGGCCAGGTCGTGGCTGCGGCCGTCCGCGGTCTCGATGACCGCGCCCCGGCCGGCGGCGACGTTCAGGATGTGGAAGCGGCCCTCGGTGTCGTCGTTGGCCGCCGCGTCCGGCGCCACCACCAGGCGGTGCACCGCGTAGAACATCTCCGGCAGCGCGCCGACGACCTCCTCGCGCCAGCCGTCGCCGGAGCGCAGCGTGCGCGGCTGCTGGACCAGGTCCTTCAGCACGTCCTCGCCGCGCCGCGCGGTGTCGAGGTTGGCGAAGCCGTGCTCGTAGGGCAGCGGGCGGGACGCGCCGGACGCGTCCTTGCGGAGCCAGTCGTAGAAGCGCAGCGAGTACAGGTACGGCGTCGCGCTCACCTCCAGCACCAGGTTGCCGGCCCCGAGGCGTGCGGGGTGCCCGCGGGGATCATGAACAACTGTCCCACCTCGGCGGGGTGGCTCTGTACGTGCTCCTCGACCGGCAGCGGGACGCCGTCCGCGACGGCGGCCTCGACCTGGCGGCGCATGACCTCGGGGTCGGCGTGCTCGGTGAGGCCGAGCAGCACCCGCGAGCCGGCTTCGCGGCGGTGACGTAGTACGTCTCGTGCTGGGTGTACGGCCAGCCGAACACCTCGCGCATGTACCGCTCGCGGGGGTGGCAGTGCAGGGAGAGGTTGCCGCCGCCCATGGTGTCGAGGTAGTCGAAGCGGATCGGGAAGGAGGTGCCGAACCTGCGGTGCACCCCCGCGCCGAGCATGTCCTCGGGATGCCGCACGCACAGCAGCTGGAACGGCACCTCGACCTGCGGCCCCTCCCGCTCGCCGACCAGCACCCCGGCCTCGGGGGCGATCAGCTCGTAGCCGAGCGCGGTGTTGCCGGCCTGCGGGGTGAAGCCCAGTTCACTGGCCGCCCACTGACCGCCCCACGGGGTGGAGTTGAAGTAGGGGCGGGTGCGCACCGGGCCGCGGGCCAGGTCGGCGAGGGTGGCCTGCAGCGCCGCGCCGTCCAGCGAGGCGGGGGCGGCGGGGTCGGCCAGGTCGATCCACCGCGCGATCCGCCCGGCGATCGCGTCGCGGTGCCGGTCCAGCACCGGCCAGTCGGTGTAGAACAGCCGCACCAGGTCGCCCGGGGTGTCGTCGCCGGCGGGCCGGCCGAGGTTCACGCCCACCGGCGACTCGCCGTGCGCGACGGCCGCCTCGGCGTACCGCTTGGGCAGGTCCGCGTACCAGAGCAGGTCCGGCTCGCACAGCGCCGCGCCCGGCCCGAACACCACCAGCACGCCGTCGCCCGCGGGCCGCCGCGGCCGCGGCACGGCGTCGAACAGGTCCGCGGCCCCCGCCGTCGAGAGCGGGGTGAAGAACGGATCGCCGGGCGGGACCGGCTCGGCCTGTATCCGATCGGCGGCCGAGGGCGCGTAGTGGCCGCGCACGTCCAGCAGGCCGCCCTCCCGCCCGGCGTCGCGCAGGGCGGCGACCAGGCCCTCGGCCGCCGTGGCCCAGTCGGCCGCGGCGGGACCGTCCACGGCCAGGACGAGCGGGCCGGGCGGCAGCGCGGCGACCGCGGCCGGCCAGCCGGCCGTCACCTGGCCGCCGACCGGGCGGTAGCTGGGGTGGGGGTCGTACGCACGAGACGCGGGCTGCACATCTGCTCCTCACTGGGCTTCCTCCGTGTTCGTTAACGATAACAGCGGGTGGCTGACGAGGTCCATCCCCTCCCGGAGAAGCGACTGTCATCACAGCAAGGCATCTGACCTGCATTTTTACCGAAGCAATGACGAGAATCGGACGCTAATCGGTCACCAACCCTTGCTACCGCTGGAATGGTGTCGTTAACCTCCACGCAACGCCCACTCGGCGATTCCGGGCGCTTCACTGGGTACACGTGTGCCCTGGTGTCTAGATCCGGCCATCTCCTGGCCCGATTCGGTGAAGGTGATCCATGTCAGCAACGGGCAGGAACCGTCCGGCGGGCGTGCCGCTCGGCCGGCGCCGCTTTTTCGCCGGGATGGCCGCGGGAGCGGCCGTCCTCGCGGTGGAGGGCTGCGCCCGCGGAAGCAGCACGTCCGCCCAGCCGGGCACCACCAGCCTCTCCAACGACAACGCCACCTGGGACGACGGCTACCGCTCCGCGGGACGCGAGCTGAAGAAGATCACCGGCTACGCGCTGCGGCCGCTGTCGAACCCGTCGGTGACCTCGTACCAGCAGGTGGTCCAGATGACCCTGCAGACCTCGAAGGCCACCGACCTGGTCAAGTGGGCGTCGGGCTACCAGCTCAAGCGGCTGGCCCGGGCCGGCGGGCTGACCGACCTCAGCGGCGTGTGGCGGGAGTACGCGGCCAAGGGCTGGGTGCGCGAGGCGTCCCGGGACGCGGTGTCGTACCGGCAGAAGGTCTACGGCGTCCCGCTGTACGAGTCCTACTACGTGCTCTTCTACAGCAAGCCGGTGTTCGCCAAGCTGGGCCTGACCGCGCCGCGCAGCTGGGACGAGCTGCTGCACTGCGCCGAGGTCCTCAAGCGCAACCGGATCACGCCGTTCCTGGCCAGCCAGGTCGGCGGATGGCCGGCCATCGAGTGGTTCCAGGAGCTGGTCACCAAGGTCGACCCGGTCTTCTACCGGAAGCTGGTGGCCGGCCAGGCCTCGTACACCGACGCCCCGGCGCGCCAGGCGATGGACATCTGGCAGGACTTCATGCGCAAGGGCTGGATGACCGCGCCCGACTTCGACCAGGCCCGCGGGCCCGGGGCGCTGAAGTCCGGCACGGTCGGGATGTTCCTGCACGGCACCTGGCAGGCGCAGGGCATCGCCGCCGCGGGGATGAAGGCGGGCGTCGACTACGACGCCTTCATCCTGCCGACGGTGCGGCCGTCCACGCCCAAGAGCGTGATCGCCGAGTCCGGGGTGTTCGTGGTGCCCAGCCGCGCCTCCTCGCACACCGCCGCCATGGCGAACGCCCGGGCGTGGCTGGACCCGTCGGTGCAGCGGGTGTGGAGCGACTTCCTGCAGGACAGCTCCGCCAACCCGACGGTGCCCTCGGGCAATCCGGTGGTGGCCCGGCTGCAGCGCGACATCGCGAGCGAGCACCGGACCCCGCTGATCCGCTACTGGGAGGCCAGCCCGCCGAGCCTCATCCAGGGCAACACCGACGACCTGGGCGGGTTCATGGCCGGGCAGACCTCGCCGGCCACCACGCTGCGCCGGATGCAGGACCGGGCGCGGGACGAATGGGCGGCCTGGAGGCGGGACGAGGCATGAGCACCCCGATGACCGAGACGACCGACACGACACCGCGCGCTGCCGGCGGCGCGGGCAGAGCCGGCCGGTGGGCCGGGCGCCATCCCGGCAGACGGCCGCACTCCCCCGGCGGCGCGCCGCCCACGCCGGTCGCGCACACCTGGCGCGGCAGGCGCGAGCGGCTGGCCGCGGGGACGTTCATGGCGCCGGCGGTACTGCTGGTCGCCGCGTTCCTGCTGGCGCCGTTCGTCTGGACGGTCTACCGCAGCTTCTTCAGCGACACCCGGACCTCGCCGTTCAGCTGGTTCGACAACTACACGAGGTTCGCCTCCGACCCGGCGCTGACCCGCTCGGTCCAGAACACGCTGCTGTGGGTCGCCGGCACGGTGGTGCTGCCGTTCGTGCTGGGGCTGGCCATCGCCGTCATGACCAACGCGACCCGCTGGTCGCGGGCCGCCCGGCTGTGCGTGGTGCTGCCGTACGCGCTGTCCGGCTCGGCGGTCGCGGTGGTGTGGAACTTCATGCTCACCAGCGACGGCGCGGTCAACCAGGTGCTCAAGGCCGTGCACCTGGGCTCGCTGGCCCACGGCTGGCTGCTGACCTGGCCGGGCAACACGCTGGTGATGATCCTCGCCAACGCCTGGCAGGCGACCGGGGTCGCGGTCATCCTCTTCCTGGTCGGGCTGCAGTCGATCCCGCCGGAGACGCTGGAGGCCGGCGCGCTGGACGGCGCGGGCAGCTGGCAGCAGTTCCGGCACATCGTGCTGCCGCAGCTGCGGCCGGTGTCGATCATCGTGATCGGCATGAGCCTGGTCAACGGCCTCAAGTCGTTCGACCTGATCTGGGTGCTCACCCAGGGCGGCCCCGGGCGGGCCACCGAGACCCTCGCGGTCTCCATGTACAACGAGACCTTCCTGGAGCTGCGGCCCGGCGCGGGGGCGGCGATCGCGGTCGTCCTCACCGTGATCGTGCTGGCCGCCTCCTGGCTCTACCTGCGCCGCCAACTGGACGTGAAGGGCGAATGACCATGTCTTTCGGCAGAGTTCTGCGGGGCGGCACCGTGGTGGTGCTCGCCGTGCTGTGGCTGGTCCCGACCTGGCTCCTGGTGGTCAACGCGCTGGTGCCGGCCGACCAGTACACCGGCGGCCCGCACTGGCTGCCCAGCCACTTCGGGCTGTTCGGCAACATGTCGCAGGCCTGGCACAAGGCCAACCTCGGGCCCGCCTTCGGCAACAGCCTGCTGTACGCCACCGTCAGCGCGCTGGCCGCGGTGGTCATCGCGACCTTCGCGGCGTTCGCCACCGTCGTCATGCCGGTCAAGCGGCGGGTGCTGTGGTTCTGGGCGATCTACTCCGGCACGCTGCTGCCGCTCCAGGTCTTCATCCGGCCGCTGTTCCTGTCCTACGCCCGCTCGTCGCTGTACGACACCCAGATCGGGCTGGTGCTGATCTACACGGCCATCGCGGTCCCGTTCGCCTTCTTCGTGATGCGCAACTACTCGCTGACGCTGCCGCGCGAGGTGGTGGAGGCGGCGCGGATGGACGGGGCGTCGTGGTGGCGGGTGTTCTGGCAGATCCACGTGCCGCTGACCCGCTCGGCCATGGTCGCGGTGTTCGTGTTCCAGTTCGTGGCCGTGTGGAACGACCTGATGTTCGGCATCACGCTGACCACCAGCCGCAACATCCGGCCGATCATGGCCGCGCTCGCCGACCTGCAGGGCAACTACTCCAACGTCGGGCCGCCGGTGGTGCTGGCCGGCGCGCTGCTGGTCTCGCTGCCGACCCTCGTGCTGTTCTTCTCCGCCCAGCGCTTCTTCGTCAGCAGCCTCAGAATCCACCGCTGACCGCTGACCGCCGATCGCTCACCGCTGACCGCTCACCGCTCACCGCCGATCACTCACCACCGACCGCCGGCCGCCTGCTCCTGGCTGCCGACCCTTCGACCGGGGCGCCGCTGTCCGCCGCGCGCTCGCGCCGCTTCGACCGCCCCGCCGCTTCCACCGCCCCGCCGCTTCCGCCGCTTCCGCCGTGAAGGGAACACCATGCCGCGATCCCTGCTCCGCCCCGCCCTCGTCACCGCCGTCTGCGCGGGGCTGCTCTGGAGCGCCGTCCCCGCCCACGCCCGGCCGGCCCCGCCGGACGGCGGCGCCGCCGTCACCTCGGCCCAGTGGACCGCCCGCGCCTCCGACGCCTACCGCGCCCTCCAGGCGAACCTCTACCAGGGCCCGGACGAGCACGGTCTGTACCTGGAGCGCACCCCCCGCCAGGCCGGCGACCAGGACCACTCCTACCTGTGGCCGATGCGCGAGGCCGCCGCCGCGGCCGTCGACATGGAGCGGCTGCCGCGATCGGGCCCCGCCTACCGCCGCGACGCGGCCGAGCGCTTCGCCACCGTCCAGCTGTACGCGACCTCCGGCGACCGGCCCGGCTACGCCTCGTACCTGCCGGCTCCGCTGGGATCGGGCGGCGACGTCTACTACGACGACAACGCGGTGGTCGCCCTCAGCCAGCTCGACCAGTACGAGGCCACCGGCGACCGTGCGTACCTCACCCGCGCCGAGCAGACGATCCCGGTCGTCAGCCGCGCCTGGGACGCCGACGCCGCCAAGGCGTGCCCCGGCGGCATGGACTGGTTCGACTCGCCGGCCAACTCCATCCGCGCCACCAACGTGACCGCCCTGTCCGCGCAGTTGGCCGCCCGCCTCTACGAGCACACCCACCGCGAGGCGTACCTGGACGCGGCGGAGCAGTGGTACGGGTGGGTGTACTCGTGCATGCGGCAGGCGCCGGGCCTGTACGGCAACGACCGCGCCGACGACGGCGGCACCGACCCGACGCTGTGGAGCTACAACTCCGGCTCGATGATCGGCGCGGCGCTGGCGCTGTACCGCGGCACCGGCGACGCCGGGTACCTGGCCAAGGCGGTGGAGGACGCCGACGGCTCGCTGGCGTACTGGACGCAGGGCAGCCGTCTGCACGACCAGCCGGCGATCTTCAACTCCTTCTACTTCAAGGACCTGCTCGCCCTGGACGCGGTCCGCCCGAACCCCGCGTACCTGAGCGCCATGAGCGCCTACGCCGACAGCGAGTACGCCGGCAACCGGGACGCGACCACCGGCCTGTTCCGCTTCCAGCCCTCCGGCGGCGGCGACTACGACCCGGCCGCCCCGGCCGAGACCCTGGAGCAGTCGGCGATGGTGCAGATCTTCGCCACTCTCGCCGGCGCCACCGCCGCCCCGCACGGCGGCCACCGCGCCTCCTCCTGACCGCGCCTCCTCCTGGCCGAGGCGCCGCACGCCGGCGCCGCGCCCGCTCCGACCCGGCGGCATGCGCCGCCCCCCGACACGAAGCCCGACCACCCCCGACACGAAGGACGTCCACGCACCATGCCCAAGCCACCGCTCACCCGGTCCTCCTGGTGGGACTCCGACATCGCGCGCGACATCCTGCGCGACCGCGTGGCCGTCGCCGCGGGCTTCGGCGACGCGCAGGTGCTGCTGTCGGGCGAGCCGCTGCTGCGCCACGACGGCCGCGGCGGGCTGCTGCAGTCCGTCCGGGTGCGCCTGCGCCGCGACGGCGCCGTCCGCACCCGGCCGCGGCTGACCCGGGCCTCGGTGACCACGGCGGGCGGCGTGCCGGTGCCGTGCGAGGTCGCCGCCGGCCCGGGTGACGACCTGCGGGTGCTGGTGCCGGAGGTCGACGCGCCGACGCCGCTGCTGATCGCGCTGCCGGAACTGGGCGAGGACGCGCGGTTCGCATTCGAGGCGCGCCCGCAGCGGCACTGGACGCTGCACCTGGTGCAGCACTCCCACCTGGACATCGGCTACACCGACCCGCAGGGCCGGGTGATGGCCGAGCACCGCGCGTACCTGGACTCGCTGCTCGAACTGTGCGACGACACCGACGGCCGGCCGGAGGAGGCCCGGTTCCGCTGGGCCGTCGAGGGCTTCCACTCCTTCGAGGACTGGCGGGACCACCGGCCGCGCCGCCGGGTCGAGGCGTTCCTCGACCGGGTGCGCGAGGGCCGGATCGAGCTCACCGCGATGCCGTTCAACCTGCACACCGAGACCTGCTCCACCGACGAGCTGCACGAACTGCTGCGCCCGGTCACGCGGTTGCGCGACCGGCACGGCATCGACATCCGCACCGCCATGCAGACCGACGTGCCCGGCCAGGTCGTCGGCCTGCCCGGGGTGCTGGCCGGCAACGGCATCCGTTATCTGTCGGTGGCGCACAACTGGGCCGGGCGCGCCGTGCCGCACCACGTCGGCGGCGAGCACCTGCCGCGGCTGTTCCGCTGGCGGGCGCCCGGCGGCGAGAGCGTCCTGGTGTGGCGCACCGACACCCCGCACGGCCTGGCCTACATGGAGGGGTCGGTGCTCGGCTTCGACGCCTCCTACGAACACGTCGACGACCTGCTGCCGGCGTACCTGAGCGCCCTCGCGTCGTTCCCGTATCCGCACGAGGGCCGCGGCATCCCCGGCTTCCCGATCCTGGACCGGGCCTCGGGCGCCGACCCGTACCCGTGGGACGTGCTGCACCTGCGGGTGCTGGGGAAGTTCGCGGACAACGGGCCGCCGCGGCGGATCATCTCCGACACGGTGAGCCGCTGGAACGAGCAGTGGGCGTTCCCCCGGCTGCGGGCCTCGCGCAACCAGGACTTCTTCGAGGACGCCGAGCGGCGCGTCGGCGACCGGCTGGAGACGTACACCGGGGACTGGAGCGACTGGTGGGTCGACGGGGTGGGCGCCGGCGCGGTGCCGCAGGCGGCGGTGCGCCGCGGCCAGGCCGCGCTCGCCGGGGCGCAGACGGTGGCCGGCTACGCCCGGCTGCTCGGGGTGCCGGGCGCCGGGAGCGTCGCCGAGGCCGCGCCCGCGGTCTACCGTGCGGCCTCGCTGTTCAACGAGCACACCTGGGGCGCCGGCGACCCCTGGACGCACGGCGAGCACGGCCACGGCTCCGGCGAGACGCAGTGGCACTGGAAATACGCCCAGGCGCTGCGCGCCCACGACGACGGCCAGGCGCTGCTGGACTCCGCGTCCGCGCTGCTCGGCGAGGCGCTCGCGCCGCGAACCGGCGCGCTGGCCTCGTACTACGTGGTGAACACGTGCAGTTGGGCGCGCACCGAGACGGCGCGGCTGTTCCTGCCGGAGAGCACCGCGGCCCTGGACGCCCCGGTCCGGGTGGTCGACGCGCGCACCGGCGCGGTCCTGCCCGCCGCGCCGGAGGAGCAGCGCAACGACCGCCACCGGGCGGCCGGGCGCTTCCTGAACGTGGCCGTCGCCGACCTGCCGGCCTGCGGCGCGGTGCGCCTGGACGTCGTGCCCGCGGACGCCGCCGACCCCGCGGCGCCGGCGCGGGACGCCGTGCGCGACACCGTGCCCGCCGACCCGACGGTGCTGGAGAACGAGCACCTGCGCGTCACCGTCGACCTGCGGCACGCGTGCATCGGCTCGATCCTGGACAAGCACACCGGGCGCGAACTGGTCAGGCAGGACGCGGCGGTCGGCTTCAACGGCTATCTGTACGACGAGTACGCGACGGCCGGCGGCTTCAACCACCAGTCCAGCAAGACCGTCGCCGACGACTCGATGCACCTGCTCGCCTCGCGCCGCACCGCGCCGCCCGCGGCGCTGGTCGACCGCCGCACCGACGCCACCGGCCAGACGCTGGTCTACGAGTGCGCACCGGCCGGGGCCCGCAGGCTGCGGGTGACCGTGCGGCTGCCGCACGGCGCGGCGCGGATCGACCTGGAGAACCGTCTGGACAAGGACGCGACGCTGACGAAGGAGAGCGCGTTCTTCGCGTTCCCGTTCGCGCTGGAGGACCCGCGGGTCCGGATGGAGGCCACCGGCGGCGTCACCGGCACGGGCCTGGCGACGGTCCCCGGGTCGGCACGGCACATGCGGGCGGTCCGCCGCTGGGTGAGCCTGGCCGAGGGGGCGCAGCACGCCGCGCTGGCCACGGTGGACGCGCCCCTGGTCCAGGTCGGCGGCATCGCGATCCCGTACGTGCCCTATCCGCCGTCGATGCCGCGCGAGGAGCCGGCGACCGTCTTCTCCTGGGTGCACAACAACATCTGGGACACCAACTTCCCCGCGCAGCAGGGCTTCGACCACGTCTTCCGTTACAGCGTCGGCTTCGCCCGCGCCGAGCCGTCCGGGGGCGGCGCGGAGGGGGCCGGGCCCGCCGCCGGCGGCGCCGAGGGCTCGGACGCGGCGTTCGGGGAGCGGCTGGGCGCGCGCACCGCGGCCGTGGCGAGCCACCCGCCGGTGCCGGTGCGCGCCCGGGCGCGGGCGGTCGCCGAGCCCCCGGCGGAGCTGGGGTTCCTGACCCTGGACGACCCGCGGGTCCGGCTGGTGGGTCTGACGGCGCCCGGCGACGGCACGGTCGTGGTCCGCCTCCAGTCGCTGACCGAGGCGGCGGTCGTCTGCCGTGTGGCCACGCCGTTCCCGCTCGCCGGGGCCGCCGCCACCACCTACCTCGGCCTCGCCCCCGTCGAACTGGTCGCGGACCCGGACGGCGCGGTGCCGGTCGAGGTCCCGCCGCTGGGGACGGCGGCCGTCGCCCTGCGCCCCGCGCCTGGCCGAGGCGGCCGGCGCGGGCCCGGTGTCAGCGTTCGTACGTGCCGGTGAGCCGGCCGCGGGCCAGGACCGGGCCGGTGACGGCGGCCAGGAGGGCGCGCGGGCGGGGCCAGTCCGGCGGGGCGGCGCCGGGCGCGCCCGCCACCGGGGCGGCGAGCGCGAACAGCTGGAAGACGTAGGCGTGCGGACCGTGGCCCTTGATCGGCGCGGGGCCGTGGTAGCCGCGTCCGATCGTGGAGCGCAGCAGCCGGACCCCGGCACCTGGGCGGTGTGCGTCGAGGGCGCCGGGGTCGAGGTGCCGCAGCGCCGGGTCGAGGAGGGCGACGCAGTGCGCGACCGGCCGGGGCAGCGGGACGTCGATGTCCTCGACGACGAGGAGGAGTTCGGCGGCGCCCGGCGGCGGCGCGGTCCAGGCCAGGTGCGGGGAGGTGTCGGAGCCGCCGGCGGCCCTGGCCGCGTGCTGCCGGGGCAGGGCCGCGCCGTCGGCGAAGTCCCGGCTGTCGAGCGTCAGCGTCTGCGGCCCGCTCAGGCCGGGGAGGTTCCAGGCCATGCGGGCCTCGCCCGCCCTGCGGTTCGTCAGGAGCCGTCCGATCAGGGTCATCGGGCGGCTCCCGTGCCGCGCGCCGGTCCGGCCGTGGCCGGTTCTTCCGCTTCTTCCACGGGGGCTCCTTCCGCGGTGGTGGTCCGGGCGCCGCGCAGCAGGGACGCGATCGCGGCGAGCAGGGCGAGGGTGGCGCCGAAGGCGAACACCACGACGAGCCCGGAGTGGAACGGCCCGGAGATCAGGTGGGGGAAGAACTCGCGTCCGGTCAAGGCCTGTTGCTGCGCCGGGGTCAGACGGGCCAGGGCGCCGCTCGGCTGGAGCAGATGCCGGACCGGGTTGACGCCGAGCTGCGCGGCGAACAGCGAGGAGACCGGGGGCAGGCCGCCGACGTGCGCGGCGACGTGGGCGGGCACGCCCTGCTGCCGCAGCCCCGCGGTGAGGGTGTGCGGCAGGCTGCCGGCCAGCCCGCTGATCATGAGCGAGAAGAACACGCCGATGGACACGGCGGTGCCGGAGTTCTGGAAGGTGGCGCGCATGCCGGAGGCGACGCCGCGCAGGTGCGCGGGCACGCTGCCCATGATGGCGGAGGAGTTGGGCGACGCGAACATGCCGCTGGCGACCCCGTTGAGCGCGATCAGCAGCGCGAAGGCCCAGTAGCTGAAGTCGATCGGCAGCAGCATCAGGCCCAGGAAGCTCGCGCCGAACAGCAGCGCGCCGCCGGTGGCAAGGCCCCGGGAGCCGAGCCGGTCGGACAGGTAGCCGGAGACCGGGCCCGCGGCGAGGAAGCCCGCGGTCAGCGGCAGCATGAAGATGCCCGCCCACAGCGGCGTGTCGGCGTAGTCGTAGCCGTGCAGCGGCAGCCAGATGCCCTGCAGCCAGATGATCAGCACGAACTGCATGCCGCCGCGGCCGATCGAGATGGCCAGGCCCGCGAGGTTGCCGAAGGTGAAGGCGCGGTTCCGGAACAGGCTGAGCTGGATCATCGGCGCGGCGGCGCGCTTCTCGACGGCGACGAACACCGCGAGCAGCACCAGGCCGCCGGCGGTCAGCGCGTCCACCAGCGGGTTGGTCCAGCCCATGGTGTGGCCGCCGTAGGGCTGGAGGCCGAAGGTGACCGCGATCAGCACCGCGCTCAGGCCCACGGCGAAGGTGACGTTGCCCCACCAGTCGATCCGGCCGCCGCCGCGCCGTCCGGTCTCGCGCAGGGTGCGGTAGGCCCACACCGTGAAGAAGACGCCGACCGGCACATTGACCCAGAACACCGACCGCCAGTCCCAGGCGGACAGCAGGCCGCCGGCGACCAGTCCGATGAACATCCCGCCGAGCCCCGCGACCTGGTTGACGCCGAGCGCGAAGCCGCGCTGCTCCTTGGGGAAGGCGTCGGTGAGGATGGCGGCGGAGTTCGCCGTCAGCATCGACCCGCCGACCGCCTGCACCACGCGCCAGCCGATCAGCCAGGTCGCGCCGCGGCCGCCGTCGAAGGGGTCGAACGACAGCAGCACGGAGGCGAAGGTGAAGACCGCGAAGCCGTAGTTGTAGATCCTGACCCGCCCGTACATGTCGCCGAGCCGGCCCACCGTGACCACCAGGACGGCCTGGACCAGCCGGTACCCCATGATCATCCACAGCAGGTACGCGATGTTGCCCGGCGCGAGCGGGTCCAGGTGCACGCCGCGGAAGATCGCCGGCAGGGCGATCAGCACGATCGAGCCGTCGAGGGCGGACATGAAGACGGCGGCGGTGGTGTTGGTGAGCGCGGTCCACTTGTAGCGGTCGCCGGGGGCGGGGCCCTCGCCCGGGGGCCGGTCGCCGGAGCGGGGCTCCGGGGCGGGCTGCCGGTCGCCGGGGCCGGGAGCCCGGTCGGGGGGTCGGTCGCCGGGCGCGTCGCGCGGGGCGCGCGGCTGCGGGGAGGGGTCGGTCATCGGGTGCTTCCTCGGGGTCGCGTCGGCGTCAGACGGTCCGGGCCAGCCGTTCCAGCAGCGCCGCCGCGGCGGCGAGCCGTGCCAGCTCGTCCTGGGTGAACCGGCCGCCGCGCAGGGCCGCCGCGACCAGGTCGACGCGCGCGTTGCGCTTGTCGCGCAGCGCCTGCCGGCCCTCGTCGGTCAGCGACAGCACCGCGCGCCTGCCGTCGTGCGGGTCCGGGCGGCGCTCGACCAGACCGCGCTCCCGCAGCGCGCCGAGCGTGGCCCCCATCGCCTGCGGGGAGATCTGCGCCTCCCGGGCCAGCGCCGAGGACGTGGTGGGCCCGGAGCGGCCCAGCCTCGACAGCGCCCCCCGCTCGGGCATGGTCAGCCCGCCGGTCGGCACCTGCCGCACCCGTCGCACCAGCCCGCCGAGAGCGGCCAGCAGCGCGGCCGCGACGTCCTCGGGGTCCGGGTCACCGTTCATATACTAAGGTTAGCTTATCAAGTTGCCTTAGTACATCCCGTCCAGGTCCGCCGCGCCCACCTCCTCGGCGGCCGGGGCGAACCACACGGCGAGGGGGCCCGCGCGGGTGGAGCGGACCGCGCGGGTGGAGCGGCTCCTTGACGGGACGTCACCCGCGACCTAAGGTCCGACTGCCGTACAGCTGTCACATACCTGATGTGCATCCATAAGTGTGAACCGATGTCGCTCCGTCGTATCCGCTCACCACCGTCAGGACCCCCGATGACCCCTCGGCCCCCCATGGCCCGGCGCCGCTCCCGCCCGGGCGCAGCCCCCGGACGGCGGACGCCCGGACGGCTCGTCCTCGCTCTCGGCCTCGCCACCGCCCTCGTACTGCCGGTCGCCGGCACGGCCCAGGGGGCGGACGGCTCCCCCGGCGCCGCGACGTCCGGCATCCTCCGATCCGGCGCCGCCCGGTCCGACTCCCCCGGGCGCTCCACCGCCGCCGCGCACTGGACCGCGACCTGGACGGCCAGTCCCACCGCGGCGAACTCCTCCGGCCTGTCGCACAACGGGCTGACCGACCAGACGATCCGCGACATCGTCCGCACGAGCGTCGGCGGCTCCGCCGTGCGGGTGCGGCTGAGCAACCGGTACGGCACCCGTCCGGTCACCTTCGACAAGGTGACCGTGGGCCTCGCCGACGGGTCGTCCGCGACCGGCGTCACGCCGGTCACCTTCGGCGGCGCGACCTCGGTGACCGTCCCGGTCGGCGCGGACGTGACCGGCGACCCGACGGCGCTCACGGTGGGCAGCGGACAGGCGCTGGCGGTCAGCCTGTTCAGCTCGGCGGCCACCGGCCCGGCCACCTACCACAACGCCGCGCACACCACCTCCTACCTCGCCACCGGCGACCACGCCGCCGACGGCGCGCCGGGCCTCGCCTTCGCCGGCACCACCACCTCCTGGCTCTTCGTGGACGGCGTGGACGTCCTGGCCGCACCGGGCGTCGGCACGATCGTGGCCCTCGGCGACTCCATCACCGACGGCACCGGCACCGCCCTGGACTCGAACACCCGCTGGACCGACGACCTCTACGCCCGGATCGCCGCCGCCCCCGCGGGACACCTCGCGGCGGTGGCCAACGCCGGCATCGGCGGCAACGAGGTGACCGCCGACCGCCAGCCGCCGCTCTACGGGGTCAGCGCGCAGCACCGGCTCGACGCCGACGTGCTCCGGCAGCCGGGCGTGTCCCTGGCGCTGGTCTTCGAGGGGATCAACGACCTGACGGCCGGCGACGTCCCCGCCGACCAGGTGATCGCCGGGCTGCGCGACATCGTCGACCGCGTCCACGCGGCCGGCCTGAAAGCCGTCGGCTTCACCATCACGCCCTGCGGCGGCTACTCCGTCTGCGGCTCCGGCCCGCTGGCCCAGCGCGCCCTGGTCAACACCTGGATCCGCACCTCCGGCGTCTACGACTCGGTGGTCGACGCCGACGCCGTGGTCCGCGACCCCGCCGACCCCGACCGCCTGCTCGCCGCCTACGACAGCGGCGACCACCTGCACCCGAACGCCGCCGCCTACCGGCAGTTGGCCACCGCCATCGACCTCGACACCCTCGCCCGACTCGCCGCCCACGGCCGGACCCCGCACGCCTGAACCCGGCCCGGCGGCCAGGACGCCGCCGACCACCCGAGCGGCGCGCGGCCGGACCCGCGCCGAAGACGAGGCGGCACTCACCCCGCACGGTCCTCACGCGGGCGCCGCACACGGGGACGATCCGCCCGGCTCACACCGCGGCGAGGTGCTCGGCGAAGAATCCGGCCAGCCGGTCGACGGCGGCGTCGACGTACTGCGGCCGGTCGTAGAGGTCGACGTGGCGGGCGCCCTCGATCCAGTGGAGCTCCTTCGGACCGGTGGCGCGCCGGTGGGCCTCGACCGCCATCCACGCGGTGACGGCGCGCTCGCCGACGATCTGGAGAAGGGGGCGGGGACCGATCAGCGGGACGGCGTGGAACGCGTCGTGCAGGGTCATCCGGTCCACGCTCTCCCACGCGAAGGTCCGCGCGGAGCGCTCGTGCCGGCCGCGCGGGGTGCGGTAGTACTCGAACCCGTCGACACCGTGCTGGCCGGCGAGCGCGCGGGCCTGCTCGACGGTGTCGGGGAACACGGGCATGGCGCCCGGGTCCTCGCCGCGCGCGACCGCGTCGCGGGCCGCCGCGGCGGCCTCCAGCAGGCCCCGGAAGACCGCCGGGTCCTGGGCGCCGTCGGCCCCGAACCGGAACTGCCGCGCGGGCTCGGCGGTGGACACCGCGGCCACCGCCCGCACCCGGAGGTCACCGCCGGCGGCGGACAGCGCGTAGCCGCCGGAGGCGCAGATGCCCAGCAGCCCGATCCGGCCGGCGTCGACCGCGTCGAGGGTCCCGAGGTACGAGACGGCGGCCTTGAAGTCCTCCACCCGCTGGGCCGGGTCCTCCAGGCCGCGCGGCGACCCGCCGGACTCGCCCTGGTAGGCGGCGTCGAACGCGAGCGCGGCGAAGCCGCGTGCGGCCATCCGCCGCGCGTACGTGCCGGCGGTCTGCTCCTTCACGCCCGCGCCGGGGTGCCCGACCACGACGGCCGGCAGCGGACCGGCTCCGGGACGGTCCGGGAGGTACAGGTGGCCGGCGATCGGAATCCCGGCGCTCGCGAAGCGGACGGCGACGGGCGGGGCGCCCGCGTCCGCGCCGCCGGGAGCCGCTGCCCGCCCCTCCCCGCGGGCGGTTCGGGCAGCGGGCTCAGCGGCGGCCCGGACCACGGGCTCAGCGATCGGCCGGGCAGCGGGCCGGCCCGGGGGCTGGACAGTGGGCTGGACCAGGGGCTGGACCAGGGGCTGGAGCTGGACCCGAGGCGTGACAGTGGCTTCGGGGGTGGCTTCGGAGGTGGCTTCGGAGGTGGGCCGGGACATACGTGGTTCTCCTCGCGTTCGTGGAGCGGTGTGCGGGTGGTGGAGCTTCGTGGAGGGGTGGGCGTCCGTGACGCGGTGTTCGTCGAGCGGCGCCCGGTGGAACGGCGTGCGTGCGCGGAGCGGCACCGTGACGCGTTCGCGGAGCCGTGCTGTGACGCGTCCGCGCCACGGGCGGGGCCCGCGGCCCGGGCGCCGCCGGACACACCTCCACGGTCCGCCGGGCCGCGCCGCCACGGGAGAGCCGGGTTCCTGCCCGGGAAAGAACCTGCCCCCCTTGCGCACGCGGCGGCCGGCGCGCAGCGGCGACACTGGGAGCCATGACCCCGGAATCCGACCCCCGCGCGCTCGGCGCCTTCCTCAAGGCCCGCCGGGCCCAGCTGACACCACGGGAGTGCGGCCTGCCCGAACCGGACTCCGGCGCGGCCCGCAGGGTCGCGGGGCTGCGCCGTGAGGAGGTCGCCCTGCTGGCCGCGATCAGCGTGGACTACTACACCCGGCTGGAGCAGGGCCGGGTCCGCGCCTCCGCGCCGGTGCTCGGCACCCTGGCCTGCGCCCTGCGCCTGGACGAGGACCAGCAGCGCTACCTCTACGAACTCGCCGGCCGATCCGACGCCCGGCCGCGCCGCCGCCGGCCCGCCCAGCGCGTGCGCCCGGCCATGCGGCGCCTGCTCGACCAGCTCACCGAGACCCCGGCGCTCGTCCTCGGCAGCCGGCTGGACGTCCTGGCCTGGAACCCGGCTGCCGCGGCCCTCTTCACGGACTTCGGCGCGCTCGCCGCTCCGGCGCGCAACTACCTGCGGCTGATGTTCACGCACCCGGAGGTCCGACAGCTGCACCGGGAGTGGGCCCACGACGCGCGGGACGCCGTCGCCGCGCTGCGCATGGCCGCCGCGGCGGACCCCGACGACCCGGACCTGGCCCGGCTGGTCGGCGAACTGTCCGTCCAGGACCCCGACTTCCGCGCCTGGTGGGCCCAGCACCGGGTGAACAGCGCGACCTACGGCACCAAGCGCTACCGCCACCGCCTGGTCGGGGACCTCACCCTCGACTGCGACACCTGGTCGAGCCCCGACGGCTCGGGGCAGCGCCTGATGGTCCTGACCGCCGAGCCGGGCACCCCCTCGCACGACGCCCTGCGCATCCTCGCCTCCTGGGTCGCGCGGGACCCGGCAGGGCGCCCCACGCGGCGCTCCGCGCAGGAGGCCGGCTGACCCCGCCGGGCCCCGCCGCGGGACAGCGCTCTCCCGCACCCGCCGGTCGCTGTCCGCGTACGGGCGATCCGTCGCCGGTCACAGTTCGGCGAGCGCTCCTGACCTGGTCAGACACTCGATCTCTGTTCGTCATCCGGCGTCTGCCTGGCCGCGCGGGCGGAGGGTTAGCTTCGTTGCGTTTGCGACAACCACCCCGGAAGGACCCTCATGTGCACTCCTGGTGACACGCCGTCACACGATCGCACCGGGCAGAGCAGGCGCGGATTCCTGCGCAACGCGGCGCTGGCCGGTGCGGGCGCGGCGGCGGTCGGGGTCGGCGCGACCGCCCTCGGCGCGACGCCCGCGGCCGCCGAGTCCGCCGCCTCCACCGCCTCCACCGCGTCCGCCGCGTCCGCCGCCGCCCGCAGCGGCGGGACCGGCTCCTGGAAGCCCGACGCCACGTCCCTCCAGTTCACCCTGGCCGTCATGCCCGACACCCAGTTCCTGTACTGGGGCAGCCAGGACAGCATCGAGCG
Organism: Actinacidiphila sp. DG2A-62; assembly: GCF_035825295.1. NCBI lineage: Bacteria > Bacillati > Actinomycetota > Actinomycetes > Kitasatosporales > Streptomycetaceae > Actinacidiphila > Actinacidiphila sp. DG2A-62. The sequence continues at coordinate 590,882 of NZ_JAYMGI010000002.1, forward strand.
GACGCCGCAGGAGGAGTCGTTCCGCTACATCATCGACAACAGCGGTACGCCCGACAACAACATCGTCTTCATGGTGCACCTCGGCGATCTGACCGAGGACGCGGACCCGTCGTCGTTCGCGGAGGTCGACAAGGCGTTCGCGCTGCTGGATCGGCACGGCGCCGGGTACAGCGTGCTGGCCGGCAACCACGACGTGAGCGGCGACGACAGCCGCGGCGACACGCCGTACCTGCGGACGATGGGCCCGCAGCGGTTCCGCCGCTCCAAGACCTTCGCCGGCGCGGACAAGACGGGCTACAACACCGCGCACATCTTCGAGGCGGCCGGCCGCTCCTGGCTGGTGCTGGCCCTGGACTGGCGGACCACCGACCAGGGCTTCGCCTGGGCCAACGAGGTCATCAAGGCCCACCCCAGGATGCCGGTGATCCTCACCTCGCACGACATCGTCGGCTCCCCGTACGATGACAACGTTTTCCCGTACCAGTCGGGCAACCCGGAGAACAACGCGGTGCTCTCCGGCTACGGGCAGACGGTCTGGGACAAGCTGATCAACGACAACGACCAGATCTTCCTGACCCTCAACGGCCACTACTGGCCGCCCGGGCGCACCACCGCGAAGAACGCCGCCGGCAACGACGTGCACATGCACATCACCAACTACCAGAACCGCTACTTCGGCGGCGGCGGCATGATCCGGCTCTACCACTTCGACCTGGTCCGCAACACGATCGACGTCGAGACGATCAACCCGTGGATCCTCGCGCAGGACCCGGAGAGCCGAACCCTGCTGGCCGCCGAGCACGCCCGGATCACCGGCCCGGTCGACAACTTCTCCGTCGCGATCGACTTCGACCAGCGCTTCTCCGGCTTCGTGCCGATCCCGGTGCGGCCGTCGCGGCCGGCGAGCAAGGAGCTGGTCAAGGGCACGCTGGCGTACTGGCGCTTCGACGGCCAGGGCGCGCCGGGCACGGCGCTGACCTCGGGCCAGACCGTCCGCGACCTGTCGGGCCGGGGCAACGACCTGACGGTGGTGACCGTGCCGGGCACCGCCGCCGACGCGCTCACCTGGTCCGCCGACCACCACCCCGACCAGCCGGGGCACGCGAGCCTGAAGTTCGTCGGCGGCCGCAACCCCGTGCACGGCGCGTACCTGACCACGGGGGCGCAGGCGCCGCTGAACGCCGAGACGTTCAGGTCCGGCTACACCATCGAGACGTTCGTCTCCATGCCGCTGGACTGGGACGCGGGGAACAACGGCTGGGCGTCGATCCTCAGCCGCCGCGGGTCGGCCGGGGCGGCGGGCAAGCACGGCAAGAACACCGACCAGGGCGAGCCGCTGGTCCAGCTCGCAATCTCCAACAACGGCCGCGAGCCGCAGTTCAACCACTACCCGCTCAACGACACCTACCCGACGACCAACTGGGGCCACGGCCTGGTCGAGTTGAGGTGGTGGCACCTGGCGGTGGTCAACGACGGCCGGTTCACCAAGCTGTACGTCGAGGGCGCGCCGGTCGCCGACAACCCGCACCGGCTCTCGCTCGGCCTGACCTCGCTCGGGCTGCCCTGGCTGGTCGGCGGCCACGAGTACGCGGGCGCGGTGGACATCGTCTTCCACGGCAACATCGGCGACATCCGGATCGTCGGCCGGCCGCTGTCGCAGCGGGAGTTCCTGACCGCGTAGCACCGGCGGCGCGCCCCCGCCCGACCCGTCCGGCCCCGGCCTTTGCCGGGGCCGGACCGCGTCTCGGGCGGAGCGCGGTGACCGGACTGCGTCGAACGGGTCACTGTTCCTGCGGCCTGTTGACTGGGCGTCACACCTTGCGTGAGTATGAAGCCATATGCTCAACTATGTCCCGTTTCACCAATGTTTCGTCCCCGCCGTAGGAGGAATTTTCCGTGCTGGACAGCAGTACCGGCCTCATCGTCAAGCAGCGCAAGGACGCCGGGGCGGCCGATCGGCCGCCCCTGACCGGGAGTTCCTCGCAAGGGGCGTCGCAGCCGCCGCTGGTGGTGTCCCCGGTCCGGGTGTGCCCGAGTTGCGCGTGCTGCGTGGAGGGCCTGTGCCGGCCCGGGCCGTCGAGCGGCTGCCCCGACGCCGTCGACAGCCGGTGGCCCTACCCCTGCCCGTGCACCAGCAACACCATGGACGCACCGCTGCCCTGACCGGCGGGGCGCGGACGGAAGGAGTACGGCGATGCCGACGAAGGAACCCGCACGCGAGCCGAGGACCGAACTCGACGCCCGCTACAGCTCCGCGGTCATCCCGCTGCCCGGCGCCGCGGACGCCACCGCGACCCCGTGGGAGCAGGCGCGGCGGCAGTTGGAGACCGCCGAGGTCTTCTGGGTCTCCACGGTGCGCCCGGACGGCCGGCTGCACGTCACTCCGGTGCTCGCCGCCTGGCTCGACGGCGTCCTCTACTTCTCCAGCGGCCCCGGCGAGCAAAAGGCCCGCAACCTGGCGGCCGACGCCCACTGCGCCCTGACCACCGGGGGCAACTTCCTGGCCGAGAGCCTGGACCTGGTGATCGAGGGCGAGGCCGAGCAGGTCCGCGACCCGGCCCTGCTGGCGGACGTGGCCGCGGCGTACACCGCCAAGTACGGCGCCCACATCACCTCCCCCGAGGGCGCGTTCCACGGCATCGACGACGCCATGCGCACCGGCGTGTCCACCGTCTACGCGGTCGCTCCCACCACCTCCTACGGCTTCGGCCGCGGCTCCGGCGCGTTCACCCACACCCGCTGGACCTTCTGACCCCCGGCGGCGCCCACCCCACCCGGTGGGCGCCGCCGCGTCGGGACCGCCGTGCCGACCGGGCCCCGTCTCCGGCTCCGGGCCCCGCGTCCGGGTCCGCCCCGGCCCTGATCCCGCTCCCCCGCGCCCTACCAGGCCGGCTTCCAGTCCTTGGCGAGCAGCCCGAGCAGCACCTCGTCGAGGAACGCGCCCATCACCCAGGCCGACTCGTGCAGCACGCCCTCGCGGACGAAGCCGTTGCGCTCGGCGGCGCGCAGCATCGCCGCGTTGTCCGCGAGGGTCTCGATCTGCAGGCGGTGCAGGCCGCGCACGACGAATCCGTAATGGCACAGCGCCGCCACCACGTCGGTGCCGTAGCCCTTGCCGCGCGCGGCGGGGAGCAGGCCGAGGCCGACGTGGGCGGCGCGGTGGTGGGTGTCGATGCCCCACAGCGCGGCGGTGCCGACGAGCGTGCCGCCCGCCAGCTCGACCACGGAGAACAGCACGCGCGAGGGGTCCTTGTCGTCCAGCGCGAGCCGCGGGTCGTCCGCGCCCGGCCCGACCGGCCGCCACGGCGCGCTCTCGGCTCGCGCGGAGTTCTCCACGTCGTCGTACAGCTCGGTCCGCAGGACCGGCACATCGTCCTCGTGGCGGGCCCTGAGCCCGATCTTGCCGCCTCGTAGCATGCCTGCTTCCTACCCGGCCGCGACGACCGGCCGCAAGCCGATATCACCGCTGTGACCTGCGCCTCCGCGATCCCCGAAACAAATACTTGGCTAGCCACCTAATCGGTGCTACGTTTTATGTGTCCAGCCACATAACGGGCCGCGGGATCGGGCCCCGAAGGAGAGACCAGCCATGAAGGCCATTGTTTTCGACACGTTCGGCGGCACCGAGGTCCTGCACGAGGCGGAGACCGACCTGCCCGAGCCCGGCCCCGGCCAGGTGCGGGTGCGGGTCCGCGCGGTCGGCGTCAACCCGGTGGACGGCAAGATCCGCTCCGGGATCATGGAGGCGATCTTCCCCACCACGCTGCCGGCCGTCCCCGGCGGCGAGATCGCCGGCGTGGTGGACGCGCTCGGCGAGGGCGTCGAGCGGCTGTCGGTGGGCGACGAGGTGCTCGGCTGGTCCGACACCGGCGCCTACGCCCAGTACGCGCTCGCCGACGCCTCGGTCCTGGCCGCCAAGCCGGCCGGCCTGGACTGGACGCACGCCGCCGCGCTGCCGGTGGCGAGCGACGGCGCCGAGCGGGTGCTCGACCTGCTCGGCGTGAAGGCCGGCGAGACGCTGCTGATCCACGGCGCGTCCGGCGCGCTGGGCACCGTGGCGGTCCAGCTCGCGGTGGCCCGCGGCGCCCGCGTCATCGGCACCGCCGGCCCGGCCAACCAGGAGTACGTCACCTCCCTCGGCGCCACCGCGCTGGTCTACGGCGAGGGCCTGGTGGAGCGGGTCCGCGCGGTCGCCCCCGACGGCGTGGACGCCGTGTTCGACGCCGCGGGCAAGGGCGCGCTGGAGGACTCCATCACCCTGCGCGGCGGCACCGACCGGGTCGTCACCACCGCCGACTTCCGCGCCCGCGACCTCGGCGTCGTCTTCGCCGAGGGCCCGCAGCGCCGCTCGGCCGCGCGGCTGGCCGAACTCGCCGAGCAGGCCGCCGCGGGCACGCTGACGCTCACGGTCGGCGCGACCTACCCGCTCGCCGAGGCGGCGAAGGCGCAGCAGGTCAGCGACGCGGGGCACGGCCGCGGAAAGCTCGTCCTGACCGTCGACTGACCCGCCGGACAGGGCCCCGGAACCGTCCGGGGCCCCCGGCGGACCTCCCGCAACCCCTTCCACCCGAGGAGACATCATGTCCACCACGGACACCACTGACGCCACGCACACCACTGACACCGACACCGGCGCCGCTGCGGGCGCCGGCGCCCCCGGCACACCCGGCACCGCCGCCCCCGGCGAGCTCGACGCCCTGTGGCAGCCCGCCCGCGCCGGCGACCTCCGGCTGCCGCACCGGCTGGCCATGGCGCCGATGACCCGCGACCGGTCCACTCCCGAGGGCGTGCCGACCGCGCTGAACGCCGAGTATTACGCCCAGCGCGCCTCGACCGCGCTCATCGTCACCGAGGGCACCCAGCCGTCCGCCGACGGGCAGGGCTACCTGCTCACGCCGGGCATCCACACGCCCGAGCAGGTGGCCGGCTGGCGCAAGGTCACCGACGCGGTGCACGCCGCAGGCGGCCGGATCGTCATCCAGCTGATGCACACCGGGCGGATCGCGCACCCCGGCAACACCCCGCACGGCCGGCAGCCGGTGGCGCCCTCGGCGGTCCGCCCGGCCGGCGTGATGTTCACCGCCTCCGGGCCGCAGGAGATGCCCGAGCCGCGCGCGCTGTCCACCGACGAGGTCGCGGCGACCGTCGAGGACTTCCGCCGGGCCGCCGCATACGCCGTCGAGGCGGGCGCGGACGGCGTGGAGATCCACGGCGCCAACGGCTACCTGGTCCACCAGTTCCTGTCCGGCAACGCCAACCGCCGCACCGACCGCTACGGCGGCTCCGTGGCCCACCGCATCCGCTTCGCCGTGGAGGTCGCCGCCGCGGTCGCCGACGAGATCGGCGCCGGGCGCACCGGCATCCGGCTGTCCCCCGGCAACCCGTACAACGACATCCGCGAGGACGACGTCCACGACACCTACCCCGCGCTGGTGCGCGCGCTCGCCCCGCTGGACCTGGCCTACCTGCACCTGATCCACGCCGGCGACGAGCAGCTCCTGGGCACGCTGCGGTCGCTGTGGCCCGGCACGCTGGTCCTCAACCGGCCCGGCGCCGACCTGGCCGCCCGCGCCCGGGACATCGCCGAGGGCCGTGCCGATGTCGTCACCGTCGGCACGATGGCGTTGGCCAACCCCGACCTGGTGGACCGGATACGCTCCGGAGCGCCGCTGAACACCCCCGACCCGGCCACCTTCTACACCGGCGGCGCGAGCGGCTACACCGACTACCCGGTCCGCCGGCGCCCGTGACCCGGCCCGCACCGCCCGAAGGAGCAGCGATGACCGACCCCGCGACCGGCCCGTCCGGTCCCCCGAGCACGGCGCACGAGGGACGCCTGAGCTACGCCATCTTCCAGCTGGCCCGCGCCCATCGCGGCCACGCGGCCGGCATGCTGCGCGGCATGGACCTGCACCCGGGGCAGGAGCTGCTGCTGATGCAGCTGTTCGACCGCGACGGCCAGACCCAGTCCGAGCTGCTGGAGTCGGTGGGCCTGGACCACTCGACGGTCTCCAAGTCGCTGCGCCGCATGCAGGAGGCCGGGCTGCTCACCCGGGAGCCGGCCGCGCACGACCGGCGGGTCATGGTCGTCCGCCTCACCGACAAGGGCCGCGCCATGGAGGACCCCATCGCGCGGATGTGGCGGAGCCTGGAGGAGGTGAGCGTACGGGACCTGACGGACGAGCAGGTCGAGGCGTTCACCGCGACCGCGTACGTGATCGAGCGGTCGGTCAGGGACCGCGGCCGTGGCGGGGCGGCGGCCGAGCAGGACCCGCCGGGCGCGTAGCCTCCCGCCAGGGGTTGCGGCGGGGCGGCGCGCGGCGCCCCGCACCGGGCCCGGCGCCGCCGGTGAAGCCGGTCGGTCAGGCGAGTTTGAGGGTCGGCCGGTACATGTCGATCCACAGCGCGAGGTCGAGCGCGCGCTCCAGGCCGCGGCGGGAGGCCTGGGTGGTCTGCGGCGTGTCGTCCCGCACCGCCTCCGCCAGGCGCCGGTGGCTGACGATGCCGAAGACCGGGTGCGAGGGCTGGGCCAGCACCTCCTGGACGTTGCGGCGCAGCGCGGCCGCGTAGGCCGGGTCCTGGGTGGAGGGGTACGGGCTCTTGACCCGGTCGTAGACCGAGCGCGGCAGCACGTCGGCGGTCGCCTCGCGCAGCAGGCTCTTCTCGCGGCCGTCGAAGGACTTCAGCGCCCAGGGGGCGTTGTAGACGTACTCCACCAGTCGGTGGTCGCAGAACGGCACCCGGACCTCCAGGCCGACGGCCATGCTGGCGCGGTCCTTGCGGTCCAGCAGCACCCGGACGAAGCGGGTCAGGTGCAGGTGGCTGATGGTGCGCATGCGCGACTCCAGGTCGCTCTCCCCCGGCAGCGGGGCGACCTGCGCGGCGGCGGTGGCGTAGCAGTCGCGGACGTAGCCGGCCAGGTCCAGGCCGCGGGCGGTGTCCTCGGCGAGGATGCCGCCGTCGTCGCCGAAGTGCTTGGCGAAGTTGGTCAGCCAGGGGAAGGTGGTGCCCTTGCGCGCCTCGGGGTCGAAGAACTGCAGATAGCCGCCGAACACCTCATCGGCGGACTCGCCGGACAGCGCGACGGTGGAGTGCCGGCGGATCTCCCGGAAGAGCAGGTAGAGCGAGGCGTCCATGTCGCCGAAACCGGCCGGCAGGTCCCTGGCCCTGATCACCGCGGAGCGGATCGCGGGGTCGGCGAGCTGGTCGGAGTCCAGCACGATGTCCTGGTGCTCGGTGCCCGCCACGCGGGCCACGTCGTGCACGAAAGGGGTGTCGGGAGTGGTCCGCAGCTCGTCGGCGACGAAGTTCTCCGCCTGGCCGACGAAGTCCACGGCGAAGCTGCGGACGCGCTCGCCGGTCTCGGCGAGCTGCCGGGCGGCGATCGCGGTCATCGCGGAGGAGTCGAGGCCACCGGAGAGCAGGGTGCAGCGCGGGACGTCGGCGACGAGCTGGCGGCGCACGATGTCGTCGAGCAGGTCGCGCACATGGGCGATGGTCGCGTCCCGGCCGTCGGTGTGCGGGCGGGTCTCCAGGGTCCAGTAGGCGCGGGTGCGCGCTCCGGCGCGGCTGACGGTGACGACGGTGCCGGGCACGACCTCGTGCATGCCGTCCCAGAACCCGTGCCCGGGCGTCTTGACCATGACCAGCAGCTCGCGCAGCCCGTCGAGGGTGACCGTGCGGGACGCGAGCGGGTTGGCGAGGATCGCCTTGGGCTCGGAGCCGAACAGCACGCCGTCCGCGGTCGGGTAGTAGTAGAAGGGCTTGATGCCCATGCGGTCGCGGATCATCACCAGCTCGCGGGTGCGCTCGTCCCAGATCGCGAAGGCGTACATCCCGTTGAGCCGGGCGGCGACGCCGTCGCCCCACTCCAGGTAGCCGTGCAGCACCACCTCGGTGTCGGAGTCGGTGGTGAAGCGGTGCCCGCGGCCGGCCAGCTCGGCGCGCAGCTCGGTGTAGTTGTAGGCCTCGCCGGAGTAGACCATGGCCACTGTGCCGTCCGGCGTCCGGACGCTCATCGGCTGCCGGCCGCCGGGCAGGTCGATCACCGCGAGCCTGCGGTGGCCCAGCGCGGCCGGTCCGCTGATCCAGGTGCCGCTGTCGTCGGGGCCGCGGCACGACATCGTCTCCGTCATCGCGTCCACGACCGGCCGCTGGGTGGAGAGGTCGCGCTGGTACGAGACCCATCCGGTGATTCCGCACATCGGGCATCTCCGCTCATCCCGGCGACGGCCGGGACGCGCTCGGCGTCCCGCGTGCCGTCGTCCTCCGACCTTCTCGGCGCCCCCGTAACGCGCTCGTCACACACATCCATGTGCATAGAGCACCTAATTGGAGAGTCGGCCGCGCCCGGGACGCACGTCAACACAAGGGGCGCGAGGGATGGATGCAATGGGCAACTTTCGGTCAGCAGCCGGGTGACGTGGACGAACGGACCCCCGCGCGCCACCGCGGTGACGTGCCGTCGACCCTCGGGCCACGCCTTTGCCGAGTCATGGCCGATCCCTGCCCGGACCGTGGGCCGCCGCCGCCCGCACCCCCTTCGTATACGACCTTTTCGGCGTCCCCCGGCGCCCATCCGGCGCTCTCCGCCGTGCACGGCCCGGCCGCCGGCCGCCGCGGACGGTGCGAACCGGCCGCGGTCCGCCCCGGGGAACGGCCGATTCCGACCCATCGCGCCGGAGCGTGAGCGCCGCGGCACACGCGGTGACGCGCGATACGCCGGCGATACGGACCGGCTCGTAGCATCGGGTGCATGCGTGTGCTGATCGTCGAGGACGAGCCTTATCTGGCGGAAGCCGTACGGGACGGGCTGCGGCTGGAGGCGATCGCGGCCGACATCGCGGGGGACGGGGACACCGCCCTGGAGCTGCTGGCCGTCAACACCTATGACATCGCCGTCCTCGACCGGGACGTGCCCGGCCCGTCGGGCGACGAGATCGCCCGGTGGATCGTCGCCTCCGGCAGCGGCATGCCCATCCTGATGCTCACCGCGGCCGACCGGCTGGACGACAAGGCCTCCGGGTTCGGGCTCGGCGCCGACGACTACCTGACGAAGCCGTTCGACCTGCGGGAGCTGGTGCTGCGGCTGCGGGCGCTGGAGCGCAGGCGTGCGCACAGCCGGCCGCCGGTGCGGGAGATCGCGGGGCTGCGGCTCGACCCGTTCCGCCGCGAGGTCTACCGGGACGGGCGCTACGTCGCGCTCACCCGCAAGCAGTTCGCGGTGCTCGACCTCCTGGTGGCGGCCGAGGGCGGCGTCGTCAGCGCCGAGGAGCTGCTGGAACGCGCCTGGGACGAGAACGCCGACCCGTTCACCAACGCCGTGCGGATCACCGTCTCGGCGCTGCGCAAGCGCCTGGGCGAGCCCTGGATCATCGCCACCGTGCCCGGCGTCGGCTACCGCATCGACACCGGGCCGGCCGCCGGGCCCGGCGCCGAGGAGGGGTGACGCGGCCGTGGACAGGCAGCCGGGCCTGAGCGTCCGCCTCAAACTCACCCTCAGCTACGCGGGCTTCCTCGTGTTCGCCGGCTTCGTGCTGCTCGCCGTCATGTGGATCTCGCTGCTCTACCGCGTCCACCCGGGGCTGATCGTCGTCGTGGAGAGCCACCGGGCCCTGCTGCGCCAGTTCGGCCCGACCACGCTCTTCGTGATGGTGTTCCTGCTGCTGTTCGGGCTGATCGGCGGCTGGTTCCTGGCCGGCCGGATGCTGGCCCCGCTCACCCACATCACGGACGCCACCCGCCGGGCCGCCGAGGGGTCGCTCTCGCACCGCATCCGGCTGCCGGGCCCCACCGACGAGTTCCGCGAACTCGCCGACGCCTTCGACACGATGCTCGCGCGCCTGGAGGCGCACGACGCCGAGCAGCAGCGGTTCGCCGCCAACGCCTCGCACGAGCTGCGCACCCCGCTGGCGATCTCGCAGACCCTCCTCGACGTGGCCCGCCGCGACCCGGGCCACGACCACGGCGAGCTGATCGAGCGCCTGCACACCGTCAACGCGCGGGCGATCGACCTCACCGAGGCGCTCCTGGTGCTCAGCCGCGCCGACCGCGGGTCCTTCCGCCGGGAGCCGGTCGACCTGTCCCTGCTGGCGGAGGAGGCCGCCGAGACGCTGCTGCCGTTCGCCGAGAAGCGCGGCGTCGCGATCGAGGTGTCCGGACGGGCCGCGCCGGTGCTCGGGTCGCAGCCGCTGCTGCTGCAGTTGGCGACGAACCTCGTGCACAACGCCGTCGTGCACAACCTGCCGGGCCGCGGCACCGTGTGGGTGGCCACCGACGTGCGCGACGCGGGCGCGGTGCTGACCGTGGAGAACACCGGCGAGCGGATCGACCCGGGGCTGGCGGCGACGCTCACCGAGCCGTTCCGCCGCGGCACCGACCGCGTCCGCACCGACCACGCGGGCGTCGGCCTGGGCCTGGCCATCGCCCAGACCATCGCCCACGCGCACGGCGGGACGATCGCCCTCGACCCCCGCCCGGCCGGCGGGCTGCGCGTCGTCGTCACCCTACCCGCGGACCCCGACCCCGCGCGCCCCTGACCCCGCCCCCCGAGCCGGCCGCCCTCGAGCCGGCCGTCCTTGAGCCGGCCGGCGCCCGCCCGACCGGCGGCGCCGCGCACCCTCCGGCTCCGTACGCCGTCACACGATGGGGAAGTCGAAGTACGTGTCCGGGTACGGCTCGTCCCGCAGCGTGTAGTGCCACCACTCGCTGGCGTACGGGCTGAAGCCGCTGGCCTCCATCACCGCCCGCAGGTGCTCGCGGTTGCGTTCCTCGGCCCGGGTGATGCCGTGGGCGCCGTGGTGGGAGACGGGGTCCATCAGGTCGTGGTCGCCGCCCATGGCCGCGAGTTCGCCGCCGGACAGGTGGTAGAGGGTCAGATCGACGGTGCTGCCGCGGCTGTGCCCGGACTTGGCGGCCACGTAGCCGTGGTCGAACATCCCGGCGCGGTCGATGTTCGGGTAGTGCCGGAGCTTGGTCCGGCCGTCCTCCGGCAGCCGGGACCAGCGCAGGAAGCAGTCCACCGCGCGCTGCGGGCGGTAGGCGTCCCACAGCAGCAGGCCGAAGCCGCGCGCGGCGGCCTCCTCCCGCGCTCGTTCCAGGGCCGCGCACAGCGCCCGCGTGCCGACGACCCGGTTGGCCAGGTAGCCGTCCACCGGCTTCCCGGTGAAGTTGTCCCAGGTGGCGTACTTGGCGTCCCACCGCACCCCGGGCAGACACGCGTCGATGAAGACGAAGTCCTCGTTCACCGCGCCGCCCCGTCCCGCGGGCCGGGGGCCTGCGCCCGGCGCAGCGCCTGCCGCAGCATCCGGTCGACCAGGGCGGACATCGGCAGCCCGGCCGCCGCCATCATCCGCGGGTAGCGGCTGTAGGAGGTCATCCCCGGCAGGGTGTTGACCTCGTTGAGGACCACCCGGCCGTCGGGGGTGAGGAACATGTCCACCCGTGCCAGCCCCCGGCACCCCAGCGCGCGGTACACCGCCTTGGCCGTCTCCTGGACGAGTTCGCGCGCGCGGTCGGGGATGTCCGCGGGCACGATCGGCGTGGAGTTCTCCGAACCGCTCTCCGGCGCGCTCTCCTGGTGGATCCTGAAGAAGCCGTGGGACAGCGCGATGTGGTCCACCTCGCCGACGAACAGCTCCGGCTCGTCGCCGAGGACCGCGCAGCCGACCTCGCTGCCGGCCACGGCCCGCTCGATCAGCACCTTGGTGTCGTACCGCCGCGCGGCCTCCAGCGCGGCCGGCAGCTCCTCCTCCCGGTCGACCTTGGTGACGCCGAACGACGAGCCCGAGCGGGCCGGCTTCACGAAGACGGGGTACGTCAGCCGGTCGGCCTCGACCTTCCCGCCGTCGGACACGGTCCAGAACTCCGGCGTGGCGATGCCGGCGCTCCGCGCGACGGTGTAGGCGAGGGACTTGTCCATGCACAGCGCGGAACTCTGGACGTCGCAGCCGACGTAGGGGATGCCGGACAGCTCCAGCAGCCCCTGCACCGCGCCGTCCTCGCCGAGCCTGCCGTGCAGCACGGGCAGCACCACGTCGAGCGGGACCGTCCCGTACCGCCCCTGTTCGAAGACCAGGAGTCCGCGCACCCCGCGGTCCGGCGACAGCACGGCCGGGCGGCCGTTGCCGTCCTCCCAGCCGGGGTCGGGTCCGTCGCAGAGCTTCCAGACGCCGTCCCGGGTGATGCCGACGTAGAACGGCTCGTACGCCCCCGTGTCCAGGCTCGCGGCGATCTCCCGTGCCGACTTGACGGAGACGGGGTGCTCCTCGGAGCACCCTCCGAAGAGGATGCCGACCTTGGGCCTGTCCATGCTCATGTCGCTCGTGTCCTGCTTTCGTGGTCGCTTCGGTGGTGGAGGCAGTTGGCGAGGGAGTTCTCGACCATGTCGCGCAGCGCGCGGTCGGTGTAGTAGGCGGTGTGCGGGGTGATCAGCACGTTCGGCAGCTTCTGCAGGCGCAGCAGCGGTTCGCCGGCGGCGGGTCCGGCTCTGCGGTCGGCGTAGAAGACGCCTTCCTCGCCCTCGACCACGTCCAGCGCCGCGCCGCCCAGCCGGCCGCTCTCCAGCGCGGCGATGAGGGCGTCGGTGTCGACGAGCGGGCCGCGACCGGTGTTGACGAGGTACGCGCCCGGCTTCATCAATGCGATCCGCCGCCGGTCCAGCAGGTGGCGGGTCTCCGCGGTGAGCGGGGTGTGCAGCGTCACGATGTCGCTCAGCCGCAGCAGTTCGTCCAGCGGCACGTGCTCGGCGGCGATCCTGGGACGCCGGTCGTGGGCGAGGAGCCGGCAGCCGAAGCCGCGCAGCCGGTCCGCGACCGCCGCGCCGATCCGGCCGGTCCCGACGATCCCGACGGTCAGGTCGCGCAGTTCCCTGCCGCGGGCCTCGGGCAGCCGGTAGTCGTGGTCGTCCACCCGGCGGACCGTGGACTGCGCGTTGCGGACCGACATCAGCATGAGCATGAGCGTGTGGTCGGCCACGCTGTCGGGCGAATAGGAGACGTTCTCCACCGCGATGCCGATGCGCTCGGCGTAGGCGACGTCGATGTGGTCGCGGCCGACGCTCCTGGTGGAGACGTACTCCACTCCGGCTTGTCTGAGTGCGCGCAGGACGGCGGCGGTGAGGCGCGCCTGGTGGCCGACGCTCACGCACCGGCTGCCGGCCGCCAGAGCGGCCGTGGCCTCGGAGGGCGCGGTGTGCGTGACGGTCACCGCGACGCCGGACTCCGCGGCCGCCCGCCGGAACAGCGCGGCCTCGTCCGGCCCGCACCCGTAGGCGGTGATGCGCGGTGGTTCGCTGGGGGACATGCGCCCAGTCAATGCCGTGTGCTGTTGCGGTCGCGTATGCGGATTCCGATATGCCGCCCATACATTACTCGCGGGTAATATATGGTCCTCCTATCGAATTCCGCTTATCCGCCGGAAACAGGGCGCCGTTTTGAATGGCGGACGTGACCTCCAACGAATCGACGTCCGTCCGCATCGCCCTTTCCCTCCGCGAGATCGCCGCGATCACCGGCGGGAGGGTCGAGGGCGACAGTTCCGTGACGGTGACCGGGCCGGCCGTGCTCGACGGCAGGAAGGCCGAACCCGGCGGGCTCTTCGTGGCCTTCGCCGGTGAGCGCACCGACGGTCACGACCACGCGGCCCAGGCCGGCCGGCCGGCGCGGTGGCGGTGCTCGGCTCGCGCCCCACCGCGCTGCCCACCGTGGTCGTCACCGACACCAGGGCCGCGCTCCAGGCGCTCGCCGCCCATGTGGTGGCGCGGCTGCGCGGCGGCCTGACCGTCGCCGCGCTGACCGGCTCCTCGGGCAAGACCGGCACCAAGGACCTGCTGGCCGCGGTGCTGGCCGGCGCCGCGCCGACGGTCGCCACCGCCGGCTCCTTCAACAACGAGCTGGGCGTGCCGCTGACCATGCTGCGCGCGAGCCCGGCCACCCGGTTCCTGGTGCTGGAGATGGGCGCGCGGCACGTCGGCGACATCGCCCGGCTCACCGGACTGGTCGCGCCGGACATCGCCGTCGTCCTCAACGTCGGCCGGGCGCACATCGGCGAGTTCGGCTCGCGCGAGGCCATCGCCCGGGCCAAGGGCGAGCTGGTGCGGGGGCTCGCGCCCGGCGGCACCGCGGTGCTGTGCGCGGACGACCCGCGGGTGGCGGCGATGCGGTCGCTCACACACGGCCCGGTGCTGACCTTCGGCCGCTCGCCCGAGGCCGACGTACGGGTGCTCGGGCTGGAGCAGGACCGGCTCGGCCGGCCGTCGTTCGCCCTGCGCGCGGCCGGCGCCACCGCCCATGTCGCGCTGCCGCTGGTGGGGGCCCACCAGGCGGTCAACGCGGCGGCCGCCGCGGCGGCGGCCCTGGCGGCCGGTGTGCCGCTGGACGCGGCCGCGGCGGCGCTGTCCACCGCCACGCTGTCCGGACGGCGGCTGGAGGTGCGCGACCTCGCCTGCGGCGCGACGCTGCTCGACGACTCCTACAACGCCAACCCCGACTCCACCCGCGCCGCGCTGGACGCGCTGGCCGCGGTCGAGGGCGGGCGGCGCATCGCCGTCCTCGGCGCGATGCTCGAACTGGGCGACACCGGCGAGGCCGAGCACCGCGCCGCCGGCGCGTACGCCGCCGCCCGCGCCGACGTGGTGGCCGCGGTCGGCGAGGGCGCGCGGGCGGTCGCGGACGGCGCGGCAGGACGCGGGCTGTTCCTCGCCGACAACGGCGCGGCCGCGGCGTGGCTGCGCGGCGAGGTCGCGGCCGGCGACGTGGTGCTCGTCAAGGCGTCGCGCGGCGCCCGCCTGGACGAGGTCGCCGCGGCGCTCGCGTAGGGCGTGCGTGCGGCTGCGGGGCCGAGCCGGCCCGGGCGGGCCTACGCGGACCCGCGCCGGGCCGGTCGCGGGGGTTCGACGCGGGGAGGACCGCCGCGCGCCCGCCGCTCCAGCAGGCGCGGCGGCTCAGCAGGCGCCGCCGGCAGGCGCGGCGGCTCAGCGGGCGCCGCGGCTCAGCGGCTGCGGCGGCCCGCCTTCGCGCGGTGCCGCATGTAGAGGTCGAACGCCTGGTAGACCCGCGGCCGCAGCGGCAGGTCCCACTCGCCCGCGTACCGCACGGCCCGGCCGCCGGTGCCGACCTTGAACTGGATCAGCCCGACGTGCGGATCGTCCGCGTCGAGGGTGGGCGTGATCCCGCGCAGGTCGTAGACGTCGCAGCCGGCCGCGAGCGCGTCGCGGATCATCGCCCACTGGCACGCGTTGGAACCGCGCACCTCGCGCTTGTGCGTGGAGGAGGCGCCGTACGTGTACCAGGCGTGGGCGCCGACCCGCACCAGGACGGTGGCGGCGACCGGGTCGCCCTGGTGGCGGGCGAGGTACAGCCTGATCCGCGCGGGGTCCTCGGCGCTCATCGCCGCGAACATCGTCTCGAAGTACCGCAGCGGCCGGGGCGTGAAGCGGTCGCGCGCGGCGGTGTGGAGGTAGAGGTCGTGGAACTCCTTCAGCTCCGCGCCGCTCGGGACCGCGCCGCCCCCGGCGACCGTGACCTCGACGCCGGCCTTCGCCGCCTTCTTGACGTTGCGTCGCCACAGCTGGTTCATGCCGCCGAGCACCTCGTCCTCGGTCCGGCCGGCCAGCGGCAGTTCGTACGTGAACTGCGGCTGGCCGGCGCCGAATCCGTCCTCCGGGCTCTGCGGCAGCCAGCCCGCCGCCGCGAGGTGGGCGGCCACCCGGGCGCCGGCCGGGTCGCCGGCGCCACCGGGCAGGTCGGTGAGCCGCTCGACCGCGGGGTCGGCGATGCCCTCCTTGACCTGGGCGGCGCTCCAGACGTGCGTGCGCACCGGCGGTCCGAGCCGGATCGCGAACGCGCCGTGCGCCTTGAGGCGGGCCGCCAGCGGGCCGAGCCACGCGCCGAGGTCGCCGGCCCAGTCGATGGCCGGGCCCTGCGGCAGGTAGGCGAGCGTGAAGCGCTCCAGCCGGGGCACCGGCCGGTGCAGCACCAGCCCCGCGCCCACCAGCCGGCCGCCGTCGTACCAGCCGAGGGACTCGCTGCGCCACTCGGTCTTGACCCGCCCCCACCCGGGCGTCTGCAGGAAGCTCACCGAGCGCCGCGCCCGTACGAACGCCAGGTGCTCGGCGGCGCTGATCGGCTCCACCCTCAGCCCCGCGCCTCCGCCGGGCTCCCCGGCCCTCCCCGTCCCAGGTCCCGCACCCACGCGCACTCCACCGCCGACCTCGCCGTTGACCATGCCCCGAGTGAAGACAGCCCGGCGTTGCCGCCGCGTATGCGGTTTTCCATACGCCGCCGATACGCGCTGCCGGCACGCGTCGCCGGCGCCCGCGGCCGGCGCCCGCGGCCCGGGGTGTGTCAGTGGCCCCGCGGACGCTCCTGGGTCGGCGTCGGCAGCGTGATCGTGAACTCGTCCTCCACGGGCGGGTCCTGCTCCTGCCCGAGCATTCCCGTCGCCGCGAAACAGCGGACTCGCACCGCCCCGGGGCTCACATCCAGCCGCAGGAAGCTCTTGAAGAACGGCGGGTCGTACGTCGCCGAGGCGGGCGAGAGCAGGCCGGTCAGCGTCTTGCGGACGGGCAGTCGGACCCGGCCGCGCCGCTGCGGCCGCGGCGGCACGCCGAGCACGCTCGCGACGAAGCGGGCGCGCCGTCCCGGCGTGCCGGCGGAACCTGACGGGCCGACGGCTCCGGGGCTGCGGACCGGCGTCGTGCCGAGGCGCCGCGCCACCACCGCGGACGCCTCGTCGGGGTGCAGGTCGAACAGCTTGCGCAGCCGCAGCCTGCGCCCGTACAGGCGGCTGTAGAACGCCAGCGAGTCGCCGCGCAGCGGGTAGCAGCGGAAGTTCTCCTCGGTGACGCCGCCGATGTCGACCCGCGGAATGGTGTGCGTGGCGTGCATGAACGCGCCGCCCCCGCCGGACACCACGTACTCGATCCGCCGTCCGGCCACGTCGACCGGGTAGTGCTGGTAGTTGTGGATGTCGCCGCCGATCGCCGCGACGTAGTGGTGCGCCGGATCGGTGACGATCTCGTCGACGGTGCCGCCGCCCTCGATCGCGCACGGGTGGTGCTCGCCGTCCACGTAGATCGGCGAGCCGGTGACGAGAATCTTGGGCCGGTCCCCCGCCGAGACGCGTCGCAGCCAGTCCCCCTGCTCGCGGTCGATGTCGCCGAGCAGACCGGTGTCGATGCCGACGATCCGCAGCGGTCCCGCGTCGATCGCCCAGTACGGGCCGGGCTGGGACGCCTGCTGGGACGGCGCGCCGCGCAGCAGCCGCTCCTCGTCGAGCCGCGCGTCGTCCGGGGTCTGCGGGCTCGCCCACAGCAGCGTCCGCCACCAGGCGGCCGTCAGCGGGCGGGGCCGCGGCGCGGGCGGAAGCGCGGGCGCGCGGCAGAAGACCCGCATGAAGCCGGTGAGCCCGTCGTACCAGTCGTGGTTGCCCGGTATCGCGTAGATCGGGGCGGCGTAGTCGCGGTACGGGCGGAAGAACTTCGGGCCGTACTCGTTGGCGTTGCCGACCGGGTAGAGGACGTCGCTGCACACCACGGCGAAGCGGGTGCCAGCGCCGGCTTCGAGCAGGCCGGGTATCACCGCGTACTGCGGGCCGTCGCCCTCGCCGGTGTCGCCGATCAGCAGGAAGGAGAAGGTGTCCGGGTCGTCGCGGGCGATCACCAGGTCGTCGGCGGGGTCCGCGCCCGATCTGCTGTCCGCGGCGGCAGCGGGGTCGGAACCGGCGGCGGCGCCGGTGTCCGTGCCGCCGCGCCGGGCGGCCTCGGCCGCGACCCAGCGGGAGCGGTCCCGCCCGGTGGGGTCGCCGAACAGCGAGGCCAGCGGCCCGTTGCGCGCCTTCCAGAGCGTCCCGGGGTTCAGCCAGGACAGCTTCTCCACCCGGGCGGGCATCAACTCCCGGTAGGTGCCGGGTTCTTGGTCCTGCCAGCCGGCGCCGGACAGGGACTCACGCGAGGAGGCGGCCATCGGCGCAGCGTAACAAGCGTGCCGTCCCTCCGTGCCGGCAGCGGGCGTTCGGCGTCTCGGCTCGCGGCCGGGGCCGGCCGCCGTCATGCGGCCCGCGGGCGGGGGGCGGTGTCCGCATGCTGAGCCGACGCCGTGTTTAGTTTATGTTTCACCTATCGAGCCCGGAGGCGGGGACCGTCCCCTCCGGGGCGCGAGCCGGAGCGGGAAAGGGCGAATTGAGCCGTTTCCCAAGCCCGTTTCCGTTCCTGCGAATTCATCTCGCCGGAACACCGCGGAAACAACGAAATGCCTGGTTACGGACGCGTAGCCGAAATCCGCTGATCTTCCTTCCCCCGGGATACTTTCGCGTCCTAAAGTCTCCTCCGCGTCGCCTTCCCCCCACGTTCAGGCCTTTCGCGCACCCTGCAGAACGAGGACAGGAAAGCCGCACATGCCAGTACGCCGTACCCCCGCCTCCTCCGCTTCCTCCGTCTCCCCCGCCGTTCCGGACTCCGACGCCGCTGTCGCCCCAACAGACTCCCCCTCGCGCGGGCTGAGCCGCCGCGCGATGCTCGGCGGCGCGGCCGCCGTGACCGGAGCCGCCGCGGTGTCGGCCGCCGCCGTCGCCCCCGCCGTCGCCGACTCGCCCGCGGCGAGCGGCGCTTCGGCCGCCGCGGCGTTCGCCGACGCCCTGCCCGCCGCGGCGTCGCTGCCCAAGCG
The DNA here is from genome assembly GCF_035825295.1 of Actinacidiphila sp. DG2A-62. Taxonomy (NCBI): domain Bacteria; kingdom Bacillati; phylum Actinomycetota; class Actinomycetes; order Kitasatosporales; family Streptomycetaceae; genus Actinacidiphila; species Actinacidiphila sp. DG2A-62. The sequence goes on from NZ_JAYMGI010000002.1 coordinate 609,544, forward strand.
CCGCCGGCTCGTGGACTACGAAGTGATGGAGCTGGCCGCGCTGTTGCGGGCCGGCGTCGTCACCGCCGTCCAGGTCACCCGGGCGTACCTGGACCGCATCGACCGCTTCAACGGGCCGTTCGAGACCTACGGCGACAACGGCCTCTACAACGCGTTCGTCCGGATCGACCGGGAGGGCGCGCTCGCCCAAGCGGCCGCCGCCGACGCGGCGTTCGCCCGCGCCCGGCACACCCGTGCGCCGCTCCCGCCGTTGCTGGGCATCCCGTTCGGCATCAAGGACTCCGTGGCCGTCAAGGGCCTGGAGGCCAAGGACGGCAGCCACGCCTTCGACGGCAACGCCGCGCTGCGGGACGCCACCGTCGTCCAGCGGCTGCGCGAGGCCGGCGCGGTGATCCTCGGCCACACCATCGCCTCGGCCTTCTCCGGCTCGATCACCGGCACCTTCGCCGGCAACGCCTGGAACAAGGCGTACGTGCCCGGAGGTTCGAGCCAGGGCTCCGGCGTGGCGCCGGTCGCCCGGCTCGCCGCGGCCTGCATCGGCGAGGAGACCGGCGGCTCCATCATGATGCCGTCGGCCGCCAACGGCGCCAGCGGCATCAAGCCCTCGCTCGGCACCTGCCCGGTCGGCGGCCTCATGCCGCTGTCCCCCGGGTACGACGTCCTCGGCCCGCTCGCCCGCTCCGTGCGCGACGCCTCCCTCATCCTGTCGGTGATCCTCGGCCCGGACCCGGCCGACGACCCGCTGAGCCTGTCGGCGCCCGACCCGTTCCCCGCCATGCCGCTCACCGCCCGCAAGGGCCGCAAGCCGCTGGCCGGGATCACCATCGGCGTCCCGCAGACCGACTGGATGCGCACGAGCGCCGGCATCCGCACGGGAGTCTCCCCGCAGGACGTCTACGACGCCGACCACCTCGCCGCGTTCAAGCGGCTGAAGCAGCAACTCGTCTCGCTGGGCGCGACGGTGAAGGACTTCGCCGGCCTGGACGTCACCGTCCCGGCCAACGACCCCTATTTCGCCAGCACCGACGTGCTCGCCACCGTCGACGGCTCCCCGGTATCACCGTCCTCCGCGGTGCTCAGCCCCAACCGCTACGAGATCGGCTACTGGGACGCGGTCAAGGACTTCGCCGCCACCCGGCCCGCCGACCAGGCGGCCGCCCTGCTCGCGCAGTACGGCCGCCGCGCGCCCGGCGAGACCGCCGCCTCCTTCGAGTCCGCCACCCGGTTCGGCGGCGCGGTCCCCGCCTCGGTCCGGGTCGAGGGCGAGCACCGCCGCCGCACCCTGCAGGCCAACTACCAGGCGGCCCTGGACGCGGCGGGCGTGGACTTCATGCTGGTGATGTCGCTCGGCGCGCAGATCGGCCTGCGCACCGGCGGCGGCTTCCCGGTCTACCGGGCCTACTACCAGCTGCCCAACGCGCTGACCTGGCCGATGGTCTCCTTCCCCGTCGGCTACGACAGCACCGTCGGCCTGCCCATCGCCGCGCAGTTCTGGGGGCCGCGGTTCAGCGAGCCGCAGATCGTCCAGGCGGCGATCGACTACCAGGACCGCTTCCCCGAATACCACACCGCGGCCCCGCCCGACCCCGACGTCGCGACTGCCACCCCCAAGCTCGCGCCGCACCGCCTGGTCGTCGAACCGGCCGCACCGCCGGAGCTGTCGAACGACCCGCTGATCGCCGAGGAGGCGCTGCGATGACCTTCCTCACCGTCGGCTGGGGCCCGGTGATCAACGCCGGACTGCCCCCGCAGCACCCCGGGGACGGCTCGACGCCGATCGCCACGGTGGGCTGGCTGCCCAAGCTCGGCACGGCCTTCTACCCCTACCCGCACGACGATCCGGACGCGGCCGGCGCCGCACGGCCCTCGTCCCGACCGGCCGAGTCCGCGTGAGGTGCGACCAGTGAACCCGCTCATATCCAGACGCCGGCCGCGGCGCCCGCTCACCGTGCTGGCCACGGCGCTCCTGGCCCTCGGCGCCACGGCGCTCTCGGCCGCCCTTCCGGCCGCCGCCGACACCCCCGGCGCGAGCCCGTCCGTCGTCGACTCCGGCGATGGCTGGCAGGTCAGCCGGGCCGCGGGCGGCTACGTCGTCTCCCTGCGGCTGGCGGCCCCCCTCCCGGTGAAGGACGACGTCCCCGTGCTGACCGCGGGCGGCGCCGACCTCGGACCCGCAGCCGAGTCGCCGGACGGCCGCACCCTTACCGTGACCACCACCGACCCCGCGGTCGCCACGACGAAGGGCGTCGCCTGGCGGTGGTCGAGCGGCGGTGACGGCACGGCGTCCGGCCCGGCCGCCGTGCCGCCCGCCGGCCCGCTGCTGGGCGCCCAGCGGGAGGCCCGGAAGAACCGGCCCGGCGGACCGCCCGACAGCACCGCGGGGGACCCGACGACCGTCGGAAGGGGCCGATACACCATCGCCGACTACAACTTCGGCACGCAGTCGATCCCGCTGGCCGACATCGGCGGCATACGCGGCGAACTCGAAGGCCGCGTCTACCTGCCGACCGGTCACGGCGCCCACCCGCTGGTGATCTTCCTGCACGGCCGGCACAGCGCCTGCTACAACACCACCACCTTCAAGGGCGCGAGCGGCTGGCCCTGTCCGGCCGGCACCGCGCCGATCCTGAGCTACGCGGGCTACGACGGCGCCGGCGAGGCGCTGGCGGCCGACGGCTTCACCGTCGTGTCGATCTCCGCCAACGCGATCAACGCCAACGACAACCAGCTCTCCCCGGACGACGGGGCGGGCACCCGCGGCCGGTTGGTGCTCGACACCCTCACCATGCTCAAGGCCGCCGACCGGGGACAGCCCGTCAGCTACCACGACGCCGCCACCGACAGGAACGTGACGCTCGGCCAGGCGCTGGAGGCCGGACGCGCCACCTACCCGGGCGGCACCCTCACCCCGGAGCGGCTCGTCGGCTCCATGGACTTCGACAGCATCGGGCTGATGGGCCACTCCCGCGGCGGCGAGGGCGTCGTCACCGCCGGCACCCTCAACGAGTCCCTGGCGCACCCCTGGAACATCAAGTCGGTGTTCGCCCTCGCGCCCATCGACTTCACCCGCGCCACCCTGCCCGACGTCATCACCACCACGCTGCTGCCGTACTGCGACGGCGACGTCTCCGACCAGCAGGGCCAGCACTTCTACGCCGACTCCCGCGACGGCGCCTTCGACGACGACGTCGCGCGCTCGGACCTGTGGGTGATGGGCACCGACCACGACTTCTACAACTCGTCCTGGACACCGCCGTATCCCGGCGCCTCGGACGACTGGTCGAAGGCGGACGACCCGGTCTGCGGCACCAGCGCGGCCGCGCTGGCGTCCGGGCAGAACATCCGGCTCACCGCGGCGCAGGAGTACCAGGTGGGCTCGGCGTACATCGCCGGGTTCTTCGAAGCGACGCTCGGCGGGCAGACCCGGTTCCAGGGCATGTTCGACGGCTCCGGCCAGGAGCCCCCGTCCGTCGCGGACTTCGCCGACGTCCGCACCGTCGCCCAGCAGCCCGCGTCGCTGCGCGAGGACCTGGACACCTTCCAGCAGGCCTCGCCGCTCACCAGCGCGACCGGCGACGTGACGGCCACGGTGTGCGCCAGCAAGTACGGGCGGACGCTGCCCCAAGCGCTGCCGTTCTGCACGGTCCCCGGCAGCACGCTGACCAACCAGCAGGTCCCGTACTGGACTCCCGCCAACTACGCCCCGAACGTCCCGCTCAACCCGATGACCCATCTGACCTGGACCGGCGCCGACGGATCGGTCACCGTGACCGTTCCGCACGGTGAGCGCGACGTCTCGCGCTACGCCGAGATGAGCGTCGGGATGTCCCCCGACGAGACGGTCGCCACCGGCACCGACATCACACTGAGCGTGACCGACGCCGCGGGGCGCACCTGGAGCGACCTGGTCTCCCGGCTCAACCCCTGGGGAGTGCGGCGGATGCCGGCCGGCCCGTCCACCAGCCTCGGCAAGATCGTCCTCCAGCAGGTGCACGTGCCCACCTCGGCGCTGCGCGCGGCGCACCTGGACCTGGCGAGGATCGCCTCGGTGGCCTTCACCCCGGCGATCGGCGCCGACGGCACGGCCGCCGGCGGGGCGTACCTGTCCGACCTGTCCTTCGACACCCCGGGCCTGGGCCGGCCGGACGCGCACCCGCGGACGGCCGTCGGGGTCGCCTCGGCGACCGTCGAGGAGGGCGACGGGCCGGGCACCGCCCATGTGGCGGTCCACCTGTCCCGCCCGAGCGGCACCCCGGTCACCGCCTACCTGACCGCGATCGGCTCGACCACGGGCAAGGTCGGCCTGGCCATGCGGCAGGTCGTCTTCCCGCCGGGCACGCTCTGCCGGGCCGTCCCGATCCCGCTCACCGGCGACACCCTCCCCGGCACCGCCGCGACCACCTCGTACAAGATCGCCGTCTCCGACTCGACCGGCGGTGTGCTCGGAGCCGACGACTTCGGCACCGTGACCGTCCGCGAGGACGACGGCGTGACCGCGCCGGGGACGCCGGCGCCGCCGGTCGGCCACCAGGGCGACGTCTGCGCGCCCTACCGGCACGGGGGACACGGCTGACCGGACCCCCCGCGTGACGGCGTCCGCCGTGGAGGGCACACCGCGAGGTGGCCGTCCGCGGCGGACGCGCGTGCGGGCCGCCGGGCCCGGGGCCGCACGCGGCGCCGGCAGGCCGGGGTCGGCCAGGCCGGCCGCGACCGCCGACGCGGCCCTCCCCTGCGGCTTACTCGGTGGTTGCCCACTGCGCCGCGATCCGTACCGGCCGCGCCCGGCACGCGGTTAAGGTGCGGGCATGCCAACCGGTGACCGTGCGGGCGAGCCGACGCTGCTGGACCCCAAGAACCCCGTCGTCGCGGGGTTCGCCTACCTGTTCGGCCTGGTGCTGCTGGTCGGCGGCGCCGGCGCGGCCGTGTTCTGTGTGGTCTCGGCGTTCACGCAGGACATGGAGTCCACCGGCGACTGGATCCTCCTCGCGGCCACGTTCCTGGCCACCCTGCTCGTCGCCGTCATGGGGTACCGCGTCTTCACCTCCTACCGCGCCGACCGCGCGCAGACCATCGCGCTGGCCGACCACGGCGTGGACGCCGAGGCCCTCGTGCTCTCCGCCGTGCTGCTGCCCGGCCGCGACACCGACGACGTGCTGGACATCCATGTGCGGGTCACCGGCAGCGGGTTCGAGGACTTCGAAGCGGCGCAGAAGCTGACCGGCGACGGGTTCGAGGGCATCGTGGAGGGCGCGGTGCTGCCGGCCCGGGTCAACCCGTCGAACCTCGTCTTCTCCCTGAAGCGCCTGCGCACACCGCGCGCCGCGCGTCCCTGAGCCCTCGCCCGTCCCCGGCGCCCCTTCGCCGCGTCGCCTCCTCGTTCCACAATGGAGTCGTCCCCCCACGACGAAGGGCACCACCGTGAGTGACGAAGACTCCGCCCGTTCCCCCGGCGCTCCCACCCCTCCCCGGCCGGCGCGGCCGGCGGGGTCGGCGCAGCCCGCGCGGCCGGCGCCGTCCCCGCATCCGTCCCGGCGGCGCCTGCTCGGCGCCGCGACCGGGGTCGCGCTCCTCGGCGTCGCGGGGTCGTCGCGGGCCGGCGCGGCCACCGTCCGTGACGACCGCGCGCAGGCCCCGGACGGCGCCGCGGGCCGCACCTCGCCCGGGCCCGCGCCGCACGCCTCCGCCGTCGAGGAGCAACCGCGGCCGCTGTACACGGGCACCTACACCTCCTCGGGCGGGCCGGGCATCGCCGTCATGACGTACGACCCCGGCTCCGGCTCGGTCAGCCCGTCCGGGACGCTGCCCTCGGTGGCCGATCCGTCGTTCCTCGCCGCCCGCGGCGACGGCCTGCTCTACGCGGTGGACGAGAACGAGGACCGGGTCACGGCGGTCGCGGTCGGCGGCGGCGCGCCGCGCGTGCTGAACAGCAGCGCCGCCGGGGGCTCCGGACCGTGCCACCTGGCGGTGCACCGGGCCGGCGGACATCTGCTGACCGCGAACTACGGCTCGGGCAGCGTGGCCGTGCACCGGCTGGCCGCCGACGGGTCGCTCGGCGAGCGGACCGACCTCGTCCAGCACACGGGGTCCGGCCCCGACCCCGACCGGCAGAGCGGTCCGCACACCCACATGGTGCTGAACGACCCGGGGGGCGCGTTCGTCCTCGCCGTCGACCTGGGCACCGACACCGTGTACACCTACCGGCTCGACACCGGCTCGGGCCGGCTGACCGGCGTCTCGACCGCGAAGGCGCCGGCCGGCGCAGGTCCGCGGCACGCCGCGTTCCACCCCTCGGGGCGGTTCCTGTACGTGGCGAACGAGCTGGGCGACTCGCTGACCGTGTGCGGTTACGACCCGGACACCGGGACGGTGACGCCGGGGGACTCGCTGCCCACGGTCCCGGCCGGCAGCGGCGGCGCCGAGCGCAACTACCCCGCGGAGGTCGCCGTCTGCGCGGACGGCGCCTTCGTCTACGTGTCCAACCGGGGCCACGACAGCATCGCCCGCTTCCGGGTCGCCGACGGCGGCGCGCGGCTGGAGCTCCTCGACGCCGTCCCGTCCGGCGGCGCCTACCCGCGGCACATCGCCCTCGCGCCGGGCGACGCGTGGCTGTTCGCGGCGAACCAGAACTCCGGGACGGTCGCGGTGTTCGCCCGCGACGGGGCGACGGGCGCGCTGACGCCGGCGGGCGATCCGCTCGCGGTCACCGCGCCGGTGTGCGTCCTGCCGCAGTAGCCGCGCCCAGCGGGCCGGCCGCGCCCTGGGCGCCGAGGGCGCCCGGAGCCCCGGCCGCGCTCTGCCAGGCGCCGGGGCGCGCGCCGGTCGCGTTGCGGAAGAACACCGAGAAGTTGGACGCGTCGGGGAAGCCGAGGGCGGCGGCGCAGCCGGCCGCGGTGAGGCGGTCGTGCGCGAGCAGGCGCTTGGCCTCCAGGACGATCCGTTCGACGAGGTACGCCTTCGCGGTGCGGCCGGTGGCCCGTTGGACCGCCCGGGAGAGCGTACGCGGCGCGTATCCCAGGGCCCGCGCGTAGTGGCCCGCGTCGTGGTGCTGCCTGAAGTCGGCCTCGACCGCGGCCCGGAAGAGCCGGAACAGCGCGGACGCCGGGTCGGCGGACGGCACGTCGCCGTGCGGCGGCCGGAGCCGGGCGAGCAGCGCGGACAGCAGGATGCCGGGCAGTTCCGCCGGCGGCCCGGCCGCGCGGGCGCCCGGCCCGGTCACCGGCGGCACTTCGAGCAGGAGGTGGTTCCGCGCGGCGTCGACGAACGGCCAGTCCGCGTCGGGGACGCTCCACCGCGCGGCCGGGTCGGGGAACGCGACGACCTCCCGGGTGCCCGGCGTGACCGGCGCGGTCGGCACGAAGAGCACGAGGTGTCCCGCGACCCCGGCGACGTCGTCCCACCGGTGCACCGCGCCGGGCGCGACCCACACCGCGGACCGCGCGCCGAGCCGGTGCCGGCGGAAGTCCACCGTGACCGACCCGCGGCCGCCGTCGACGAGGGCGAGCACATAGAAGTCGGCGCGCTGCGTGCCGCCGTCGTTCAGCTCGCGCAGCCGGTTGAAGGTCATCGTCTCCACGAGGGCGCCGCCGTGCCCCACCGGTGCGTAGGTCATCTGCCGGATCGCGTCCACCTGTCCATTTTCCACCATGGGCCGACCGGTCCCGCCGATGCCCCGCGGCCGCTGCGGCAGTGCAATGGGACGTGCGGCGTCCCGCCGCAGACCACCGAGCGAAGGACGAGCGATGCACCCCACCCGACAGCCGCTGCTGCCCGTTTACGACCACCGCCCGGGGACCGGTCCCACCCTGGTGCTCCTGCACTACTGGGGCGGTTCGGCCCGCACCTGGGACCTGGTCGCCGACCGGCTCGCCGGGCGCGACGTCCTCGCCGTCGACTTCCGCGGGTGGGGCCGCTCGCGCGGCCTGCCCGGGCCGTACACGCTGCGCGCGCTCGCGGACGACACGTCGGCCCTGATCGACCGGGCCGGCGTCGGCGACCACGTCCTGGTCGGGCACTCGATGGGCGGCAAGGTCGCGCAACTGGTCGCGGCGGACCGGCCCGCGGACCTGCGCGGGATCGTCCTCGTCGCCCCCGGTCCCGCCCGGCCCGCCCCGCACGTCACCGCCGCGTACCGGGAGCGGCTCTCGCACGCCTACGACTCCGCGCAGTCGGTCGCCGCCGCGCGCGACCAGGTCCTCACCGCCACCGACCTGCCGGAGACGGTCAGGGCGCGGATCGTCGAGGACTCGCGCTCCTGCGCCGACGCGGCCCGCGTCGCATGGCCGCTGCACGGCATCGCGGAGGACATCACCGCGCGCACCCGTGCGATCGACGTGCCCGCCCTCGTCGTCGCCGGCGAGCACGACCGGGTCGAGCCGGTCGACGTGCTCCGCTCCCACCTGCTGCCGCACCTCGGCGACGCGCGGCTGACCGTGCTGCCCGGGACCGGCCACCTGATCCCCCTGGAGGCGCCGGCCGCCCTCGCCGACGCGATCGCCGCCTTCCCCCGGCCGCCCCGACGCCCCCGGAGGTCCCAGCGGCCCCGGCCGTCCCGGCAGAGTGAACTCAGCAGCGTGCAGCGCATTATCATGACGGCCCGCGGCGCATCCGTATCGCCCGCGACGGCGTCTCCACAGGTGTACGTCGGAGAAAGGAGCCAGGGAATGGGCGGGTCGTTCGGGGTGCTGTGGGCCGTGGTCGGGGTCGCCGCCGTCGCCGTGGTGGTGAGCATGGCGCGGCATCGGCGGCACCTGGAGGCCGCGCGCGCCAGCGGGGTGACGGCCCAGGCGCGGTGCGTGCGGGTGAAGGTGGTGCGGCAGCCCGAAGGGTTCGAGGTCATGGGCACGACCCGCTACCAGACCTACGAGTTCACCGCGCCCGACGGCCGTCTGGTCCGGTTCGAGGAGATCGGGCGCCCCGAGACGGCCGAGGGCGACGTGGTGACCGTCTACTACGACCCGGCGCGGCCCGAACGGGCCACCGTCTTCGGGCCCCGCCGGTGACCGCCGCTCCCGTCAGTACCGGCCGGCGGCCGGGGCGGGCCCGGCGTCCTGCGCGGGGCAGGCGCCCGAGCGTGGGGTGCCGTGGCCCAGCAGGAACCGGGTGACGGCGTCCCCGACGCAGCCTCGGGAGGTGTCGACGCCGTGGCCGGCGGCGTCCACCGTGACCATGCCCGCGCGGTGCCCGAAGGCCGCCCGGGTCCGCTCGGCGCCGGAGGCGGCCGTCGAGGGGTCCGCGGTGTTCTGCACCAGCAGGATGTTCGCCGGACCGTGCGGGTTCAGGTCCGGGGCGCGGTCGGGCGCGGGGGTGGACCAGAAGGCGCAGGGCCAGACGTTGCGCGGTGATCCGGCCGTCAGCGGATAGCGCTCGGCGCTGCGGGAGACGTCCGCGCGGTAGCCCGCGAGGGAGCGGGGCCAGGCGACGTCGTTGCACACCACGGCGTCCTGCGCGGCGACGAAGTTGTCCGTCATCTCCGCGGCCCACGGCAGGGAGGAGCCGGTTCCGGCCGGTAGCGACCGGGCGTGGGCGCCCGCCAGCAGCCGGGCCAGGACGGGCCAGTAGGCGGTCTGCTCCAGCAGGACCTCCTGGGCCTCCAGCAGCAGGTTGCCGGTGAGCGCCGGGCCGTCCGGCAGCGGCAGCGGGTCCGTGTCGAGCGCGCCGGCGGTGGCGAGCACGAAGCGGCGCACGGCCTCGGGCGTGGCGCCGAGGTGGTAGTCGGCGTCCTGGTCCGCGGCCCACCGCGCGAAGGGGGTGAACGCGGACTCCACCGCCTCCCCCTTGTGCCGGATCGCGTCGCGCACTCCGCCGGGTGGCACCACGCTGTTGAGCAGCACGCGTCCGGACGTCGTCGGGAAGAGCGAGGTGTAGACGGCGCCGACGTAACTGCCGTACGAGACGCCGGTGTAGGAGAGGGTGCGCAGCCCGAGGGCCTGGCGGACGCGGTCGATGTCCCGCGCGATGTTCACCGTGCTGACGTACGGCAGTTCCGGCCCGGCGTCGGCGGCGCAGTCGTGCGCGACCCGCCGGGCCCAGGCGACCGTCCCGGAGATGTCGCCATCGGCCGCCGGGTAGGGGATGCCGGTGACCTCGGTGCGGTCGGCCGGGGCGATGCCGCAGTCCAGCGGGCTGCTGGCGCCGATGCCGCGGTAGTCCAGCCCGTAGAGGTCGAAGCGGGCGGTCACGGCGGCGGGCAGCGCCCGCTCCTCCTGCGAGGGCAGGTCGAGGCCGCCGAAGCCCGGGCCGCCCTGACCGATCATCAGGGCGAGCGGGTGGGCCGCGCCCGAGCGGATCCGGGAGATCTCCAGCCGGATCTGCCGGCCGTGCGGGCGGCGGTAGTCCAGCGGGACCGCGAGCTGTGCGCACTGCTGGCGCGGGTCCCGCTCCACCGGCGCGGGACCCGGCTCCTGCTGCGGGCACGCCCCCCACACCGGCGGGGCGCCCGCACCCGGCCGGTGCGACGAGTCGTTCACCGTCCAGGGCTGCCGCGGTCCCTCCGAACCGCTCCGCCCGCCCGGGCCGGCCGCCGCGGCCGGCCCGGCGGCACCCGTCAGGACGCACAGTTGCACCAGCGCCGTCACGGCGGCCGTGCCGGCCACGGCGAGCACCCGCGCCGGGCGCGACCTCGCCCGCGGCGGCCACGCCGAGAGCCGGCGCCGGGGCGGCCGCGCGGGCGCCGGCGAGGTGACGGAACGACTGACCGAAGCGGCGGATTCCACGATGGGAGGACCTCCATGATCGCCTGTGGGAACCGCCCCATCGTCCTCGCCGCACCTCGCCCCGCGGCTCAACCCAGGGGTTGAGCCGGGGTGGAACTCCCGGCCGGCTCCGGCGGCGCGGGCACGGACGGCGCCGCCTCAGCCGGTCTCGAAGGCCACCGCGAAGGTCGACGGCGCGGGCACGAGCCGGTACTCGGGACGGACGCCCGGGCCGCAGGAGGCGCTGCCGATGCCGTGCCGGGCGGCGTCCACCGACAGGTGCAGCCGGCCGTCGGGGCGCAGGTCGGTGGTGTGCCGCGCCAGGTCGAGGGACCGGGCCGGCCAGGGGCGCACGGCGAGCGCGTAGGGCTCGTCCGCGCTGATCCGCAGCCACCGCCCGCCGTGCTCCTCGTCCACGCGGGCCCACCGCACGTCCGTCCTGCCGCCGTTCTCCTGCGGGAACAGGTACGGCGTCTGCAGGTTCTCGACGGGCTCGCGGAAGCGGCCGATCCTGGCGGCCGCGCGGGTGTCGGGGTACGCCTCCCCCGGTCCGCCGCCGTACCAGGTCAGCGTGGCGGCGGCCATCGGCACGACGATGTCCAGGCCGACGCGGGGCCAGGTGGTCCGCCATGCCCCGACGGGGGCGACGGCGACGGTCAGCAGCACCCGTCCCGAGCCGTCCGCCGGGGCGCTCCAGGCGTAGTCGGCCAGGATCGCCGCGTCGCTGCCGGCGGCGGCGATCCGCGTGGAGACGGTGAGGCCGCGGCGGTCCGTCCCGACGGCGAGCAGTTTGTGCTCCAGGCGGTCGAGTCCCGCGGCCCGCCAGCCGGCCGCCTCGCAGCCGTCCCCGCCTCCGAGGTCGTTGTCGGTCGGCGCCCGCCACAGGCCGACCCGCAGGTCCTCCAACGGCAGGTCGCCGATCCGCAGCAGCCGGCCGGTGGCGGCGTCGAACACCGCGCCGCCCAGGGTGATCCGGTTCCCGGCGGCGGCCGGCGGCGCCGTCGGCGGGGTCGGGCGGGGCGCGGGTCGGTGCAGGCGGGCCTGGGCCCATGCGACCTCGTGTCCGGCCGGCGCCCAGGGCTGGTCCTCGGCCAGCCGCCCGGTGACGGTCACATGGCGTTCGCCCGCCGGTTCGGTGTCCGCCGCCGCGGTCAGCGCGGCCGGCCAGCCCACGGTGGCAGGCTCGCCGCCCGCCGGCACCACGGGCACGGCCAGGTCGCCCTCCGCGACCGGGCGCCCCTCGTCCTCCACCCGCCAGGCGAACACCAGGGAGCCGGTGTCGGCGAAGTCCTGCGTGTTGCGCACGGTCACCGTGCGGGCGGCGGGATCGACGGCGAGCACCACGGGTTCGACGACCTTCTTGAACTCCGCGAGCCCCGGCGACGGGGTGCGGTCGGGGAAGACCAGGCCGTCGGCCACGAAGTTGCCGTCGTGCACGACCTCGCCGAAGTCCCCGCCGTAGGCGAAGAACTCCCGCCCGTCGTCGGTGCGCCGGCGGATGCCGTGGTCGATCCACTCCCAGACGAAGCCGCCCTGGAGTCTGGGGTGGGCCTCGAAGAGCCGCTGGTAGTCGCTGAGGCCGCCGGGGCCGTTGCCCATGGCGTGCGCGTACTCGCACAGCACGAAGGGCAGGGCGCGGCGGTGCGCGTCGAGCGCCGGGTCGTCCAGCGGGTCCTCGGCTCTGCGGCCGATGCGTTCGGTCTCCTCGAAGCCGGCGTACATCCTGCTGTAGACGTCGACGTAGGCGCTGCTCCAGTCGCCTTCGTAGTGCACCGGCCGTCCCGGGTCGCGCCGGTGCGTCCAGTCGGCCATGGCCCGCAGGTTCTCGCCGGTGCCGGCCTCGTTGCCCAGGGACCACATGATGACGCTCGGGTGGTTCTTGTCCCGCTCGACCATCCGCTCCATGCGGTCCAGGAAGGCCGGGCGCCAGGCCGGGTCGTCGCTGGGGTTGCCCCCCAGTCGGCGAGGATGAAGCCCTGGGTCTCCAGGTCGCACTCGTCGACGACCCACAGCCCCAGTTCGTCGCACAGGTCGAGGAAGCGGCTGTCCGGCGGGTAGTGGCTGGTCCTGACGGCGTTGACGTTGTGCTGCTTCATCAGGGCGATGTCCTGCCGCATCGTCTCCACGGTCAGCGCGCGGCCGGTGTCGGGGTGCCATTCGTGGCGGTTGACCCCGCGCAGCAGGATCGCGCGCCCGTTGACCCGCAGCAGGCCGTCGGCGACGGTGACCGTGCGGAAGCCGATCCGCAGGGCCACCCGCTCGGTCGCGGTGGCCACCGCGGCGTCGTAGAGCCGGGGCGTCTCGGCGGTCCACGGCTCGGCGGCGACGCGGACCTCCTCCCCGGCCGCGGCCCGCAGGCCCAGTTCCGGCACCTCGACGGTGGCTCCCGGCGCGGCGTCGACCCGCAGCACGCCCTCGCCGGTGAGGTGGTCGTAGCCGGCGTGCACGAAGACGTCGGCGACGCCGCCGTCGGGCCGGTGCAGCAGCGTGACCGGCCGGAAGACGCCGGACAGCCACCACATGTCCTGGTCCTCCAGGTAGCTGCCCGCCGACCACTGGTGGACCCGCACGGCGAGGACGTTGCGCCCGGGCCGCAGGGCCGCGGTGACGTCGAGCTCGGTGGGGAGCCGGCTGCCCTTGCCGTTCCCCAGCGGCCGGCCGTTCAGCCAGGCCGCGAAGCAGGAGTCGACGCCGTCGAAGCGCAGCACGGTGCGGCCGCCGTCCGGCCAGGAGGCGGGCAGGTCGAAGGAGAGGCGGTACTCGCCGGTGGGGTTGGCGTCGGGCACGCGGGGCGGGTCGAGGGGGAAGGGGAAGACGCGGTTGGTGTAGATGGGCGCGCCGTACCGCGGCCGCTCGGGGACGCCCCGCATCTGCCAGTGCGACGGCACGGGGATGCGGTCCCAGTCGCCGTCGTCGTGGTCCGGTTGTTCGAAGCCGTCTGTCAGCTCCCGCAGCGAGGGCGCCAGCCGGAAGGCCCAGGCGCCGTCCAGGGCGAGGGACGCGGCGTCCGAGACGCCGCGGGCCCGCGGACGCAGCCGGCCCTCCCCGGGGCTGCGGCTCTCGACGTAGGCGGCGGGGCCGCCGGTGACCTCGGCGGTCATCCGAACACCTCCTGGAGAAAGCGGATCTGGGCGTCCGTCTGGTAGGCGCCGCCCTGCTCGTGGCCGTTGAACTTCCATACCCGGATGTCCTTGTGCTCCGCGCCCCACCGGTTGTAGGCGGCGAAGACCGTCGAGGGCGGGCACACGGCGTCCATCAGCCCCACGGAGAACAGCGCGGGCGCCGTCGCGCGCGCCGCCAGGTTGACTCCGTCGAAGTAGTCGAGGGTGGCGAACGCCTCTTCCTCGCGGTGCCGTTGGGTGCGCACGAAGGTCACCAGCTCCCGGTACGGGCCCGCGTCGGTGATCTCCGCCGCCCGCCGGAAGTGGCACAGGAACGGCACGTCGAGCAGCGCGGCCGCGACCGGACCGCCGAGCGCGGCGGCGGCCAGGGCGATGCCGCCGCCCTGGCTGCCGCCGTAGACCGCGATCCGGTCGGGGTCGATCCGCGGGTGGCTGCGCGCGGTGTCCACCGCGCGCACCGCGTCGGTGAACAGCCGCCGGTAGTAGTACGTCTGCGGGGACTCGATGCCGGCGGTGAGGTAGCCGGGCGTGTGCGGGGCGCCGCCGGGCGCCGGGTCGGGCGTCACCGCGTGCGTGTGACCGCCGCTGCCCTGGCCCCTGTTGTCCATGACCAGGTTGGCGTACCCGGCGGCGGACCAGGTCAGGTACTCGTGCGGGAAGCCGCGCCCGCCCTGGTAGCCGATGAACTCCACCACGCAGGGCAGCGGTCCCGTGGTGTGGCGCGGCAACAGCAGCCAGGCCCGCACCGGTTGGCCCGCGTAGCCGGTGAACGTGACGTCGAAGACGTCCACCGTGCGCAGGCCGCTCGGACAGGGGTCGAACCGCGCGGGGGACGCCTGGGCGCGGGCCTCGGCGAGGGTGCGCCGCCAGAAGTCGTCGAAGTCGGGGGGCTCGCTGGGCTCGGGCCGGTAGGAGCGCAGTTCGGGCAGTGGCATGTCGATGAGCATGGGATGCCTGTTCGTCGGGCCGCGCGGTGCGGAGCAGGGCGCGGCGGCGGTGTCGGGGCAGGAAGAGGGCGTGAGGGGGCGGGGCGCGGCCGGACGCGGTCGTCTGCCGGGCCCCGCGGGCGTCGGCGGGCGGCCGGTGCGGGCCCCGCCGGTGTGCGAAGGGTCAGGGCGGCGTGCGGCGCGCGCCGGTGTGTGCGGGGGTCAGGCGGCGTGCGGCGCGCAGCAGACGTGCGGCGCTCGCCGGTGTGCGGAGGGTCAGTCGGTCAGCGTGAGGTCCAGTCGGGACGAGGCCCGGGAGTCGGCGCCGACGTACACCTCGACGCGCCCGGGCTCCACCGTCGGCTCCGTGCCGTCCGCGGTGAAGAAGCCCAGGTCGTCCGCTCCGAGGGTGAAGCGGACCGGCGCCGATTCCCCGGGCGCCAGGCTGACCCGCTCGAAGCCGCGGAGCCTGCGCACCGGCTGCACCTGGGAGGCCACCGGGTCGTGCACGTAGAGCTGGACCACCTCGTCGCCCGCGCGGTCCCCGGTGTTCCGCACCTCGGCGGTGACCTCGACCCGCCGCCCTGCGGCGAGTTCGGCGACGGAGACCCGGGGCGTGGTGCACCGGGGCGCCGAGATCGCGAACCGCGTGTAGCTCAGGCCGTGTCCGAAGGGGAAGCGCGGGCCGTCCGCCAGGTCGAGGTAGCCGGAGGTGAAGGAGGAGGGGGGCTGGTCCGGACCGGCCGGCCGGTCCGCTCGTGGTCGTAGGACAGCGGGAGCTGGCCCACCGAGCGCGGCAGCGTCACGGGCAGCTTCCCGCCGGGCGGGACGTCGCCGAGCAGGACGTCCGCCAGGGCGGGGCCGGCTTCCAGGCCGCCGTGCCAGGCCAGCAGCACGCAGGGCGCCAGGTCGATCCAGGGCTCCACGACCAGCGGCCGTCCGGCGATCAGGACCACGGCGAACGGCCGTCCGGCGGCGGCGATCCGGGCGATCAGCTCCTCCTGCTCCCGCGGCAGCCGCAGGTCGGCGCGCGAGGACGCTTCGCCGCTGAACGAGGAGGGCTCGCCGACCACCACCAGGACGGCGTCCGCGGCGGCGGCCGCGGCACCCGCCTGCTCGCCGCCCGCGGCGTGCCGGACGTCCAGGGCGGGCGCCGCCGCCCGCAGCGCGTCCAGCACGCTGCGGGCCGGGAAGCGGTCCTGGCCGGGACCCGCCCATGTGCCGTGCAGGTCGGCCGAGTCGGCGTACGGCCCGACCACCGCCAGGGAGCCGGTGCGGCGCAGCGGCAGCACGGCGCCGTCGTTCTTCAGCAGCACCGCGCAGCGGCGGGCCGCCCGGCGGGCCGCCGCCCGGGTGGCGGGGGTGGGTCCGGCCGGTGCGGCGCGTTCGTCGGTGTAGGGGCGGTCGAACAGGCCGAGTCGGGACTTCAGCCGCAGGACGCGCAGTACCGCCTCGTCCAGTCGCTCGGGCGGGATCAGCGACGCGGTGAGCAACCGCGGCCCGTGGTCGGCGAGACGGGTGCTCGCCATCTCCATGTCGACGCCCGCCGTGAGGGCGAGCCGGGCCGCGTCCGCGCCGTCGGCGGCCAGGCCGTGCACGGTCAGCTCGTGCACCCCGGCCCAGTCGCTGACCACCACGCCGTCGAAGCCCCACTCGCCGCGCAGCACGCCGTCGAGCAGCTCCCGATGGGCGTGCGCGGGGACGCCGTTGACGGTGTTGAAGGCCGCCATCACGGTGGCCGCGCCGGCCCGCACGGCGGCGCGGAACGGCGGCAGGTACACATTGCGCAGCCGCTGCCAGGACACGTCGACCGTGTTGTAGTCGCGACCGCCCTCCACGGCGCCGTAGGCCGCGAAGTGCTTGGCGCAGGCGGCCAGCCGGCCGGGCGCCCCCGGCTCGCCCGCGCCCTGGTAACCGCGGACCTTGGCCGCCGCGAACACCGAGGTCAGGTAGACGTCCTCGCCGTTGCTCTCGGCGATACGGCCCCACCGCGGCTCCCGGGTGACGTCCATCATCGGGGCGAACGTCCAGTGGACGCCGTTGCCGCGGGCCTCGGCGGCCGAGACCTCGGCGTCGGCGACGGCCACCGCGGGGTCGAAGCTCGCCGCCTGCGCGAGCGGCACCGGGAAGGTGGTCCAGAAGCCGTGGACGACGTCGGAGCCGAAGATCAGCGGGATGCCCAGCGGCGATTCCTCCACCGCCAGGCGCTGGAGCTCGTTGCTCTCCCGTGCGCCGTGCAGGTTGAGGACCGAGCCGAGGCGGCCCTTCCTGACGGCGGCGTCGATCAGCTGGTTCTGGCCGCCGCCCGGTCCGGTGTCGCCGTTCCAGGACAGCTGCTGGAGCTGGCCGAACTTCTCCTCGACGCTCATCCGTGCGAGCAGGTCCGCGATGCGGGCCTCGTCGATGTGCCCGGCCTTGGTCCGGTCGTCCGTCATGGGTGCGTTCAGGTCGTGCGGCATGGCTGCGAAGCCCCCCGAGGCTGGGTGGTGCGGTGCGAGGCGACGATAATGCGCTTTATTCGACGGCGCAACAGTCGTACCGGCCGACCGGCGGGGTGTCCGGCGGGCGCTCAGGGAGCGAGGGTCGCACCCTCGCGCAGGCCGCAGTCGAGGGTGGAGCGCAGCGGCGCCGACTCAGGCGAGGTCAGCAGCCGCAGCAGCAGCCGCACCGCCTCCTGGCCCATCTCCCGGCGCGGGATGTGGAGTTCGGCGAGGTCGGAGACCTGGGGCTGCTCCGGGGTGCCGCTCAGTCCCACCAGGGCGAGGTCGGCGGGCACGCCGAGGCCCGCGGCGGCGGCCGCCGCGCGGATCGCCACCGCGTCCGTGCTGACCTCGACGACCAGGGCGGTGGTGCCGTGGGAGGCGGTCCAGGCC
Source organism: Actinacidiphila sp. DG2A-62 (assembly GCF_035825295.1). Lineage (NCBI taxonomy): Bacteria > Bacillati > Actinomycetota > Actinomycetes > Kitasatosporales > Streptomycetaceae > Actinacidiphila > Actinacidiphila sp. DG2A-62. The sequence goes on from NZ_JAYMGI010000002.1 coordinate 627,156, forward strand.
AGCAGGTCGGCGACCGTGGGCACCGTCGCGTCCGCCTCCGGCGGCGGGCCGGCCGGGACGCCCAGCGTGAGCACCGGCGTCTCCTGTGCGCTCAGCCCGAGTTCCGCCCGCGAGGCGCGGAAGCCCGCCCGCCGCCCGGGGATCCCCTCGAAGCCGTCCGCGCTCTGCACGAAGGCGATCCGGCGGTGCCCCAGCCCGACCAGCTCGCGGACGATCGCCACGGTGCCGCCGAAGTAGTCCGCCGCGACGTACGACAGGTCGACGCCGGGGACCTCGCGGTGGCCGACGAAGACGAACGGGTACGACTCGTCGGTGAGCCGGGACAGCTCCTCCGCCGACTCGTTGACCCCGATGAAGACCGAACCGTCGGCCAACTGGAGGCTGTTGACCCCGTCGGCGTAGATGGAGCGCTCCCTGCGGCGGTCCTTGGAGCCGGTGACCAGCAGCAGGTTGTAGCCCGCCCGCTCGGCCTCCTCCTCGATGCCGATGAGGAACTCGTAGTAGAAGTCGCGGCTCTCCAACGGGAAGATCGGCTGGTAGGTGAAGACCCCGATCAGCCGGTTGCTGCCGCGGGCGAGGTTGCGGGCCGCGATGTTCGGCACGTAGCCGAGTTCGCGGATGGAGCGGCGGACCCGGTCACGGGTGGCGTCGCTGACCCGGATCGAGCCGTAGTCGCGGCCGTTGATCACCGAGGAGACGATCCCGGTCGACACCCCGGCGTGCCGGGCGACGTCCATCTGGGTGATCTTCCGGCGGCCCGCGCCGGCCTCCGCTCCGGAACTCGCGCCGCCGCCGCGGCTGCCGCGTCCGCCGCGGCCGGCCTTGCGTCCCTTGCCGGCGTCCTCGGCGGGACTCCCGTTCGCCACACTGCCTCCCTCACCACCGCCCCCCGACAGCGTCCCGTCCGAGGCGTCACCGCCCCGGCCCGCTCGGCAGGGGATCCGCGGAGCCGGAAAATTCTTCGGTCCACTCGTTGACACCCTAGCGTGGCCAGCCTACGTTAACCGCATTGGTCGATGCGCTTTATCAGTCGGAAACACGCCACTGCCGCCGCCACTGCCTCTCCCGCCGTACCCGCGTGCGGGGACGGCGGCCGCCGGCAGCGCTCCCGTGGTCCCGCGTCGACCCCCCATCGCGTTTCGCGGACGGGCCCGGCCCTGCCCTCGGGCGGCCAGGGCGGAAGTCCCCCGGCGGAAAGGTTCCCCATGACGGTGCAGGAGACCGATGTCCTGGTGGTCGGAGGCGGGCTCGGCGGAGTGGCCGCCGCGCTCGCGGCCGCACGGCTGGGCCGCCGGGTCGTACTGACCGAGGAGTCGCCCTGGCTCGGCGGCCAGATGACCTCGCAGGCCGTGCCGCCGGACGAGCACCCGTGGATCGAGACCGCGGGCGCGACCCGCAGCTACCGGCGGCTGCGGCAGAACATCCGCGACTACTACCGCCGCAACTACGACCTCACCGACGACGCGCGGGCCACCGCCGTGCTCAACCCCGGCGGCGGCGGGGTCAGCCCGGTCTGCCACGAGCCGGCCGTGGGCGTCACCGCCATCGAGGAGCTGCTCGCCCCCTACCGCCCCGACGCCCGGCTCACCGTGCTCACCGAGCACGAGCCGGTCGGCGCCGAGACCGAGGGCGACCAGGTCGTCGCCGTCACCCTGCGGGCGCGGCGGACCGGCGAGGAGATCACCGTCACCGCCCCGTACGTCCTGGACGCCACCGAACTCGGGGACCTGCTGGAGCTGGCCGGCGTGGAGCACGTCATCGGCGCCGAAAGCCAGGCCGACACCGGTGAGCCGCACGCCCTGGAAGGCCCTGCCGACCCGCTGGACCAGCAGTCCTTCACCTGGTGCTTCGCCGTGGACTACCACCCCGACGGCGACTTCACCATCGACCGCCCGGCGGACTACGACTTCTGGCGCGCCTACCAGCCGGACTTCTGGCCCGCTCCCCTGCTGTCGTGGGACGACGTCAACCCGCAGACGCTGGCCCCCCGCCGCGAGGCGATCTTCGAGCACCCCGACTCCCCGCGGGGCCACGTCACCGCCGACCGCTGGAACTTCCGCCGGATCTTCTCGGCCGCCAACCACCGCCCCGGGCGGTACGCCAGCGACATCACGCTCGTCAACTGGCCGCAGATCGACTACATGGAGGGCCCGCTGCTCGGCGTGGACGACGCCACCCGCGCGCGGCACCTGGCGGGCGCGCGGCAGCAGAGCCTGTCCTTCCTGTACTGGATGCAGACCGAGGCGCCCCGGCTGGACGGCGGCACCGGCTACCGGGGGCTGCGGCTTCGCGGCGACGTGCTCGGCACCGGCGACGGTCTGGCCATGCGCCCCTACATCCGCGAGTCGCGCCGCATCCGGGCCGAGTTCACGGTGCTGGAGCAGCACGTCGGGGTGCAGGCGCGGGCGGAGGCGGGACTGCCGGCCGGCTCGGAGCCGTTCCCCGACACCGTGGGCACCGGCTCCTACCGGATCGACCTGCACCCCAGCTCGGGCAGCCGCGGCCCGCGCACGTACATCGACATCGCCGACCACCCGTTCCAGATACCGCTGGGCGCGCTGATTCCGCAGCGCGTGGAGAACCTGCTGCCGGCGAACAAGAACATAGGCACCACGCACATCACCAACGGCTGCTACCGGCTGCACCCGGTGGAGTGGACGATCGGCGAGGCCGCGGGCGCACTGGCCGCGCACTGCCTGAACTCCGGCGCCACCCCGCGCAAGGTGCGCAACGACCCCGCGCTGCTCACCGGCTTCCAGCGGCTGCTCCAGGACGAGCTGGGGTTCCAGCTCGCCTGGCCCGAGCACATTCGCACCGCGCAGCGCTGACCCCGCGGGCCGCGGGTCCGGGACTCGCCGCCCCCCTCGCGCCCGGCGCACCCGAGCCGCCCGGCTCCGGCCGCGCCGTCCGCACTCCCCCCGCACCGCACCGAGATGACCCTCACGACCCACCACCCGCACGGAAGGTCGCCGACATGGCTCCCGTTACAGGCTCAGGCCTCTCCCGCCGTACCTTCGTGGCCGCCGGCTCGCTTGCCGCCGCAGGCGCCGCGGTGCCGCTGCTGTCGTCGTGTTCGACCAGTCCGGCCGCCAAGGACGCCTCCGCCGCCAACGCGCGGGCCAAGCTGCCGACCTACACGCCGGTCACCGTGGTCCGCCCGGACCTGCCGGGCACGGACGCCGGCGCGATGCCCGGGTACTTCAGCTACCCCAGGAACCCCAAGCCGGCCTTCGCCACCCCGCCGCTCGCCGGGATCGGCGACGTCAGCATCATCTACCCGACCTACAGCGCGGTGCCGCCCAAGCCGAGCGACAACGCCTTCTGGCAGCAGCTCGACAAGGGCGCGGGCGCCAAGCTGAACATCACGCTGGCCACCGGCGGCGACTATCCGACGAAGTTCCAGACGCTGATCGCCGGCGGCGACCTGCCCGACGTCATGGGCTTCCCGGTGCCGACCCCGAGCCAGCCGCAGGTGATGCAGAAGCTCTTCGCCGACCTGGGCCCCTACCTGGCCGGGGACGCGGCCAAGGACTTCCCCTACCTGGCGAACATCCAGACCGAGTCGTGGAAGACGACCCTGGCCAACGGAACGATCTACGCGGTGCCGCAGCCGCGAGCGCTGGCCAACCACGCGCTGCTGGCCCGGGCGGACATCATCGAGCAGCTGGGCGCGAACCCGGGCCCGAAGAACTTCCAGGAATTCCTGCAGCTGATGAAGGACGTCACCGACGCCAAGAGCAGCCGGTGGGCCTTCGCCAACGTCTACGGAATGGTGGAGCACCTGCAGATGATGCTGGGCGCGCCCAACACCTGGGACACCAGCGGGGGGAAGTTCGTCAGCACCTGGACGGACGAGCGGACCAAGCAAGCGCTCGGCCTGGTCCGCGACATGATCAAACAGGGTCTCTTCCACCCGGACGCGGCCTCGGCGACCGCCCAGTACACCCCTCTGCGGGACTACTTCACCAGCGGCCGCACCGTCATGAACAGTGACGGCTACGCGGCCTGGGACATCTACGGCCAGCAGATCGGCTACGACAAGGTCACCGCGCTGGTGGAGCCCAAGCACGACGGCGGTGGTGACGCCAAGCACTTCGCCGGCACGGGCAGCCAGGGCCTCACCGTGATCCGCAAGGGCCTCGGCGAGAAGAAGACCAGGGCGCTGCTGAACTTCCTGAGCTGGCTGTGCGCGCCCATCGGCACCCTGGAACACCTGCAGCGCAAGTTCGGCGTCGAGGGCGTGGACTACACGTGGAAGGACGGCAGGCCCGTCGCGACCTCGCGCGGCGCCCGCGAGCTGGTGGACGTGCAGTACATCACCGACGCCCCCACCATCCTGGGCCCCGGGCAGAAGGCCGAGGTGACCAGACAGCACGCCTGGCACGTGCGGATCGCCGACAACCTGATCCGCAACCCGGCGGTGGGCCACTACTCGGACACCAACAGCCGCAAGGGCGCGCAGCTGAAGAAGATCACAGACGACGCCCAGCTGGACATCGCCTTCGGGCGCCGGCCGCTGTCGCACTGGGACGACGTGGTCAAGCAGTGGCGCGCGGCCGGTGGCGACAAGATGGCCGCCGAGTACACGGAGTCCGCGAGCTGAGACGGCCCGGCGGGCGCGGCACGGGTCGCGCTCCGGCGGAACGTACGGTTCGCACGCGGGCGGGGACCCGCACCCGAGGCACACGAGTTCCAGGAGGAGAGATGGCTGTCGAGGCGACGCGGCGGCTGAGGCCCGGCAAGGGCCGCAGACCGCGGCCCGGCGGGGACGGTGGGCGGCCAGGGTGGCTCGCCCGCATGCGGCGGGACCGGTTCCTGCTGCTGCTCGCGCTGCCGGGCCTGGCCGTGGTGCTGCTGTTCTCCTACCTGCCGCTGCTCGGCAACGTCATCGCGTTCAAGGACTACCAGCCCTTTCTCGGCATCTCCGGGTCGCCCTGGGTGGGGCTGTCCAACTTCGACGTGATCTTCAACGGCGACCCCGAGTTCGTCACGGCGCTGAAGAACACGCTGATCGTGGCGGTGGCGCAGGTCGTGTTCGTCTTCCCGGTGCCGATCGCCGTCGCGCTGCTGCTGAACTCGCTGGTCTCGGAGCGGATCAAACGGCTGGTGCAGTCGGTGCTGTATCTGCCGCACTTCATGTCCTGGGTGATCGTGGTCGCGCTCTTCCAGTCCATGCTCGGCAACGCGGGCATGCTCAACACCTGGCTGGCCCAGCACGGTTCGGACGGCTTCCACATCATCGGCGACCCCGGCCTGTTCAAGGTGCTGATCACCTCGCAGGTGATCTGGAAGGACACCGGCTGGGGCACGATCCTCTTCCTGGCGGCCCTGTCCCGGATCGACACCAGCCTGTACGAGGCGGCGGCCGTGGACGGCGCGAGCAGGACGCGCCAGCTGTGGCACGTGACGCTGCCCGGCATCCGAAGCGTCATCGTGCTGATGTTCATCCTGAAGCTCGGCGACTCGCTGAACACCGGCTTCGAGCAGATCCTGCTCCAGCAGGCGCCGGTGGGCACCGACGCCTCGGAGGTGCTCGACACCTATGTCTACAACCACGGGGTGATCAACGGCGACTGGGGCGTATCGGCCGCGGTCGGCCTGGTCAAGGGCGTGGTGAGCGTCGCCCTGGTCCTGGGCGCCAACAAGGTCGCCCACATCTTCGGAGAGCGCGGGGTGTACGAGTCGTGAGCACCGCAGTGACCAACCGTCCGGCGCGCAGGCGCAGTCCGATCACCCGGGCGGCCGGCCGCCGCTCCCCCGCCCCGCCGAGCCGCCGGGGCACCACCGACGGACCCGGCCGCGGCGCGGCCGCACTGCCCCTGCGCGGCCTGAAGGGCCTGGTGCTGCTGCTGTGCTGCGCGGTGGTGGTGATCCCGTTCGTCGCGGTCGTCTCCACCTCGCTGGCGGACAAGCGCCAGATCACCAGGTCCGGCGGGTTCGTGCTGTGGCCCGACCACCCCTCGCTGTACGCGTACCGGGCGGTGCTCTCGGGCGGGGTGGTCACCCGCTCGCTGATGGTGTCGATCGGCATCACCGTGGTCGGCACGCTGCTGGCGCTGGCCTGCACCACCATGCTCGCCTACGCGCTGTCCCGGCCCGGGACGTTCGCCGGCAAGCCGATCCTGCTGACCGTGCTGTTCACGCTGATGTTCAGCCCCGGCATCATCCCCAGCTACCTGGTGGTCAAGGAGCTCGGGCTGCTGAACTCGTACTGGTCGCTGATCGTCCCGGTGATGGTCAACGGCTTCAACGTCATCGTGATGCGCTCGTTCTTCATGGACCTGCCGCAGGACATCCTCGACTCCGCCCGCATCGACGGGGCCGGCGAGTTCCGTGTGCTGGTCAGGATCGTGCTGCCGCTGTCCAAGGCGGTGCTCGCGGTGGTCGGGCTGTTCTACGCGGTCGGCTTCTGGAACAGCTTCTTCACCGCGATGCTCTACATCAACGACACCGCGAAATGGCCGCTGCAGCTGGTGCTGCGCACCTACGTGGTGAACAACGCGCCGCTCGGCGCGGACAACATCGCGGCCCTGGGCACCACGCCGCCGCCGCAGCAGTCGCTGCAGATGGCGGTGCTGGTGATCAGCCTGGTGCCGATCCTCCTGGTCTACCCCTTCCTGCAGAAGCACTTCGCGAAGGGGGTCATGGTCGGCGCCGTGAAGGGCTGAGGCGCCGCACCACGTCTGATCGCACACGGCAGTTCACGCAGTCTCCTCGGACGAAGGGACATCGATCCGCCATGCCCGAAAACATCCGGTCCAGGCGCCACCGCGCCCGTACCGCCACCGCCGCGCTCGGCGCGGTCGCGGCACTGACCGGCGCGCTCGCCCTCACCGGCGCGCCGG